>NZ_JAMDJP010000026.1:0-61093 GCF_023475945.1 Shewanella sp. 8A
GTGGAAGAGTGTGGGCTTCCCACAACTTAACGACAGTTTATTCGTTATCCTGACTTACTTCTTCGAACGTTTATTGCCTGAATACTTCGACAGTGAAAGCGACCACAGCAAGTACACTGGCGCGATTAACCCTGTGCGTATCGGTCGTCGTAAGGACTTCTGGAACCGCTTGACCATGGGTTATCAGGACTTACTGATCCAAAAAGTATTACGTGACGAAAAACGTACTGGCAAGATGACGTGGGAAAATGTGATTAAGCAATTTTTCACTAATTTCGACGAAATCAATGGCGACAAAATGTCGGCTAACTTGCTCAACTTCCCTGGTTTCCGTTTATCCATTGAAGATGCGTTAGATAAAGGTATTCGTCCTTGCGGTCTGATCACCGGTATTGCTGACTTTAAAGAAAAGGGACAAAAAGTCCGTGTGGGTCTGGCGGTATCTAACACTGCATTCCAAGCGGGTGCCTTCGATATGGCGAGTGCCGAGAAATTCTCTGCGCTGCTGATCGAATGTGCTAAGCGTAAATTGCCAGTAGTTTGTTTTATCAGCTCTGGCGGTATGCAGACTAAAGAAGGTGCTGCGGCTCTGTTCTCAATGGCTGTTGTGAACGACCGTATCACACGCTTTATCCGTGATAACGAGTTGCCAGTACTGATGTTTGGTTTTGGTGACTGTACCGGTGGTGCGCAAGCGAGTTTCGTGACTCACCCATTAGTGCAAACCTATTACCTGTCTGGTACTAACATGCCATTCGCGGGTCAAATGGTGGTTCCTGCTTACTTACCTTCAACGTCGACTCTGTCGAACTACTTGTCGAAAGTACCAGGTGCAATGGCGGGCTTAGTCCACAACCCATTCAGCGAAACCTTAGATAACCAATTGGCGAGCATCGATCCTCTGATGCCAATGCCAACGGCGAAGATTAATGACGTAATCATCAATGCTCTGTCGACTCTGGTTGTTGAAGCGCCTGTTGAAGAAGAAGTGATTGTTCAAAACGATCCTCGTAAGTTAATGAAACCAATTAACAAAGTATTGGTTCATGCCCGTGGTTGTACCGCTGTTAAGTTGATCCGTAAGGCCCACGATAACGATATCAACGTGGTATTAGTGGCGTCAGATCCTGACATGACTGCCGTACCTGCGGATATGCTGAAAGATTCTGACAAGTTAGTCTGTTTAGGGGGTAACACCTCTGACGAAAGTTACCTGAATGCTTACTCAGTGTTGAAAGTTGCCGAATACGAGCAAGTTGATGCACTGCACCCAGGTATCGGCTTCCTGTCTGAAAGTCCACAATTTGCGGCATTGTGTGTGAATAATGGGGTTAACTTTGTGGGCCCTAGCGTGCATTCAATGACGACTATGGGTAACAAGTCGAACGCGATTAAGACTTCACAAAGCCAAAACGTACCAGTGGTACCAGGTTCACACGGTATTCTGACGAACGCTGAGCAAGCGGTAAACGTGGCCAATGAAATTGGTTACCCAGTGCTGCTCAAAGCGGTACAAGGCGGCGGTGGTAAAGGTATTCAGGTCGTTAAACGTCCTGAGGATATGATTGGTTTATTCCAAAAAACCGCTACTGAAGCGGCAGCTGCCTTCGGTAACGGCGACCTGTACTTAGAGAAATATGTTACGTCACTACGTCATATCGAAGTGCAATTACTGCGCGACCAATTTGGTCACGCTAAAGTATTGGGTTTACGTGACTGTTCAGTACAACGTAACAACCAGAAAGTGGTTGAAGAGTCTGGCTCAACCATGTTGCCAGATGAACTGAAAAAACAAGTGCTGGATTACACCCGTGCCTTAGGTGATGCGACCGATTACATGGGCGCAGGTACTGTAGAGTTCATCTACAACTTAGACGCAAATGAAGTGTACTTCATGGAGATGAACACTCGTCTGCAGGTTGAGCATCCAGTAACTGAAGCGACTTCTGGTATTGATATCGTGAGCGCACAGTTTGATATCGCCGCAGGTCGTTCAATCGAGCATTTAGAGCCGAAAGAAATCGGTTATGCGATGGAAGTGCGTGTAACGGCTGAGAAAGCCGCACTCGATAGCCACGGCATCCTGCAACTGGTTCCAAATCCTGGCAAGATCACCGAATGTGTATTCCCTGATCATCCAGATGTGGAAATCATCTCGATTGCTGCACCGGGTAAAGAAGTTTCGCCATACTACGACAGCTTAATTGCTCAGGTGATTATGCGCGGTGAAAACCGTGAAGACGTTATTGCGAAGCTACATGCTTATCTCGATAGTGTAGTGCTCAAAGGTATCGCGACTAACATTCCATTGCTCAAGCTGATCTTAAGCGATGGCACCTTCAAAGAAGGCGTATACGATACTAACTACCTGCCACGCTTTATGGCTGAGCTAGACATTCCAGCGCTGATCGCTGAAATGGAAGCCGCTGCCGAAACCGTTGGTGTTGATACTGAGTCGCTCCGTGTTGGCGAAAGTAACGAACTGAAAGTATTAGCGCAAGGCGCTGGTATCTTCTATACGTCTCCCGCGCCAGGCGAACCTGATTTCGTTAAAGAAGGTGATATTGTAACCGTTGAGCAAACCCTTGCCTTGACTGAAGCAATGAAGATGTTCTCGCAGGTTAACTTGGCTGGCTTTAACCGCCAAGGTGCCGTGCTCTATCCTGAGGATAAGAAGTACCGCATCGAGCGTATTCTGAACAGCAATGGTCAGCAAGTATCGCAAGGTGACCTACTCTTTGTTGTGTCACCAGTTGAAGATTAATCTTGTAAAAATAGATTAAGTAAACGAAATACCCGTCAATTTGGCGGGTATTTTTTTATCGGTAACAAGATTAAGTTTTGCAGGTTCGGTGAATTTTCCTGCTTAGGATGAGCGAATTGGTATTATCTTAATATTATGTATACACTTTTTATCTACGTCAGCGAATTACTGAATGTATTTGAGAAGCTACATGGGTTGTCGATTTTGGTTTGTACTCTTCTGTTTATGCTCACCCTTAACTGTGAGTGCAGAGCGTTTGGCTTCGCGCTATCTCAAAACCGCTGATGACGATGCTAGCAGTAGGCAGTTAGTCCGTTACTGTGTTGATCCCGACTGGTTGCCCTATGAAGCGATACGCGAGGGAAAACATGTAGGGGTCTCATCGGACTATATTCGTTACATTGAGTCCCATTCTCCCCTTAAATTCATTCTTGTTCCCACAACATCTTGGTCTGAAACCCTTAATTTTTTACAAACTGGGCGCTGTGATTTAACTCCAATGTTGAACAAAACCGCTACCCGAGAGCAATTTTTACATTTTAGCCATGTGTATTTTCACTCGCCAAATGTGTTGGTTTCGCTAAAAGAACAGCCATTTTTACAAGGATTTGAAAACATAGGCTCACGAACATTAGCCGTGCCTAAAGGTTATCGTCTCGCTGAGTATATTCAGCAATATTACCCTAGAGTCAAAATCATCGAAGTGGCCAGTGAACCAGCGGGACTCGAGGCTGTGCTCGATAAGCGCGCTGATTTATTTGTTGGGTCAATGTTTTCGGTGAATGCTTATATTCAGCAGACAGGTTTTAACCATCTTAAAATTGCGGGGTGGGGCGGGCCAGAAGATGAACTACGCATGGGAGTGAGTTTAGGCCATGAAGCACTGCTGCCGATACTTAATCAAGTACTTGATGATGTTGATGAGCTTGAGCGAATTAGGATTTACCAGAAATGGAACAATATTACTGTTATCGATGAGACTAACTATTGGCTTATCTATCAAGTGATTGCAGGCACTCTGCTGGTGATATTTTTACTTGCGACTCGGACTTATTTTATCAGTCGCTATAATCGACGCTTAACCGATAAAAATACACAGCTTGAAGCCCTACGTCGGCAATTAGAACAAACCAATACTGAACTCGAGTTTTTATCTACCCATGATCCGCTCACCAAACTCTATAATCGCCATTACTTTAACCGCCAGTTTGTGCATGAGCATCGTTCTGAGACCGCAACAGAAAGTAGCATCTGCCTTGTCATGTTAGATATCGATTTCTTTAAAGAGATTAATGACACCTTAGGTCATACCGTCGGAGATAATATTTTGATGGAGCTGTCTACAGTGCTGCAGCATTGTGTGCGTGAATCAGATGTTGTTGCCCGTTGGGGAGGTGAAGAGTTCGTTATCCTTTGCCATCAGACTTCAATTACTTTAGTTAACTCATTGTGCCAGCGGATTGCTGCGGCGATTAAGGATTATCGCTTTAGTGGTGATGTGCGGCTCACCTGTAGTTTTGGGATTGCCAAATTAGCGAGTAATGAACCAATGCAGTCCTGCTTTGAACGAGCAGATAAAGCATTGTATCAAGCGAAAGCCTTGGGCAGAAATCAGATTTGTATTGATGAATCCAATGCTTAGTTTGCGAAATTAGATGCATTGCTAAGCCCATTGACACTTTACTCGATCAATTTCACATTTATGCTAATCAACTTTTAGGTTAAACCGAGTTTTAACCTGAGTTGAAGTTTGTATTGAGGTTGCATTGGGCTGGTCTTTTGCCATTTGTGAGTCCTTAAAGTATGAGAAATCTGCAATATCGGTAAAAAAACGCTTATTTTTAGGCTTTTTACTAATTGTTTGAAAACTGAGCTAAATTTTTTTATTTAATTGTTTTAATGCATTTTTCTTATTTTTTTTTAATTTTTTCCGCGACTTTATCGTGAAAAATTGCAAGAGCCATTTGCGAAGAGCGGGGTTCCAATTTACAATATGCGCCTAAAATAATCTGATGTGCGGTGTGTCGGTGGTTTGTCGCATACTCCGTCTACTTCTTAAACTAATCATTAAAGTTGAATCATGACCGAATTATCCAAATACAGAAACATTGGTATCTTCGCTCACGTTGACGCGGGTAAAACCACGACCACCGAGCGTATTCTTAAGCTAACTGGTAGAATTCACAAAGCTGGTGAAACCCACGACGGTGAATCTACAACAGACTTCATGGTTCAGGAAGCTGAGCGCGGTATTACTATTCAATCAGCAGCAGTAAGCTGTTTCTGGAAAGATCACCGTTTCAACGTTATTGATACCCCTGGGCACGTTGACTTCACAGTTGAAGTTTACCGTTCTCTGAAGGTTCTTGACGGCGGTATCGCTGTATTCTGTGGTTCTGGTGGTGTTGAGCCGCAATCAGAAACTAACTGGCGCTATGCTAACGAATCTGAAGTTGCTCGTATCATCTTCGTAAACAAGTTAGACCGTATGGGTGCTGACTTTTTACGCGTTGTTAAGCAGACTAAAGACGTCTTAGCTGCTACACCATTGGTTATGGTTCTGCCAATCGGTATTGAAGATGAGTTCTGTGGTGTTGTTGACCTGTTAACTCGCCAAGCTTACGTGTGGGATGAAACTGGTTTACCAGAAAACTACTCTATCCAAGAGATCCCTGCTGACATGGTTGACTTAGTTGAAGAATACCGTGAACAGCTGATCGAAACGGCTGTTGAGCAAGATGACGATCTGCTGGAAGCTTACATGGAAGGCGAAGAGCCATCTATTGAAGACCTGAAGCGTTGTATCCGTAAGGGTACTCGTACTATGGCATTCTTCCCAACATTCTGTGGTTCAGCGTTTAAGAACAAAGGTATGCAACTGGTTTTAGACGCGGTTGTTGACTACCTGCCAGCACCAAACGAAGTTGATCCACAACCTTTAACTGACGAAGAAGGCAACGAAACTGGCGAATACGCAATCGTTTCTGCTGACGAGTCTTTAAAAGCATTAGCGTTCAAGATCATGGACGACCGTTTCGGCGCCCTGACCTTCGTACGTATTTACTCTGGTCGTCTGAAGAAAGGTGACACCATTCTTAACAGTGCAACTGGTAAGACTGAGCGTATCGGCCGTATGTGCGAAATGCTTGCAAACGATCGTATCGAAATTGAATCAGCAGAAGCTGGTGACATTATCGCTATCGTGGGTATGAAGAACGTACAAACTGGTCACACTCTGTGTGATGTTAAGCACCCATGTACTCTTGAAGCCATGGTGTTCCCAGAGCCAGTTATCTCTATCGCAGTAGCACCAAAAGATAAAGGCGGCAGCGAGAAGATGGCTATCGCTATCGGTAAGATGATCGCAGAAGATCCATCTTTCCGCGTAGAAACTGACGAAGATTCAGGTGAAACCATTCTTAAAGGTATGGGTGAACTGCACTTAGACATTAAAGTGGACATCCTGAAGCGTACTTACGGTGTTGAGCTGATCGTGGGTGAACCACAAGTAGCATACCGTGAAACCATTACTCAAATGGTTGAAGACCAATACACCCACAAGAAACAATCTGGTGGTTCAGGTCAATTCGGTAAGATCGAATACATCATCCGCCCAGGTGAGCCAAACTCTGGCTTCGTGTTCAAGTCTTCAGTTGTCGGTGGTAACGTTCCTAAGGAATACTGGCCAGCAGTTGAAAAAGGCTTCGCGAGCATGATGAACACCGGTACTATCGCTGGCTTCCCAGTGTTAGACGTTGAGTTTGAACTGACTGACGGTGCTTACCACGCAGTTGACTCTTCAGCTATCGCGTTCGAAATCGCTGCTAAAGCGGCATTCCGTCAATCTATGGCTAAAGCTAAACCACAACTGCTTGAGCCTATCATGAAAGTTGACGTGTTCAGCCCTGATGACAACGTGGGTGACGTAATCGGTGACTTAAACCGTCGTCGCGGTATGATCAAAGACCAAGTTGCTGGTGTAACTGGTGTTCGCGTTAAGGCTGACGTACCGTTATCAGAAATGTTCGGTTACATCGGTACTCTGCGTACAATGACTTCAGGCCGTGGTCAGTTCTCTATGGAGTTCTCACACTACAGCCCATGTCCAAACAGTGTTGCGGACAAAGTTGTTGAGCAAGTTAAAGAGCGTAAAGCTGCTGAAGCTAAGAAGTAATTCTTAACTTCCTCTAAATAGAAACCGCTGCTAAGCCTAGGCTAGCAGCGGTTTTTTTATGGGCGATGCACTGGTTGACGATAGGTTGACGAGTCAGCATTCACGCTTTTTGTTTACTTAATTCCAGTAGAGCATTTGCCGCGGGAGTTAACGGTAAGTTCTGCCGCCAAATCAGGGCTAAATCCCAAGTTAATGCCGGTTGCATCGGTCTAAAGACTAGTTTGCTGTGACTGAGTTTTTGGCAAATAGGTTCGGGTAATATGGCCAGTCCCATGTCGGCTTCAACCATGGTTGCAAGAAAGTCCCATTGACCACTGCGAAAGGCGATATTTAATTGCACGCCAGCCTTACGGCTGAGGCGAGTTATCAATTTGGCAAGTGAGAAGTCCTCATTATAGAGAATAAACGGATAAGCTTCAAAATCTTGCCAGTTGAGATATGACTTAGCCGCAAGCGGGTGTCCATCAGGCAGGCAAGCTAACAGAGGATATTTTGTCAGCGGCTGGTTGACTAGCTCAGTCTCATGGGTTGTGGGTAACGCAGTAAAGGCAATATCTAAACTGTTATTTAGCAGTGCCTGCTCGCAGCCAAATCCCCCGTATTCATACATTTGTAGTTCAACCCCAGGATAACGCTTACGATAGCTCGTCAGTAATCCAATAATTAAGCTACTCATCATGGGGCAGACACCGAGTCTAAGCCGCCCCGATTTTAGGCCGCTTAAGTTACTCATATCCTCCTGCAATCTATGCCATTGCCCGAGGATCTCCCGCGCACTGCGTTCAAACAGCTGCCCTGCTTGGGTTAGCTCCACCTTTTGATTGTTACGGATCAGCAGGGTTTCTCCTACGCTTTCTTCAAGCCTTTGGATGATTTTGCTGAGCGTTGGTTGAGTGATAAAGCATTTTTGTGCTGCACGGGTGAAGTTTTCCGTTTCAACTAAGATCAGAAAACATTGTAAGGTCTTGATTGGAATGTTCATGCTCAAATGGAATCCATTGTATGGCGTTAATTCATTTTACTGATGATGGTCTAAGTATTACTTTGAACTTGTTAACAGAACAGGAGATTTGGTCATGAAGTCAACGTCAAGTTTATGGGTAGGTGCTTTGTGGCAGGCGGCGATGCCTGAAACAAAGAATGTGCAAACAGCAAAGGCAGCGCAAACAAGAGTAACGGCTCCGGCGGGTGATTTGCATAAAGCAAAACAACAAGTTAACCCAGCCTAGGCTGGGTTTTTACTTTTCCGTATTTTATCTATTGTCCCGTCTGCTTATTTTTCAGTTCGTCCAACATCTCCCCCACTGAGTTTTTAAGTTTATCTCTAATTTTGTTATGGATAATAAAAAGCCACTGGATGATCAGTGGCTTTGGTGCGGGCAGGGGAGGATTGTTTTACTGAGTTGAGAACTTATTATCAACTAAAGGCGCTTTGTTTTCTGCTTGTGCAACATGGCACTGGGTGCAGAAATAATTATGGCCATTGAGCGTGCCCTTATCGTCGATAACGTGGGATTTCGCCACTGGTGTGGCTTTCATCCGTGGGGCTTTATCCCAGCTATGGCAAGTTAAACAGCCATTTTTATCTAAGGTTATTTTGTAATCATCCTTATGGGGGATGAGTGGCGGTTGGTCAGTAAAACTGCGTTCCAACGCCTTACCGCGAGCTGGGTAAACGGGCATAGCATCAGCGGGGCGAATATCGGTCACCGCGCTATCGCCGGCGAGGGATTTGATATTGACTGGTGTTGCTTGAGAGTCTGCTTGTTGGCCTGAGCAGCCGCCGATGGCTAATACAATCGCGGCTAAGGTGAGTATTTTTTTCATTGGTCATTCTCCGCCTTGGGGGCAATGTGTTGACGAATTGGTGAAGTGGTTGATGGCGAGTGACAATCGGTCGAATCGCCTGAACTAAGTTGAGCCTGAGTGGCCGTAAAACGTGTTTGATAGCGAAATACGCGTTGTGCGCAGACATCGATACAGCGGCCGCATTGGGTGCAGTCTGGGCTAGTGATCACCGGGTTTTGCCCTTTTAACGCTGGCTTTAATACCTGGCGTTCAGGGCAAACAGCAAAGCAGTCCATGCAGTTATCACAGGCACTGGCTTTGCTGGCAACAATTTTGATGGGGCTCCATTTGCCGATTAAGCCAAATAGGGCGCCTGTTGGACACAGGTGGCCACACCAAGCGCGCTCGGCGATAAACAGATCCAGCAGAAATATCGCCGCTAAGATCCATAAACCACTGAGACTGCCAAATAGCACGGCGCGATAGACTAAGGGGACGGGATTAATCCATTCCCAAATCAAGTTGCCCGTGAGCAGTGGCAATAACAGCACGAGTGCCAGCAGGTAATAACGTAAATTACGCGGTAACTCGCTGGTGCGAGGGAGGTTTAGTTTACGTCTGAGCCAGCTTGCGGTATCGGTGACCAGATTGACGGGACACACCCAACTGCAAAACACCCGGCCACCGGCGAGGGCATAAAACAGTATGACCAAGGTTGCACCTATCAATAGGCTAAGCTCGGGAATATGCCCGCTAATGAGCATTTGTAAGCTCACTAGCGGATCGGCAAAGGGAATGGTATCGAGCAGTAAACTGGCCGATAAATTACCCTTAAATAACCAAATCCCTAGTAGCGGCCCCAGTGCAAATAGCCCTAACAAGCCGCATTGCACTGCGCGGCGTAGTAGCAAATATTTGTGTGCGCCAAACCAACCGAGTTCTGCAATGGCGGCGGCATGCTCGCCTTGCATGCGGGCTTTTGAGTTCATTGTCTTATGACTTATAGACTTGTTACTCATAGACTCATTGCTCATAACGTCAGCCCCTTATTCAACATCTCTAAGGTGGTTTCCTCGGTGTTGAGATAAGTGTCATGCTCCGCTGCCTTACCGAGTGCTAATGCCGTCGGTAAGACTTTTATGGCGGCGGTATCGAGTACGCAGGCGTGCTCGCATTTGCCACAACCCGTGCAGGTATCACTGTTGACTGTGGGTAAGAACATGGCGTGGTGATCGCTATGTTGATTGCGTTGGCGTTCTAAGGTGATGGCGTTGTCGATTAACGGACAAACCCGATAACAAACATCGCAGCGTAATCCCTTAAAGTTCAGGCAATTTTTCTCATCGATCAGTACCGCAATACCCATTTTGGCATCGCTAATGTGCTCAAGTTGAGGATCAAGCGCACCCGATGGGCAGGCTTTGATGCAGGGAATATCCTCACACATTTCGCAGGGAATGCGTCTTGCGGTAAAGAATGGCGTGCCAGTGGCGGCTCCATCGAACCAACGTGCCAGTGTTAGCGTGTCGTAAGGGCAAGCCTCAACACACAAACCGCAGCGCACGCAGGCCGAGAGAAAATCGCTTTCTTCAAGGGCTCCCGGCGGTCTGCAAGCTTGGGAGGCGAGTTGACCTTGGCTTTTTGCCGTGGCCGTCAAGCCTAATCCCACAAGCCCCATCACACAGCCAGCCTTAGCCGTCGTGGCCAAAAACTGGCGACGGTTGACTTGTTTAACTGTGAATGGACTCTTCACTTGCTGACTCACCTTAGACTCCTTAATCGCTTTCAAATACGCTTATCGCTATCAAATGAGGGCTTAGGCCTTCATCACTTTTACTGGGCACTTCTTAAAGTCAGTTTCTTTTGACAGTGGATCGGTAGCATCCAGAATCAACTTGTTGACTAACTGACGCGCATCGAAGAAGGGCATAAACACCACGCCGCGTGGCGGTTTGTTTCGGCCTTTGGTTTCGACACGGGTTTTGACCTCACCACGGGGAGATGCCACGATCACTTCATCACCACGTTGCAGACCTCGGGCCTTAGCGTCTTCAGGATGCATAAAGATTTGTGCATCAGGATAGGCGCGATAGAGCTCAGGTACACGGGCGGTCATCGAACCTGTATGCCAGTGTTCGAGCACGCGGCCGGTAGACATCCACAGATCGTATTCTGAGTTAGGCTCTTCCGCTGCTGGTTCGTAAGGCAGGGCGAAAATTACCGCTTTACCATCGGGTTTACCGTAGAACTTAAAACCTTCACCTGCCTTAACATAAGGATCGCTGCCTTCAACGAAGCGGCGCAGGGTTTCTTTACCCTCAACCACTGGCCAGCGTAGACCGCGGGTTTCGTGGTAACGGTCAAAGTCGGCTAAATCATGGCCATGGCCGCGACCGAAGGCGGCGTATTCTTCGAAGATGCCTTTTTGTAGATAGAAGCCAAAGTGTTCACTTTCGTCGTTTAGGTCGCCCTTACAATCGGTAGTAGGGAACTTGTTGATGACACCATTGGCAAACAGTACTTCATAAAGGGTCTTGTCAGCGTATTCAGGCTTTTTAGCGATAAGCTCTGCGGGCCACACTTCAGACACTTTAAAGCGTTTTGAAAACTCGACTAATTGCCACAGATCCGATTTAGCTCCCTCAGGCGCTTTAACCTGTTGATGCCACATATGGGTGCGGCGCTCGGCGTTACCGTAAGCGCCTTCTTTCTCGACCCACATGGCGGTCGGTAGAATAAGGTCTGCTGCCATGGCGGTGACGGTTGGGTAAGGATCGGATACCACGATAAAGTTCTCTGGATTACGGAATCCCGGGTAAATTTCATCGTTGATATTCGGGCCGGCTTGCATGTTATTGGTACACATAGTCCAATAACAGTTTAGCTTACCGTCTTTGAGCATCCGACTTTGCAGCACGGCATGGTAGCCAGGTTTAGGTGGAATCGTGCCTTCAGGCACTTGCCACATTTTTTCGGTGATCGCGCGATGCTTATCGTTATCCACCACCATATCGGCGGGGAGACGATGGGCAAAGGTGCCGACTTCACGGGCGGTACCACAGGCTGAAGGTTGGCCTGTCAGTGAGAATGGGCTGTTGCCAGGTGTGGCGATTTTGCCCGTCAGTAAGTGAATGTTATAGAGCATGTTGTTTGCCCACACACCACGAACGTGTTGGTTAATCCCCATGGTCCACAGGCTCATAACCTTCACCTTAGGATCGGCATAGGCTTTGGCTAAGGTTTCTAATTTTTCAGGCTCTACACCACTCATTTTTGCTGCGTATTCCAGCGTATAAGTGCTGACGAACTTAGCGTATTCTTCGAAGCTAATAGGGCTAGATTTACCATTGCCAGGATTTTTGGCTTTCTTCTCTAACGGATGATCTGGACGCAGGCCATAACCGATATCATCTACACCGAGGGCAAACTTAGTGTGTTTAGTCACAAAGTCGGTATTTACCGCTTTGTTTTGAATGATGTAGTTGGCGATATAGTTGAGGATCACCAGATCTGATTGTGGACGGAAAACCATCGGGTTATCCGCAAGATCGAAGCTACGGTTCTCGAAGGTGGATAGCACATGCACGCGACAGTCTTTACTGCTTAAACGGCGATCAGATAAACGTGCCCACAGGATCGGATGCATCTCGGCCATGTTGGCGCCCCAGAGCACAAAGTGATCGGCGGCTTCTAAGTCGTCGTAACAGCCCATCGGTTCATCAATACCGAAGGTACGCATAAACCCAACGACCGCTGAGGCCATACAGTGGCGGGCGTTAGGGTCGATGTTGTTGGTTAAGAATCCAGCTTTATGCAGTTTAGATGCAGCATAACCTTCCCAAATCGTCCACTGACCAGAACCGAACATACCGACTGAGGTCGGGCCTTTAGTGGCGATGCTGTGTTTCCACTTAGCGGCCATAGTATCGAAGGCAACATCCCAACTTACTGGGGTAAACTCGCCTTCTTTGTGGTATTTGCCGTCTTTCATGCGTAGTAATGGCGTGGTTAATCTGTCCTTGCCGTACATGATTTTCGACAGGAAGTAACCTTTAATACAGTTCAAACCACGGTTAACTGGGCTTTCTGGATCGCCTTTGGTGGCAACCACTTTACCCGCTTTGGTACCGACTAATACGCTACAACCCACACCGCAAAAACGGCAGGGGGCTTTGTCCCACTTGATATTATCTGACTCGGCGGCTTCAACCATTTTCACGGGAAGCGTGACGCCAACGGCCGTCGCAGCGGCAACCGCTGCGTTAGCCTTGAGAAACTCGCGGCGGCTAATGCTCATAGTGTTTCCTCACTCTCTTTTTCTAACAGTTCTTGTTCTAGGGGTTCTACTTGGTGGTAAATCAAACTGGCGGATAACACACCGGACAGGCCATTGATGGCTTCAACATTGTCGAGAATGGCTTTTTGGGTATTCCCTTCGAGGGTAATAACCAACTTACCTTCGGGTGAAATGGCGTGGATATCGCAGCCTTTTAACGCGGCAATATCGGCTTCAACCTGTTGCAAGGCATTAGGGGCTGCATGTACCACGAGGCTGGTGACATGGTATTCCTGACTCATAGCGGTGACCTTTATCTTGAGATGCACTCAGCTGCTTTGCATAAACATCTGTACAACTGAATGTGGATAACTGCGAGTCTAGACCTGATAAAAAATGTGGGTATACCTCACAAGAGGTATTGCAGGGGATAGTCGATCGGGATCAAAGTTTTGCGCGTGATCTAACTCTCAGTTTGAAATTTAAACAATCGCTATCTCTTTGGAGAGGGAATGGCGAGATTGGTTAGATTAGCGAAAGATCCGGCAGTCAAACATCACTATGAGTGGATTAATATCCCGTCAGCTCCATATAACCCATGCCAGAGTGGCTACCGCTAAGTTTGATTGGGCCTTCCCAATAGGAGGTGGATAACGCCATGGCGCTATTGGGATTTAACGGTGAGATACGGATATCGATTTGCTCACTCGGGATTTGGACTTGCCAGCTTACAGGGTATTTGCCGGAGCGGGTGGTTTGCCATTCCAGCGGCGTCATTTTTATTCCATCTGGCGTATCTCGGGAGTTGATATTACGGCCTGTGCCATCGGCAAACATTAGCCTGGCGCTGTAAAAGGCTGATGGAGTTTGAGATTTATCGGTGGATTGCTCCCTTAACTGAAAGAGCATTAGCGCCGAACCATCATTGAGGCGCAGGGCAAACCAATCCCAACCCTGCTGGCTTTTAGTTAAAAATTGTGAGCTCCATTCTCTGTCTAGCCAGCCTTGGCCAGTGACTTTCTCGACCCGACTTTCGGCTTGGCCATTGATGTTGATATGGCGGGTGATCTGGCCAGTAATGCTGATAAAAGGTTGACTGTAGTAGTAGGAAGCGACATTCCCCTCGCGGTTTTTAATGCTATAGCCATTATCGCCTTGATATTGCAGCGGTGCTTGGCTGGTCAGCGTTAGCGCGTAACTAAAGTCTGCGGTCTCAACCCTTAAGATTGCCGGAAATAACGCGCTCGATTCACTCTGCCATTGCCAGTTATCGAGATGAATTTGATAGGGATTGGCATTGACGCCGGCAAGCTTTGGATGACCGCGAGACCATTTCTCATGGGCCAGATGTGCCGCGCTAGAGGTCAGTGCGCTATGGGCAAAATAGAGTTGTTCAGTGGCCCAAGCGGAGTTAAGGGTAGTCGGTTGCGCATTTTGCGATTCTGTATATTGAGGTTTTAGTGCCACCCTAAATTGGGTCCATTGCGCGCCAAGTTGCTCACCTTTTTCGGTGGTTAAGTTAGCGGTGAGATACCACCATTCTTGCCGAAAGCCGTTGTGGGCAAGATGATCTTGAGGAAAGTGAAACTGATGCTCAGGTGTCACCTTTGCAAAGGCTTGTTGCGTTGAGGTTGTTTCGCCTTCTTTTGTTTGCCCTAGCAAAGCTCCCATGGATTTGGATTCTGAAACGCTCGCGGGCGCATTATCGCAGCCGCTTATCGTGAAAAAGAGTAATCCACCGATGATGAGTTGACTGATTAAGCGTGCGTTTGTACGGCACTTAAGCCAGTTCATTCTGAGTAAACCATTCACTTTCAATTGGGTAATGGTATATGGACGACTGTTCATAGGGTTTCCTGCTGCAAACTGGCGATTAGCGGCCTGCGGGTTTGCCAGTAAAGCGGTAAGAGCACGGCTAAGGTACAAGTCACTAGTGCGATGAGGATGGCTTTGGCATAAGCAGACCAGTCCCAGATCATTTGGATGGTCCAACCAAAGGCTTGCAGGGTGATTTTATCGATTAATAAATACCCGAGCAGAGCACCAGTAGGCATCGCAATCAGGCAAGTGATTACCACAACCAGTAGCATTTGGCTAAATACCATAGTACGCAGTTTGCTGCGACTCACCCCTAGAGAATAAAGCCGTGCCAGTGGCGCTTGCCGTGCTTGGGTTAACATTAAGCAGGCGCTAAATAGCCCAATGGCGGCCACCAGCAAGGTTAAACTATTGAGCACTAACGTGATTGAAAAAGTGCGTTTAAACATGGCAATGGCTTGGGCCTTTATGTTGGCTTGGCTATAAATTTGCGCCTGAGCCAACTCTAGCTCTGTAGCGAGCTGCATTTGCAGTTCATCCAGTTCGGCCTCACTGCGCTTGCCGTTCGTGGGTATTGGTTGCGTTAGCACTGATGAGGATGATTTATCAGCTTGTTCCAGAGGATGAAAACTGGCCGCAAGGCTGATGGGTAACTGTGGCAGTTGTGCCTGTTGCCACAGTTGATGGCTAATAATGAGTTCATTGCGGGTATTACCATGGTCGTAATAAATTCCTGCGATAACCACTTGGTTATTGGTGGTTTTATCGAGCACGTTTAAAGTGACTTTATCGCCCAGCATCAACTGATACTTAATCGCCATTGGCTCACTCATCAAGACAAATTGTCCGCCAAAATAGTGTTGCCATAGGTCGGGTAAACTGTCTTTGAGTGAACTGGAGTATTTGATTGACTCATCATCACGGCTGATAAGATTCACGGGGATCGTTTGAGGCGTTGGGCCTTGGATCGATATCTCTGCATCGACTTGCCATTGTTGATATAAGCCGCTGACACGAGGATCTTGGCTTAATTTATCCCGTACATCAGCCATACGGTTAGCACTGGGGCGCAGGTATAAATCGGCATGTAAGCGGGTTTCTAACCAACTTCTTAGGGTCTGCTCAAAGCTGCCCACTAGGGTATTCATCGCCACATTTGCGCTTAATGCCAGCAAAATGGCCATCATCGCAAGGGAAAGTGGCGCGATAAGCTCGCGGGTTTCGGCGAGCAAATAGTGCTTAAGCCCAGGGCGAGTGAAGGGGAGCAGTAAGCTTACTCCCCAATGCAATACTTGGGGCAACAGCAGAGGAATCGCGACCGTCACTATGCCTAGTAATATCAAACTGGTGTTGTAACTTTGGCTGAAGGGAAACAGTATCGCCGCGAGTACGAGTAACCCACAGGCTAAGATAAATTGCCGCTGGTGGGTTTGGTTGTGGGCCTTAGTTTGCTGATAACGGTTAGCGCCTTGGGCAAGGGATTGGCGCGTAAGATCAAAATACAAGGGCATGCAAGCAGCAAGCGCTGCCACTAAGGTGAGCGCGATCGCCTGTGCTAACCAATGCCATTGCCAAGTGCCCGGCAGTAAGTGGGCACCATAGAGCTGTTCTAACGTCATGGCAACCATAGGTTGTAACCAATGGCTGAGTTGTAAGCCTAAAATAAACCCGATTACCGAGCCTAAGATAACCAAAAATAGTAATTCGGCGAGCAGGGCAAGCATCACGTCGAGTCGTTCTAGCCCCTGTTGCAGCAGTTGGATCAGCAAACGTTGGCGTTTCATTAGGCTGTAACGCACGCCGTTATAGGCAATAAACAGCCCAACCACAAAGGCTAACATACTCATCGCATTGAGATTTAAATGAAAACTGCGGGTAAGCGCCATTAAGGCTTGCCCTTGATCCTGCTGACTGTAGCTGGCGAGATCTGGGGTGATACCTAAGGTGTCGAGCCGTTGTTTTAACGCGGCTAGTTTATCCCTATCGTTAAATAGGGCGATATAACTGAGTTTGCCCGGCATGCCAAGTAAGTTTTGGGCGAGGGAAATATCGGTCAAGATGGCGCTGCCAAGTCCCCAACTATCATCGACACGGATCACTTTTAGGGTCGATGGTGTTATGGATTGAGCTAGGCTGAGCTGACCATTGGGCGCGATTTTACTGGCTAGACTATCACTCATCACCACCATAGGCTCCCCGCCCATTAGGTCGGCAAGGGGCAGATCTCCCATTGAGACAGTAGAATTAGCCGTTGCCTTATTATTTGAGGACGGTGAAGCATTTTTTGAGGTTAATGTGGCAGTCAATGCCGCGACAATATCGCTGCCTTCAATTTGCCAATACTGGCCGTTTGGGCCAGCAACTCTGCCACTGACTACCGCAAGACTTTGGCTAATCCCAGCTTGCCTTAAACTGAAATACACCGATTCATCGAGATTATCTTGGCCAACGGGTGAGGTCAGCAGTACATCGGCCCGCTGACTTAATAGCTCTGTGGCTTCGCTATAGCTACGAATCGCATTATCGTTGGTGGCTTTTACCCCGATGAGTAGCGTCACGGCGAGGGCGATTCCGAGTAAAATCGCCCCAGCCTGCAATGGCGCGTGGCGATAATGGGCTAAAAATATCTTGAGTACCCAAGTGATACGCAGCCATTGCCCAATCTTGCTTAAGTTATTGTATGGATTGGCTTTATGTTCTAGCTGTGTGTTATTCATCATATTAGCCGGAGATCGACACTGCGGCGTGGGACAGATGCCAGCGTTTGTTCATAAAGGCGGCGCACTCTTCGCTGTGGGTGACCATCAAAATGCTGGTTTGGCTCTCTTTGGCGAGTTCGCATAGCAGTGACATCACCTGTTTACCAGATTCGTCATCTAAGTTACCCGTGGGTTCGTCGGCCAGCAGTAAACTCGGATTGTGGGCTAATGCCCTGGCTATCGCGACCCGCTGTTGTTGTCCGCCGGAAAGCGCTTCAACCTGCCGGTTTAACAATGCCGCTAACCCGAGTTTTTCCACCAAATAATCGCACCAAGGATTCCAGCTATCACCGTTAAGGTGCAGGGAAAAGCCGATATTATTTTTAACATTCAGCGGAGTGAGTAAATTAAATTGCTGGAATACCACGCCTAAATGGGTACGCCTAAACTCACTCCATTGCTTATCTTGCCACTTGGTGGTGGATTGATGATTCAACACAATCTGGCCACTGTCTGCCGTTTCAAATCCCGCAATCAGATTCAGTAAAGTGCTTTTGCCGCTGCCACTTGGGCCGGTGAGTGCGATAGTCTCCCCTTGATGCAAAGTTAAATCGACCGCTTGCAGTACAGTGTGGCGCTGCTCGCCGTCGCGAAAACTTTTACTTACTTGGATAAGCTTGGCGACTTCTTTCATCTATCTCTTCCAATTGGGATTTTACCAACCTAGGCATTAGGCTAAAGATAAAGCATTTTACAATCCTATAGATACCGATATTTAGGCAAGTTAGATCAATTCACATCGATTAAGACTTAGGATTGAGTCTGTTTGAATTTTCTGCGATTAACGGCTTGGCTCTCATTTCTGTGAGCAAATGGGCTTGAGCTATTGTGGTGTTTGTTGCATGCTGTGCGCCCTGTTAAAACGATAGCTGGCTATCGTTTTAACAATCCGTTCGGATGAAGGTAGCAGGAGAGTGGGGAATTAACCCCACACCGACGAGGCAACTTTGTTGTTGGAAGCATTCCATAAACAAAGCACTCTTTCAGGTGCCGTAAGGCGTGGACTGTTACTGGACGAGCCTCTGGAGAGACTACCGATTGCATTAACTTGCAATAATAGGTGGCGCCGAAGGCGAAAGTGTCGCAGTGTTTTAAGCGACGCGAAACGCTCAGGCAAAAGGACAGAGGAGAGGATGACTGCACAGTCCCTGTCGTTTGTCTTTGTGGACTATTTTCCTGCCGTTATTGGCTGGGAAGATGGTATTTCTTTAGGCTGGCAGCGATGTGTCACAGCCATTTCTTTTCCTCCTCCTTTATTAATTTAGTTGTTTAATAATTGAGGAATATCATGAGTTTTGAAGCCTTACTCAGCAGCCTAAATGGTATTGTCTGGGGTCCTATCACACTTTGTTTGTTAGTTGGCACAGGGATTTATCTCACTGCGCGACTAAAGCTTATCCAAGTGTTTCGTCTGCCAATGGCGCTTAGCCTATTGTTCAAACCCGCTAAGGGGCATGGTGATCTATCGTCCTTCGCCGCGCTTTGTACTGCATTGTCTGCAACCATAGGTACGGGCAATATTGTTGGGGTCGCAACGGCGATTAAGATGGGCGGTCCTGGTGCGTTATTTTGGATGTGGCTTGCCGCCTTTTTTGGCATGGCGACTAAGTATGCCGAGTGTATGTTGGCGGTAAAATACCGCACTACGGATGCGCGTGGACAGATTGCCGGTGGCCCGATGTATTACATCGAGCGTGGCCTCGGTTTGCGTTGGATGGCGAAGTTATTTGCACTGTTTGGCGTGGGGGTTGCATTTTTCGGCATTGGGACTTTTGCTCAAGTGAATGCGATAAGTGATGCCTTAACTATCGCCTTTGATGTACCAACATGGGCGACCGCGCTGGTGCTAACCCTGCTGGTGGCGGCTGTCACCTTAGGTGGTGTCAAACGTATCTCCAACGTGGCGCAAAAGTTAGTACCGGCGATGTCAATTGGTTATGTGTTGGCCTGTGTGTGGATTTTAGTGGTTTTTGCCGATGCTATTCTACCCGCGTTGCAATTAGTGGTGGCGTCGGCCTTTACCCCAGTATCGGCTGCGGGGGGATTTTTAGGGGCGACCGTGGCGCAAGCGATTCAAATGGGGATTGCCCGCGGGGTATTTTCTAATGAGTCAGGCTTAGGTAGTGCGCCCATTGCTGCGGCTGCGGCAAAAACCAATGAACCCGTCGAGCAGGGTTTAGTGAGTATGACGGGCACCTTTTTCGATACTATTATCATCTGCACTATGACGGGATTAGTGCTCATCATCACTGGGGTATGGAGCGGTGACACTGCGGGCGCGGCCATGACCAGTGCGGCGTTTAGCTTAGGCGGATCGGCTGCCATCGGCCAGTATTTAGTCACTATCGCCTTGGTCTGCTTTGCGTTTACGACCATTTTAGGCTGGCATTACTATGGTGAACGTTGCTGGTACTACTTAGTGGGCGAGCGCGGGCTGCGTGCCTATCAAATCTTGTTTTTAGGCCTGATTGCTGGTGGGGCTTTTATCAAGTTGGATGTGATTTGGTTACTGGCTGATACGGTAAACGGCTTAATGGCCATACCTAATTTGATTGCGATTATTGGATTGCGGCACATTATCATTGCTGAAACTCAAAGCTATTTTGTTCGAACATTCGCTAACCGTACGCTAAACCCTGTTTATTAATGTTGTGAAAACAATATATTAGTTCACATTATTTTAACTTTGAGATTGTCGCCACAGCGTTCTTCGTTTACTTTATAAGAGCTACCCCAAAAAGGGGGGACTTAAAACGGGGGCTTTGAGGCGACGCCATGGATAAAAGTAAACTTCGTACTTTCCGCAGCAAAATTTTATCCCATATTGCGCTGCCTTTGATTCTTATCATGGCGGCCGTTTATGGGATTACTTCATGGTTTAATTATCTTTCCCTTGAAAAGCGGCTTTACGATCATTTAGCTCAACAGTCGGCACATTCAGCCTCTCGATTGCAATTATTACTCGAACACGCTCAAACAAATACTCAAGGGCTTGCTGATTTTATTGGTTTTTTGGCTGACAAGAATGATATTAACGATTCTGATAAGCTGCAAAAAGTCTTAACTAATCGCCTCGAACGTAACCCCGATTTTATGGTTCTGCCGTTGCTTTTAAACCGGGCACTTTTCTCAATAAAAAACTTTTTTCTCCCTATGTATACCGCAGTGGTAATAGTTTCCATTATTTAGATATTGGCGCCGAGGGGTACGATTATACCGATGGGACTTGGGATTGGTGGACGCAAGCCATCAATAAAGTCGAAGGTTATTGGTCAAAAGCCTATTTCGACGAGGGTGCTGGTAATACTTTAATGATTACTTATGCGGTTCCTTTTGGAGTGCAGCCGAACTATTTTGGGGTTACAACCGTTGATTTGGCCTTAGATAGATTACCTGAGCAACTAGGGATAGCCCCTAATCGGCTGATGATATTAGATGAGCAAGGTCGGCTTATCTTTCATGGGGATAAAGAAAAGGTTTTAGCCACATCAGTCTCGGAATGGCTGGATAAAGGAAATCACAAAAATAATGCCTTTGGCGCTTTGCTGGAAGATGGGCTGACTGGGCAAGCCAGTTTTGTTGATGATACTGGTACAGTTTATCTTGCCAGCATTGCAGAAGTGGCAAAGTTAAAATGGCACGTGGTTGTTATGGTACCACAGCAGGAGTTATTTACCTCGCTACTGGACGATATTTCCTCAGTTGTCCTCAACTTAAGTTTATTAACCTTACTGCTGTTATTGACCTGCTATATCGCCGCTAAACGGTTAACTCGTCCACTGGAAACCCTTGAATCCGGCATTTTGGCTTTCGGTCAAGGTAAAACACAGCAGTTGGTTATCCCTAAAGGGGCGATTAGCGAGATAGTGACCTTAAGTGAAACCTTTAACAAAATGGCAGATCTGCTTGCTCAGCGTGAGCAAGCTATTTTAGATTCCCGCGGTAACCGCTTCGCTCGCTTGATCGACGGTATGAGCGATAAATCCTTTTATTGCTCACTTGATCCTGACGGACAACTTGCACAGGTCAGTGAAGGGGTGACCAAAGTATTGGGCATACCGCCCGAATTACTTAAGCGCAAATATCAAAGATTGTTTTCGGCCAACCCCCTTAATGAGAAAAACTGGGAATACACCGATCTGGCACTCAAAGGGCAGAACGTCCCTTCACATCAAGTTGAACTCATCGATTCAAAAGGCCAGTCAAGGCGGCTCGATGTTTTTATGCAGCCTTTAGTGTCAGATACTGGCGAGTTAATGTCGGTGGAGATGCTATTTACCGATGTGACAGAGCAATTTTCCGCCGCAGCTTGGTCTAGCGCGGTACTTGAGGCCGCACCTGAGGCCATGCTGATTGTCGATCAAAGTGGCCAAATAGTATTTAGCAATAGTCGCTGTCAGCAGCTGTTTGGTTATGACGCAAAAGCTATGTTGGGATTACAAATTGAAGCTTTGCTACCCGAAGATTTAAGGAGTCCCCATGCCAAAGAAAGATTACAGTTTCTACGTGAGGGACGTGATAGGCCTATGGCAAATGCACGCCATGTGCGGGCGCTTAAGTCTGATGGGGATGAGTTTGTTGCCGAAATCGCCTTAAGTATTTTACCGAGTGATTTCGATGGTCGTCGCCAAGTGGCCGCATCGATCCGTGATATGACCCAAAAAATAGCGGTTGAACAAAAAATCCGTGATAGTGAAGTTCGCTTCCGTGGTTTGGTGACTAATATTCCTGGGGCTGTCTACCGCACTCGCATCGGCGAGGAGTGGGTGATGGAATATGTCAGTGACAATATTGCCGATATCACCGGTTATGCCGCGAGCCAGTTTATTGAGAATCGTCAACGTAGCTTTGCTTCATTGATTTTGGAGGAAGATCGCGAGCTGTGTCATCAGCATATTGATAGAGCCCTCGCGCAGCAGGAAACCTTTGAGGTGGAATATCGTATTCGCCACCGTGACGGCAGCATCCGTTGGGTGCATGAAAAGGGCAAGGCGAGTTATACCGAAGAGGGTTTTCCCCTATGGTTTGACGGCAGTATTGACGATATTACCAAGAGTAAGTTAGCCATCGTCGAGCTTGAAGCCTCAAGGCTGCAATTAACCAATATCACTGAGTCTATTCCTTGTACTGTGTATCAATTGCGCTGGGTTTCTCCTAGCGATCGCCGTTTTACCTTCCTTTCTGGCGCAGCATTTCACATGTTGGGCTTACACCGCGAAGATTTACTCAGTAACTTTAATATTATTGCTGAGCGGATTTTTGATGAGGAACGACCAGAAGTTATACGCGCGCTTGAGGGAATGAGTGACGATAAATTAAGCTGGATCCGCGAGTTCCGCTATCGTCATCCTAATGGTGGCATTCGCTGGATGGAAGCCGGAGCCAGTGGTCATTATGCCGATGATGGCGCCATTATCTGGAATGGCTATGTGATGGATGTGACTGAACGCAAGTCTATTGAAGAAGAACTTGCGGTCAGTGAGGCGCACTTTAAGGCCTTATTTGATGGCGCAACCATTGGTATCGTGAATGTCGATATCAAAGGACTTATCCTCGATTGTAATGATCAATTCTGTGAGGATATGGGGCTGAGCCGTAATGAATTACGTAGTACGCCTATTTTTGATGTCTTGAGTGCACAGGATAAAGAAGTTGCAAAAGCGCAGTTTAAGGAACTTGTAGAAGGTAAAGTTGATCACTACCGAGGGGAAAGAAGCTTTATTCGTCCCTCCGGTGAGCATTTATGGATGACAGTCAACGTTTCAAGCTTATTGGACAGCCAGAACCAATTTGAGTCAGCTGTGGTAAGCATGGTCGATATGACTGAGTTAAAACTGCTTTCAGAACAATTACTTGTTGCCAAGGAAGAGGCTGATGCCGCCAGTAAGGCAAAAGGCGACTTCCTCGCGAATATGTCCCATGAAATCCGCACGCCAATGAATGCCATTATCGGGATGTCGCAACTTTGCTGACAGACTGATCTAGACAAAAAACAGAAAAATTATCTCGAAAAAATTGAGCGCGCGTCGCAATCTTTATTATCAATCATTAACGATATCCTTGATTTTTCTAAGATTGAAGCTGGCAAGCTTGATATCGAAAATGTGCCTTTTCAACTCGATACCATGCTTGAAGATTTGAGCGATATCTTTTCCGAAAGGGCGGCTCAAAAGCAGATTGAATTGCTGTTTGCTGTCGCACCCAATGTTCCACGTTATCTGCTTGGCGATCCGTTGCGGTTGGGGCAAGTGCTGATCAACCTAATGAATAATGCGATCAAATTTACCGAAAGAGGAGAGGTATTACTGTCCCTCAGCTTGGTCGAGCAGCAAAACGATGATGTCATATTACGTTGTAGTGTGCGTGACAGTGGCATTGGGTTAACCCATGAACAACAAGCCAAACTGTTTAAGTCGTTTACGCAAGCAGACACGTCTACTACCCGTAAATATGGTGGTACAGGATTAGGGCTGGCGATTTGTAAACAGCTGGTTGAATTAATGGGGGGAAGTATCGGGGTCGAAAGCCAGCAAGGCCATGGCAGTACTTTCTTTTTACCGTTAAATTGCGCATCTCCAGTGGACAAAAGCTCATCGTAGGTCAAGAGCTTGAAGGTATGCCAGTATTAGTTGCCGACGACAATGCCACCGCAAGGGACATTATGCGAACCACTCTAGAGAGCATGGGCTTTCAAGTGGATACCGTGCGTTCTGGCGACGAGGCGGTGATGCGGTGCAGTCAGCAGGATTATGCTGTGGCATTGATTGATTGGAAAATGCCACATCTTGATGGGCTCGAAACCGCAAAACAAATCCTGCAACGGGCAAGAAAAGCGCCGCGGATCTTGATGGTATCAGCCCATGCGAATCAAGATTTCTTGACCCAAATCGAGCAACTTGGGTTAGCGGGCTACATCAGCAAACCTATCAGCGCATCAAGATTGCTTGATGGCATTATGAACGCACTTGGTCGCGCAGGGTTCCTACCCGTCAGGCGCCATCAAGACAGTATTGCGCCTGAGTTATTATTGCCCCTTAAAGGTAAGCGTATTCTGTTAGTCGAAGATAACGAAATGAACCTTGAGGTGGCGACCGAATTTTTAGAGCAAGTGGGGATTATTTTATCCATTGCCACCAACGGCCAAATTGCGTTGGATAAGTTAGCTCAACAGAGTTTTGATTTGGTATTGATGGATTGTCAAATGCCAGTGATGGATGGTTATCAGGCAACAAAAGCACTGAGACAAAGGCCTGAGTTAGCACAATTACCTGTGATAGCAATGACCGCCAATGCCATGGCTGGCGACAAGGAAATGTGTTTAAGAGCGGGAATGAATGATCATATCGCCAAGCCGATAGAGGTTAACTTACTGTATCAAACCCTCCTAAAATATTTAGGTGCACCGTTACCGCCTCAAGAGCTTATTAATGATTCACCCAAGCCTGTGAATATTGATGTTGACTCTGTCGTGAAATGGCCTGAACACCCTGAGCTTGATATTGATAGAGGCTTGCAGCTAGTACAAAACTCCACGCGCCTTTACCAAAGGATCTTTGATCGTTTTGTGACTAGTCAACGTAATGTTGTGGAGCAAATCAACAAGGCCGTTGCCAGCAATAAACGTGAGGATGCGGTGCGAATGGCCCATACGCTTAAGGGACTTGCGGGCAATTTAAGTTCCACAACGCTTGCGGAATTGGCTCGGCAATTGGAACTTCACTTAAGTGAAAATACTGAGTTCCAAGCGGAGTTGGACCAAATCCAAACGTTAGTGGCATCGATTTGCCAAGCAATTGAAAAAGTTAAACCTGAGTTTGAAGAATCTAGTGGGCCGACGGCGGAGCATTTACCACCAGAAGCCCTCATTGAGGCCTTAACGCGATTACGCCAAAGTTTAGAAGAAGCGGATTCCGATGCAGTTGCCCAAATGGATGCACTTAAACCGCAAGTGAGTGCTCAGTTATGGCAGCAGTTGAGTCCAGCGCTAACGATGATTAATCAATATCAATTCGATGAGGCCGTCGAGTTGATTGATGAAGTACTTGTAGACTTAAAGTAAAACGGTCAATTATGCGCAGTATTGATCATTGATAAAGCCACTGGAAAGGTGAATGTGTTGATGGATAAGGCAACAATATTAGTCGTCGATGATACTCCAGAAAATATCGATATTTTGGTGGGCATACTCGGTGATGACTATAAGGTCAAAGTCGCGATTGATGGACCAAGGGCGCTAGCCCTTGTAGCCAAAACACTGCCTGATTTAATTTTACTCGATGTCATGATGCCCGGCATGAATGGTTATGAAGTCTGTAAGCAGCTTAAACAGGAGCCCTTAACTTGCCACATTCCTGTGATTTTTGTGACGGCATTATCTGAGGTTGCCGATGAAGCACAGGGCTTTGCCTTAGGTGCGGTTGACTACATTACCAAACCAGTCAGCGCTCCCGTGGTGAAGGCGCGAGTCAAAACTCATCTCGCGCTGTACGATCAAAAACGCTTGCTAGAGCAACAAGTTAAAGAACGTACCCAAGAGTTAGAAGAAACCCGCTTTGAAATCATTCGCCGTTTAGGTCGCGCCGCCGAATACAAAGACAACGAAACGGGTCTGCACGTTGTGCGTATGAGCCATTATGCGCGGCTGCTCGCTATCAAACTAGGTTTACCGAGTACCTTCTGTGAGTTGTTGTATAACGCGGCGCCTATGCATGACATTGGCAAAATCGGCACGCCCGATGCGGTACTGAAAAAGCCGGGTAAGCTCGATGCCGAAGAGTGGAAAATCATGCAGCAACATGCCGCCATTGGTGCTGAGATCATTGGTGAGCATGGCGACCCACTGCTGCAAATGGCGCGGCGTATCGCCTTAACCCACCATGAGAAATGGGATGGTTCGGGTTATCCTAATGGCTTGTCTGGGGAAAATATTCCGATCGAAGGTCGGATTGTGGCGATAGCGGACGTCTTTGACGCGCTGACTTCGCGCCGTCCTTACAAGGAGCCTTGGACAATAGAGGCCACGCTCGAGTTACTCGAAAGCCAAGCAGGGCAACATTTTGACCCTAAGCTGGTGGCCGAATTTAAGCAAATCTTGCCCGAGGTGGTGGCGATTCGAGATACTTATTTCGAACATTAAAGCAGAAAGGCGCCTAGGGCGCCTTTTTCAATACGATCCGCTTATCAGCGAGAAACTAGTCTTCGAGCGAGTAGGGCAATGCTTGAATACGTAAGCTAGATTGCTCGTCATCAGCGAAACGCAGTTTGGCATCACTCTCGGTATCGTTGGCGAGCACGGCGGTGAGCAGCACTTGATTACCACATTGAACAAATTCAATGATTTGTCCACCCTTGCGATAACCGTCTTCCAATTCTATCTCGATACTAGTTTCCAAATTGATATTTAAGGAAGTGGTGCCTTGAAGAATATAGAGCGCACGCTTGTTACCACCACGGTATTTCATCCGAGCCACAGTTTCTTGACCCATGTAGCAGCCTTTGTTAAAGCTAATGCCGTTAATAGCCTGTAGGTTACACATCTGCGGTACGTACTGATTAGCATGGCTTGGCGCTAGATTGGGGTAACCCGCAGCAATTTCTAATGCTTGCCAAGCGCTGGCATCAAATACGGTATGCTCGGCAATGAGGGCACTTGCGGCTTGTGGTTGTAGAACCAATATAAATCGCTCCGCATCTTTTAAAATGGCGCCTTGCTCGATGAGAGTGAGTTCCTGAGTGACTTCACCGTAGTGTTGGCTGACAAATTGTTTAGCCTGTTCACCCGCCACACCGAGTAATGTCCACTCATCAGAGGCATTGGTCAGGGTCGCCTTACTAAATACCGCATATTTTTGCAGTTGTGGCAGATCCACTGCAATAGTGTCCTTTGGCATCAACATCAACAGCGCATCTTGGATGGCAAAGGTGCGGAAGCTAGCCAGCATCTTTCCCTTAGGATCACAATGTGCGCCCCAGCGCCATTGGTTGGCTTCGAGTGAGCTGATATCTGTGGTCACTTGGCCATGGATAAAACTGCGGCCCTGTTCGCCAACCACTTTGATAAGGCCTAGGTGGGATAAGTTGGCGAGCATAAGTGGAGGCGTGGAGGCGTCCAGATCCCAATTGGGTGTCGAAACTGCAATAGTCATAGCGAGATCCTGAAAATGAAGGCGATGCAAGAGGCTTGATTGTAGCGGAATTCCTCTGGCCTCAAAAGCATAAGGCGCACATATCTTAAATGAAATGTGCGCCTTAGATGGGGGCAAACCTAAGCGGTTTAGGCGTTAGAACAACACGCGAGTACGCAGTGTGCCTTCAATGGCTTTAAGCTCAACCAAGGCTTCTTCTGCTTGGTGAGTGTCGACTTCCATTACCACATAACCGATTTCTGCCGTGGTTTGCAGATACTGAGCGGCAATGTTAATGCCTTTTTCAGAGAAGGCTTTGTTGATTTTGATCAGCACGCCTGGACGATTTTGGTGGATATGCAGTAGGCGTGAGGTACCTTTATGCATTGGCAGAGACACTTCAGGGAAGTTAACGGCCGATACGGTTGAACCGTTATCTGAGTATTTGGCTAATTTGCCTGCCACTTCGATACCGATATTTTCCTGTGCTTCGGCGGTGCTACCACCCACATGTGGCGTGAGTAGCACATTATCTAAACCGCGTAATGGGCTGATAAATTCATCATCATTCGATTGTGGCTCAATGGGGAAAACGTCAATCGCCGCGCCCGCAAGGTGACGCTCTTTTAGTGCCACCGTAAGCGCATCGATATCGACCACAGTACCGCGGGAAGCGTTGATAAAGATGCTGCCTTTACGCATAGCGGCGAATTCGGCAGTACTTATCATGTCTTTGGTTTGCGGCGTTTCAGGCACGTGCAAGCTCACTACATCGGACTGTGCCAGCAATTGCTCCATTGAATGGATTTGCTGGGCATTACCCAATGGCAATTTGTCTTCAATATCGAAGAACACCACACGCATGCCTAAGGTTTCTGCCAGGATCCCCAGCTGAGTTCCAATATGGCCATAGCCTATCACGCCTAAAGTTTTGCCACGGACTTCGTAACTGCCTGCGGCAGTTTTCATCCAACCACCACGATGGGCGATAGCGTTACGTTCAGGAATGCCGCGCATCAGCATGATGATTTCGCCTAATACCAGTTCAGCTACGCTGCGGGTATTAGAGAATGGTGCGTTAAAAACGGGGATACCGAGTAATTCGGCAGTCGCCAGATCCACTTGGTTAGTGCCGATACAGAAACAACCAATCGCAATTAATTTTTCGGCACGTTTTAATACATCGGCGGTGAGTTGGGTACGGGAACGAATACCAACAAAATGAGCATCTTTGATGGATTCGTGCAGGGCTTCATCACCTAACGAGGCTTTGTGATACTCAATATTGGTGTATCCCGCGCGTTCAAACACATCTACCGCAGATTGGTGGACGCCTTCCAACAACAGGATTTTGATCTTATCCTTGTCAAGCGAATGTTTCGCCATGATATGGGTACCCTCTAATTAATTGAAGTGGTTCTTGTATGTTATGCTGACAACCTTGGCTCATCAAAGTAGCACTTTTTTTGCTCACTGTGGAGGGCTAGATGGCTAAAGTTAATATTCTAAAATTAGAACAATATCGCATAAGAGGAAGAAACATTGAATAACAAAATCGCTTGGTGCGGTATTTACCTCTCAGTATTAGTCTGGTCGGCGATAAAACCTGCTGATGCTTTCACTTGGTGGCTTGAAGCTTTACCTGCATTAGTGGCGGTTCCGCTATTATTTTTTACCCGCAAACGTTTTGAGCTAACCCCAATAGTGTATTTTTTAGTACTTGTACATTGTTGTGTGCTGTTTGTCGGCGCGCACTATACTTATGCTGAAGTGCCATTATTTGACACCATTGCCCAATGGATGGGCAGTGAACGTAACAATTACGACAAGGTCGGGCATTTCGCTCAAGGCTTTATTCCTGCCATGTTGGCCCGTGAGATTATGTTACGCAATCAAGCCGTCAAACCCGGCGCTTGGTGCGCTTTTTTGGTCACTTGTTTTGTGCTCGCGTTTAGTGCCTTTTATGAGCTTATTGAGTGGTGGGTGGCCGCTGCAACGGGCGAAGGTGCTGAGGCATTCCTAGGCACACAAGGTTATGTGTGGGATACCCAATCGGATATGTTTTTAGCCTTGATAGGTGCCATTGTAGCGCTAATCAGTTTATCCCGTGTGCAGGATAAGCAAATCACTAAACTCCTGACTCAAGCCTAATCGTAGTCTGAGAACATCCAATCCCCTTTGAATTAGATTCAAAGGGGATTTTTATTCCCAAAAATGTCATCTTCAGGTGTTAATTTTTTGTTTAAACTTTCGATTGATGTTTTCATAGACTAAGGTATAAAGATGAATGTGATCTCCATCTCATTTAGTATTAATTGCTAGCAATTAAATACTATTTAGGGACTTAGTCGAATTTACTACATATAAATAGAGGTTATTAGTACATTTGGGTGATGGCATTCATACGGTAACTAGTCAAAATGGGCTATGTTAATGAGATGTATGCTGAGATTTAGGCAGATTTCATTAAGCCGGATAAAAAGATAATGAAATACTTTTCAGGGAGAAGAGTAAATTGGGTACTATCAATGAGTTAGTATTTTTACATCAAGTGGCGGCGCCTTGTCATCTAGCGATACTTGCTGAATCTATCGGATTGAAAACACGGATCGTTAAACATGCCTCAGAGTTAGAGTTAGATTTAGACAAAGGGCATCGCAGCTTTTGTTTAATCGCCCAGAAAGGTGCGGCCTTAGACAATAAAGGGATCCCTTTGCTGGCATCTCGTCTTGTCCCCCATATTCCTGTGGCTCTGTATCAAGTTGAGCGCAATTCCTTAGATCAAGAGTCAGCTATGCTGCTTGGCATACGCGGACTACTGTTTACTGACCAGCGTATGGATTTGATGTTGACCGGATTGCGTAAAATGGTTGCCGATGAGCTTTGGTACGATAGAACTTTGCTCAGTAAGATGTTTCGTCGCGTGGTGCAAAAGTTGGATGGACAACATGATATGCCTGCCGACACTGTGGCCATGCTGCAAGCTCTTACCTCTAGAGAAAGAACCATCATTCAATTCGTTTCCAGCGGCGCGAGAAATAAGGAAATTGCCCATCGTCTTTGCATCAGTGAGCACACGGTAAAGGCGCATATTTCATCGATTTTCCGTAAAACCCAGTCACGAAATCGTGTCGAGTTATTAAGGTGGGCTCAGACCTATCAAACCCATTTTGAGTTTTGTAGCTAAACCTTTGTTGATTGGTATCCTGTTTGAAAGCAAGCGGGCGTGTGGTGTGATACCCAAACGATAAGACGAATAGCGATGTACTTTTGCGTGTGATAGGCAAATAAAAACGGGAACATTATCAATGTTCCCGTTTTTATTTAGCCGCCTTCAACTTGAAGGCGACTCATATTTAAAGATTAGTACTGCACAACAGTCGCAACGTTCATATCACCATTTTGGGTTACGCTGATGCTGTTGTTGTTACCCGCTTGTGAGCCTAATACTAAGTTGTCATTACCTGTTTGGGAGATCATTAGGCTGTTGTTATCACCACGCACACCAAATGAGCTAGATGCGAATGAAGTGCCGCTATCGCCACCTACCCAGTTACCGTTACCCGCTTGAGTGATTTCTGCTGAGTTTTCATCACCTTCGATGATTAAATCGATAAGGTTCAGATCGCCACGGTGTTGCAGTGCAGTCACATCGGCGTTGTTGTTACCCGTTACACTGATGATAGTCTCGTTTTGATCACCATCTTGCTCAACATCCACTTCGTTGTCGTTACCCACGGCATCCACATAAGCGAAGTTCGCATCACCTTCTTGGCTGATTTCGATGCTGTTGTCATCACCTGTTGCGAAGGCAACCAGCTCGTTGTTATCACCTTTAGAGGATAAGTCGAAGTCGTTGTCAGTACCGTAAGCACCAAAGGTTGCGAAGTTAGCATCACCACGTTGTTTTAAGTCAACGTCGTTGCTATCGCCCCATACTTGGAACTCTGCACCGTTGCTGTCGCCTTTTTGCTTGATGGCAATATCATTATCATCACCTTGAATATCAGCAACTAAAGAATCACCAACTGTGTTGCTATCACCATCTTGAGCGATGTCGATAGTGTTATCATCACCCGTAGTCATAGAGAGGTAAGCAATGTTATTGCTGCCTTCTTGCTTCATGCTGATATCGTTTTCGCTACCGGCTAAGGCGTAAACAAAGCCAGTGTGGTTATCACCTTTTTGGTAGATATCAACACTGTTGTCGTTACCAGCGATGCCTTTGGCTGCACCAAAGTTATTGTTACCAATTTGTTCAACTGATACGTCGTTGTTATTACCCACGTTGGCAGTCAGATCGAGTGCAATTAGACCCGCTTGGTTGCTGTTACCGTATTGTTTGATATCACCGTCGTTGTTGTCGCCTTGAACACGGAATACTGCAAGGTTTTCATCACCTTCTTGCTCAACAAATGCACTGTTTTCTGTGCCAGTGATTTCAACATAGCTTTCGTTCAGCTCACCTAATTGGCTAACTGAAACAAGGTTGTCGTTGCCCACGACATCGTTGCTGCTTTGGTTGAAGAAGCCGTCTTGAGTCACTTCAACTTCGTTATTATTGCCTTCCACATCAACAGAGGCTACGTGCCAATCTGTTTGTTGGCTAACAGTCACTTTGTTAGCATCGCCAGTTGAGTTGACTTGTGCTTCATGCCACACACCGTCTTGTAATACGGTGGCAACTTGGTCGTTACCCGTTTGGGTCACTGCTGCTGCGTTAATGACACCAGTTTGAGCGACTAAGGTGTCTTGACCTTGGCCTGTTTGCTCAACGCTGATTTCGTTGACAGTGCTTGCCGCTAGCGCATGACCACTTAATCCCGCTGTAATGGCTAATGCAATCAATGACATTTTTGCTTGTGATTTCATGTGACTCTCCCTGTTTAATATTGAGTTATTGAGATTGCAGCACCGTCCGCAATCTGTTGAATCGAAAAATTGCCGCTTCCTAGCTGGTTCAATTGCACCAGGTTGTTATTACCAATCTGGGTAATCGAAGCCATATTTTGAGTGCCGACTTGTAGTAGTTGGACTTCATTATTGGTTCCAATCTGTGTCACAAGGGATACGTTATCGTTACCCGTTTGCGTCACATAGGCGCTGTTATCGCTCCCTGATTGAAACACTATCCCTTGGTTTGCCGTGCCTTGCTGCACTAGGTCGATAAGATTATCGCGGCCTGAACGCTCAATTAGCGCCTGCAGTGTGACGGGCAATTCACTGACATCTGCCGCATGGGATGATGTCAGGCAACTACATAACAAGAGCAGCAGTACCAAAAAGCGTGTTAATGGATTTGGCACAAGTGACTCCTTGCATGTATTGGTGTTTTGGTCAGAGCACAGACTCCTTCCAACTCAGGCATCAAGGTACGAGCCATAGTGCTTAGAGACAATTGGCCAAAAGGGTATTTATTTTTGAGGTGTAATTTAAATGCTAACCAGATTAACTTTTGTTAATTCCATGAATATCTTGTTTTTTGTCGATAAAACCCTGCGTTTAGGCGGTATTTACCTCACCGAGTTGGTCTAGTAGTTAAGTTGTATTTAGCGTGCAGCGTCTTTTTTAAATTGAAACATTATGGCAACAATTTGCAGGCAAACATGCTGGAAATTCGTCGTTTTTATCCATCTCACTTTGAATGGTGGCTGCGTAATTGCCGTTCCAGAATTTCAACGTAAAGGACTATAGGAAGCTTAAGTATGTCAATAAAACTCTCACCATTGGCGTTAGCAATTGCAGGGGCGATGACGTTGTCAGCGGTGCCTGCAATGGCAAAAGATGCACCAGTCTATGAAAAAGACGCCATCCTTGTGGTGTACAAAGATAATGTGACTAAAGCCGAACGTGCAGCAGCACAGCGTTTAATTCGCGGCACCTTAACCGATGCAAATGCTGATGGCGTAGACGATAAATTCCAGCATTTACTCAATGGTAAACTTGCCCGTTTAGCCCTGCGTAAAGGCGCTAATATTGAAGATGCGATTAAGGTGATTAGTCGTCATCCAGCGGTAAAATATGCAGAACCCAACTACATTCTTAAGGCGATAGGCACACCCGATGACCCAAGCTTTGCTAGCCTGTGGGGCATGAACAACACTGGCCAAAATGGCGGTAGTGCCGATGCAGATATCGACGCGCCAGAGGCTTGGGAAATCACCACGGGTAGCTCGGATGTGGTGATTGGGGTTATCGATACTGGGGTTGATTACAATCACCCAGATTTGCAAGCCAACATGTGGGTTAACGCTGGCGAAATTCCAGGTAATGGTATCGATGACGATGGTAACGGCGTGATCGATGATATTCACGGTTACAGTGCGGTAAATGATAACGGTAACCCAATGGATGGTAATGGTCACGGTACTCACGTATCAGGCACTATTGGTGCTAAAGGCAACAATGGTGTGGGTGTCGTTGGGGTGAACTGGGACGTTAAAATTGCCGCCTGTCAGTTCCTTGATGCCGATGGTTATGGTTCTACAGCTGGCGCTATTGCATGTTTAGATTACTTTACGGATCTGAAGGTTAACCATGGTGTGGATATCAAAGCCACCAACAACTCTTGGGGCGGCGGTAGCTTTAGCCAAGCCTTAAAAGATGCGATTGAAGCGGGTGGTGAAGCAGGCATTTTATTCGTTGCAGCAGCGGGTAATGACGCGGTCGATAACGATGCGAGCCCACATTATCCCTCAAGCTACGATTCTGACGTTGTCCTCTCGATTGCAAGTACGGATCGTAATGACCGTATGTCAGACTTCTCACAATGGGGTTTAACTAGCGTCGATATGGGAGCACCAGGCTCCGCGATTCTCTCTACTGTTCCAGGTGGTGGTTACGCGACGTATTCTGGTACCTCTATGGCAACTCCACATGTCACCGGCGCCGCAGCTCTGGTGTGGTCATTAAATCCAGATCTCTCACCAGTAGAAATGAAATCCTTACTGATGGCATCAGGTGATGCTAATGCAGATTTAACAGGTAAAACCGTGGCTGGTACTCGCCTCAATGTGGCTAACGCACTCGAGCAGGCTAACCCATCTCCTAGCTACAAGTTTACCGTATCGCCAGTATCACAATCTGTCGAAGCGGGTAGCACTGCAAGCTATAACTTTAGTGTTGGTAGCGTTGCAGGATGGGAAGGCGATGTAGCTCTTTCTGTCTCGGTTTCTCCAGCGCTAGAAGGTGTGTCCTTATCAGCCTCAACTGTTTCAGCTGGTGGTTCATTTACCTTAGATGTTGCGACAACGGCGCAAACAGCTTGGGGTGATTACAGCATTACAGTAACAGGTACCGATGGCACCATTGAAAAGGCTAAAGTCGTTTCACTGAATGTGTTCCCTCAAGGATTAAATGACTTTACCTATGGCAATGAGAATGCTGTTGCTATCCCTGATAACAATGCTAGTGGTATTGTGAGCACGATTGAAGTTACTGATGATGTGCAGATTTTTGGCGTGACCGCCGATGTCAATATCAGCCACACTTGGATTGGTGACTTACGCGTTGTGTTAACTTCACCAGCAGGTACTGAAGTGGTTCTACATAACCGTGATGGCGGCAGCGCTGACAACATTGTTAAGAGCTGGGACTTAAGCGCGTTTGATGGTGAAAACGCACGGGGTACTTGGTCATTATCAGTAGATGACAATGCAGCGGCTGACACTGGTACTCTTAATAACTGGGGCTTAGTGATCAGCGGCTTAGGCGAAGCATCTCCAGCGGCACCAGTGGCGGGCTTCGAGTATGCAGTTGAAGGTTTAAGTGTCGCCTTTACTAACACTAGTACCGATGCGAACGATGATATCGTGAGCTACAGCTGGGATTTTGGTGATGGTTCAACTTCAACTGAAATGAACCCTAGCCATGTATTTGCTGCGGCAGGTACTTACACTGTGGCCCTCACTGTGACTGACTCAATGGAACACAGCAATACTGTGACCATGGAAGTTCAAGTTTATGAGCATAGTATCAACGCATCCGTCAGTCGCGCATTGGTATCACGCCGTGGTAGCGCTATGGTAGATATTGAATGGGATAGTGCATTAGGCGAAAGTGTTGCTCTATACCGTGACGGTCAGTTAGTGGTGACAACTGAGAACGATGGCAACTATCGTGATCGCTTCACTACGTCTGCATCAAGTGTGACTTACCAAGTATGTGAAACCACTGGAACCTTATGTTCTGCACCAGTAGTAGCAACATTCTAATTTAGTCCTTAAAAATGAAGGCGACCGAAAGGTCGCCTTTTTGCTTTCTGCCCCTAACTATCTGTTTAGTCGATAGTTAACATTTACGTTTGTTGCTTAACTAATGCGTGTCATTCTTTTTGGGAGCTTCGTGTTCTACATCGGCATTTATTTGGGTTTTTCTATCCGATAATTGTTGTATAAGTTGGCGATTGATTGTGGTGAGTTCATCAAAATGATCATTAATCTTAGTCAGTTGCTTTAAATAATCGGGGTCACTCTTTTCTTTACTTTGCCAATACCTTTGGCGCTCGAGTTTTTGTAACTCACTCGCTCTCAGTATTTCGAAGTAAGTATTTTCTTGTTTTAAGCGATAAAGTTCGCCATCCAGCAATTGCAGTAGTTTTTCCTTGGATAAGGTTTGGCTATTTAGCAAGGCTTGCAGAGGGTCGACCTTGGTTTCGCGTTTATCCGAATCAATTTCCGTGGTGATACCCAACTGATATTCGATTTTATGTTGGCTATATTCCTGTGGGCAGGCGGTTTGGCTAAAGACGACTTTATCGTCCTTGCGACATTTATAGACGGTATTTGCAAGTGCCGTTGTTGGCAGAGCTACGCAAATCAGAGTCACTATGAGTCTTGCCATTCGGTGACAAATCCTTTGTATACGCGATAAAGAATAACACTTCAGTATTGATGCACAGTCAGACTAAGGCTGGTACTTAAGTCTTATTTAACTCTAGCAGTTATCAGATTGAGGGGCAGGAATACTTGTTACTCAAATTTAACATCCGCGACTACTATGGCGTAACTTTAAGAAAAATACCAGTTTTTTGACGATGGAATTTTTTTGACGCGTGATGGAATGGCGTAAATTCGGGCTGGAATATTCAAACAAAAAAGGAGCCTAAGCTCCTTTCTCTCTCGCGAAAATCAATGTTTAGCGGTCGAAGCGCAGGTTATCGATCAGGCGCGCCTTACCTAGGTAAGCGGCTGCCAAAATCACCAGTGCTTGGTCCGTAGTTTCCGCATTGGCCAGCGTAGTGGCATGGCGAACTTCTAAATAATCCGGCGTAAAGCCTGCGGCGATAAGGCTCGCTTTGGCTTCCTCGGTGACTTGTTCGATGCTCACGCCTTGCTTAATGCCTTGCGCCATGGCATCGATAGCTTTTTTCAGCGCCGGCGCCGCGACTTTTTCTTCCGCCGTCAGGTAGCCATTGCGTGAACTCATGGCTAAACCTGAGGCTTCACGAATGGTATCCACACCGATAATTTCAATCGGCAGTGACAAGTCTTCAACCATAGTGCGGATCACTAACAGTTGTTGATAATCCTTGTTGCCAAAAAACGCGACATCGGGCTGCACTATGTTGAACAGTTTACAAACGATGGTCGCGACGCCACGGAAGTGGCCGGGACGACTGGCACCGCAGAGCACATCGGAGATCCCTGGGACTTCAACATAGGTTTGCTGCGCTAACCCTTTGGGGTAAATAATCGCCGGTGTTGGGGTAAACAACAGTTCGGCGCCCGCTGCGGTTAAGGCTTGGCTATCGGCCTCTAAGGTGCGCGGGTAGGCATCGAGATCTTCATTTTGCCCAAACTGCATGGGATTGACGAAGATAGAGACGACTACATGATCGCATTTCTTCGCCGCTTCTTTCACTAAGGTGATGTGTCCCTGATGGAGATTGCCCATGGTCGGCACAAAGGCGACAGTCTCGCCCTTGGCACGCCATGCTCGCACTTGAGTACGAATATCATCGATATGGGCGCTAGTGATCATTAACTCTTACCTTGCTAAAACCTAAAATGAGTAGTCTGTGTGCTTAGCACAATTTAGCTTTATGAGTGCTAGCACTCTTAGTTGAACGTGTGATCTGCACTCGGGAAGGTGCCATTGGCCACTTCTTCAATATAAGCGCGAACCGCCGAGCGGATTTCGCCCGTTTGCTTGAGGTAGTTCTTTGAAAAACGTGGAATATAACCACTCGAAATACCAAGCACGTCGTGCATCACCAGAATCTGACCATCGGTGCTGGCGCCCGCGCCAATGCCAATTACAGGGATAGTTAATGCTTGAGTAATGGCGGTAGCAAGCGATGCTGGAATACATTCAACCACTAACAGCTGCGCGCCTGCCGCCTCTAAGGCCTTAGCTTCATCGAGAATGCGCTGGGCATTTTCAGCATCGCGGCCCTGCACTTTAAAACCGCCAAAAACGTGTACCGATTGCGGGGTGAGGCCCAAGTGGGCGCAGACAGGAATACCGCGCTCGGTCAGTTTAGTAACCGTTTCGAGTAACCAGTGACCGCCTTCCAGCTTGACCATATTGGCACCCGCCTGCATTAGTGCGGTGGCGTTTTCCATGGCTTGTTCTGGCGTGGCGTAACTCATAAACGGCATGTCTGCGATCAGCAGTGATCGCTCGATACCGCGACGCACACAACGAGTGTGATAGGCGATTTCGGCTGTCGTGACGGGCAGCGTATCATCGTGGCCTTGCAGAACCATTCCCAAAGAATCGCCGACCAGTAGCACATCGATGCCTTCGCCGTCGAACGCGCTGGCAAAGCTGGCATCATAGGCTGTCAGAGCGGTGAATTTTCTACCTTCCTGTTTGTATTTCAACAGGGTTGAGCTAGTAACTTTAGACATATGGGTGATCTTCAAACCAAATGGAAGTGGTGTTATAAGCTAACTGGGGGCTGACTTCAATGATCATTGCCCAGTAGTTGTAACTCGGCCAAGAATTTTTCACTGATAAGGCTGCGTAGCGGCGTTTTACAGGGTAACACCAGATCCGGTGCAATGGCCGCCAAGGGCACTAGCACAAAACTACGCTCCTTCATGCCGTAGTGCGGCACTTTGAGTCTGGGCTCATCGATAATGGCATCGCCATATAAGAGTATGTCGAGATCTAAGGTTCTGGGGCCCCAACGTTCTTTACGGACGCGGCCCTGAGTGTTTTCAATCTCTTGCAGTGCATCTAACAGGGCGATGGGCGCCAGAGAGGTCTCAAAGCTGGCAACGGCATTGATATAGTCGGGTTGCACTACGTCCCCCATGGGGGTGGAGCCGTAATAGGGCGATACCTTGAGACTCTGATGTTCAGCCAAGACGGACAAGGCCGCTACGGCATTGTCCAGCTGTGCTTGGGGATCTTCAAGATTCGCTCCAAGGGCGACAAACACTTGAGTCATTATTCTTCGGCTTTGGCTGCACTTGGGCGGCGACGGCGACGCTGAGGTGAATTGCGATTACGGCTGCTCGAGGCTTTATTACCGCTGCGGGCAATCGCCAAACGCTCGGTTTCATCCGCTTCAACAAACTGTTGCCACCAGGCTGCACTCTTGGCCAGATTGCCCCCTTCGACTTCGCCACGCAGTAACAGTAAGTCGTATGCCGCTCTAAACTTCGGATGCTCTAACAGTTTAAAGGCGCGCGTGCCTTGGCTGCGCTCAAAGCGAAGTTGTAGTTGCCAGATATCCTTGGCTGGTGTGCTAAAACGGCGAGGAATACTAATGGTTTGGCATTGCTGCTCCATCACATCGCCCATGGCGGCGAAAAAGGCATCATATAAAGTAAGGCCACTTTCAACAGCAATATCTTCGGCGCGTTGGCGCAGTGGATACCAGAGAATCGCCGCATAGAAAAACGATGGCGTGACGGGCTTATCTTCATTAACACGATCATCCGTACTCTTCATGATGGCTTGCACCATCTTCATTGCCGGACCTTTAGGCGCTTCTTTTAATAGGGCGTCAACCTGAGGAAATAAGGGCGCAAACAGTTTATATTCCTGCATCATCTCAAAGTTTGCCATGGCTTTGCCGGCGAAGAAGAGTTTGAGCACTTCTTCATACATGCGGGCGGCAGGAATATCTTTGAGCAGTGGTGCTAACTGTTTGATTGGTTTAGCAGTTACTTCATCAATTGTCATGCTGAGCTTAGTGGCAAAACGCACGGCTCTGAGCATTCGCACTGGATCTTCGCGGTAACGGGTTTCGGGATCGCCAATCAGCCTTAAGGTGCCGGCTTTAAGATCTTCCATGCCACCGCCATAGCTGCGGATAGAGTAGTCGCTAATATCGTAGTAAAGGGCGTTGACGGTAAAATCGCGGCGCTCGGCGTCTTCATCGATTTCTCCATATACGTTATCCCTAAGTAAACGTCCTTCGGCATTAGCTTTAGATATTTTTTCGTTGCTTTCACCGTGGTGGCCACGGAAAGTTGCCACCTCAATGACATCGCGGCCAAATACAATATGGGCGAGGCGGAATCGACGACCAACAACACGGCAATTGCGGAACAGTTTTTTGATTTCTTCCGGCGTTGCATTGGTAACTACGTCAAAATCTTTCGGTTCAAGCCCAAGGAGCAAATCCCGTACACCCCCACCGACTAAATAGGCTTGGAAATCAGCTTTATTCAGTCGATATAGTACCTTAAGCGCATTTTCACTGATTTGCTTTCGGGAAATGGTGTGCGCATCCCGAGGCACGATCGCCAAGCTTAAGCCGCCAGATGTGAGTTCGGGCGTTTGGGGTTCAATCTGAGCTGGAGTTGGAGCGGTCGTTTTAGGCGCGTCTTCAAATAGCTGCTTGCAGAATTGGCTAATACGGCGAAAAATGGGACACCTCGGAATGTATCTGTTATGTGATTAAAAATCTGGCGGCTATGATATACCAATTGCGTCCCGATGGGTATATCGCGATTTTTGAGCTATGCCACGACTTAGCGCTGATAACATGATGCTTTTAGGTCGAGAACTTGCCCGTCAGGCTTTAAGGGGCGATCAGGATTTCCCGCTGTTTAGGGATTGCCGTCAGTTCAAACTGGGCCACTGCCTGGGCCAGCATTTGCGGCGCAGTTGTGAGCTCTACTGGTGCTTGACCCAAAAAGGCGAGGGCTGCATTGAGACTCGCTTGCGGATGCTGTTTATCGATAGCCTGCGCGTGATTTTGTTTTGACAGCTTAAAACCCGGACTTAAACTGGCGAGCGGTAAGTGCAACCACTGCGGCGCGGTTAGACCAAAGGTTTGATATAGGCTTAATTGGCGACAACTGGCTTCGATTAAATCGTAGCCCCGCACCACCTCGGTAATGCCTTGGTAGGCGTCATCCAGCACTACGGCGAGTTGATAGGCATAAAGTCCATCACTACGTTTGATAATAAAATCTTCAGCAGCAAAGGCTCGATCTACAATCACTTTTCCCATCAGGTTATCGGTAAACTCGGCCACTTGAGCGCGATTAACTAGCCGAATCGCACCACTGTGATGTGGCGTGGCTAACCGATGGCAGCGGCCATCATAAATTCCACCCATGGCTTGAATTTGTTTGCGGCTGCATTGGCAGAAGTAGGCGTTATCCTCAGCGAGTAACTCATCGAGTTTGGCCTGATAGGCCTCGGTGCGCGCACTCTGGTACAGCACCGCATCGTCCCATTCGAAACCATAAGCCTCTAAGGTGCGTAAAATATCATCGGCGGCGCCAGCAACTTCCCTAGGTGGATCAATATCCTCAACGCGTATTAACCACTTTCCTCCCTCTGAGCGCGCCCGCAGATAACTACCAAGGGCGGCGACTAGCGAGCCAAAATGCAATGCTCCTGAGGGCGAAGGCGCAAAACGGCCAACATAAGGATGTAAAGCGGAAGTGTTGCAAGAGTGAGTCGCCATCATAGGAATTTGCAGGAATAACCAGTCAAAGTGGCTGTATTTTAGGGGGATACTAACAAAAAAAGCGAAGTGAAACGAGAGGATGTTTATGCAAGATGCACAAACAAGTAGGCGGGGAACTCCCCGCCTAGGATGGCCGATTAACCCGCCATTTGCTTCTCTTTGATCTCTGCAAGCGTTTTACAGTCGATACACTGATCGGCTGTTGGACGCGCTTCGAGACGGCGAATGCCGATTTCGATACCGCAAGAATCGCAGAAGCCAAAATCGTCTTCTTCGATTTTCTGGAGAGTTTTTTCGATCTTCTTGATCAGTTTACGTTCTCTGTCACGCGCACGTAATTCGAGACTGAACTCTTCTTCCTGCGCTGCACGGTCCACAGGATCGGGAAAGTTTGCTGCTTCATCCTGCATATGACTCAGAGTACGGTCGACCTCCTCACGCAACTGATTGCGCCAAGCTTCAAGAATGATCTTGAAGTGACCCAGTTGCTTAGCGTTCATATACTCCTCACCGGGTTTTTCCTGGTAGGGACTTACACCTGCGATAGCGAGTACGCCAAGTTTTTTGGTGCCTTCAGGCATAACGCATCTCCTGTCATCATTTGCGTTTGTAGGGCGTCCTTAAGAACGGCCGCTATCTATATCAGAATCTTTACAACGAGGCAAATTTTTCGTTTCACCTTGACAGAATTTTTTGACTGCCTTCGCTAATTGAAATGAAAAAGTATTTTACTCAATCTTAACATCATACTCGGACTGGGCATGATTGGGCCAGATGTATCTCATCGGGGGATATTTCGCAGCGATACGCTAGTACTTCTACACCTGATAAAATAGCTTTTTTCAATAGGTTAGAATACTCAGGGTCAATGTGTGCCGCTGGTGCAACACTCATAATGTCAGTATGTTGCACCACAAATAGCAAGACGGCTCTATGCCCAAGGCTCGCCATGTGCATTAATTCCCGCAGATGTTTTTGGCCGCGAAGACTCACTGCATCGGGGAAATAACCTTGTCCATCCTCAAGCAAAGTACAACTTTTGACTTCTATATAGCAGGCGGGTTTTTGAGCAGCTTCCAGCAAGATATCGATACGGCTATTTTCATCTCCGTACTTCACTTCGCGACTTAAGCTGTCGTAACCTTTAAGTTCAGTGATAATACCTTTATTAAGTGCCTCCTCGACTAGGGCGTTGGCATTGCCCGAATGAATACCAATAAGGCCACCTGTTGGTGTAGTCATTAACTCCCATGTGTTGGCATATTTGCGCTTAGGGTTGCTGGAGGTAGAAAACCACACTGTTTCACCGGGGAATAGGCAGTTGCGCATTGAGCCAGTATTGGGGCAATGCAGGGTGATTTCACTGCCGTCTTCGAGTTGAATATCGGCGAGAAAGCGTTTGTAGCGCTTAAGTAGCTTTCCCGATTTCAGTGCTGGAGTAAAGTGCATGTGATCCCTGTAGCTAGTTGATTCTGGCGCCAAAGACTAACAAATTTCGCAAATGTTTACAGATTTTACCTCGGTAACTTAGGCCGATGGCTTTCAGTCCTTGCCTGCTAGCAGTAAACTGCCGCCAACCCCGTTGTATTGTGTGTACCCCAAAAGCCTGAGGATGCAGGACGTCTCACCTCAACTTGCATGGGTATAAGAGCAAGAACAAATTAAAATAAGGACCCCTCATGAGTGAACGTAAAGTGACTGAAGTGATGAGAGTTGAGTTAACCAAAGATACCCCAGCAGCCCATTGGGGCAAAGCCGATGTGACCTTCAATGGCGAAGGCGCATTAGTCCACTTAGGTGGCGGCGATGAGTTACGCCAAATTCAAATGGCGGCGCGTAAATTACGTAATCAAGGGATTAATACCGTCGCATTGGTGGGTTCTCTTTGGGATCTAAATAGCCAATGGGTCTTCGCCCAAGGTTTTGCCACAGCCAAACCCGGTTACAAGATCCAATGGTGCGGCGATGAAGTTGTGCAAGCCGAGTTACAATGTCGCTTAGAAGTCGCGACATTTGCCCGTCAACTGATCAACGATACTCCTGAAAATCTGTCGCCAGTGAAATTGGCGCAGCAAGCGGCCAAATGGTTAGCCGAACTCGGTGGTGCCAAGGTCAGTTACCGTATTATTGAAGGTGAAGCATTATTAGCAGAGCAATGGATTGGTATTCATGCTGTAGGTCGCGGCAGTGAGCGTCCACCTGCGATGTTAGAGCTAGACTTTAACCCGCTGTCAGCCGATGCTCCAGTATCTGTTGCCTTGGTCGGTAAAGGGATTACCTTCGACTCCGGCGGTTACAGCATTAAAGCTTCTGAAGGCATGCTGGGCATGAAGTGTGATATGGGCGGCGCCGCCACTGTTACTGCCGCTTTAGGTTTGGCGATTAAATCGGGCCTGAACAAACGCGTTAAGTTATTCCTCTGCTGCGCTGAAAACCTGATCAGCGGCCGTGCCTATAAGCTGGGTGATATCCTCACCTACAAAAATGGCGTCACAGTTGAAGTGGTTAACACCGATGCCGAAGGGCGTTTAGTGCTGGCCGATGGTCTGCAAGCGGCTTCTGCGACGGGTGCTCCTTTTATTATCGATGCGGCAACCTTAACTGGTGCGGCGGTAATGGCGGTGGGCTCTAACTACAACGCGATTTTCTCGCCACAGACTGAAGTGTTACAACTGGCGCAACAAAAAGCCTCGACAGTAGCCGAGCGTGTATGGCCATTGCCATTGGATCCTTGGCATAAAGACATGTGTCCATCGGCTTATGCTGACACGGCAAACAGCCGCCCAGTGAAGGGCGGTGGTGCTGGCGGTGCCTCGAATGCGGCCGGCTTCCTGTGGCGTTTCGTTTCGCCAGAAGCCAAGTGGTTACACGTGGATTTAGCGGCCGCCTTCGAAGATTCTGCTTCTGCACTATGGGGCGCTGGCGCGACCACCCACGGCGTGCTGACCATCAGCGAGCTGATTAAAGGCTAAGTTTGCTTTCGCGACTGAGTTTGCTTTTGCGGCTAAGCTTGCAAGTAAAGCTTCTTATTGTATTAAAACCGCCTTCGGGCGGTTTTTTATTGCATAAAATTAAAGCGTGGGCAGTATGAGTCTTTATATGTTTATTTTATGATTCAGCGTATTAGCGGTTGGCTATGGTTATGGCCACAGCTAGGGCTAGGGCTATTTATCGGGATGACTATGCTAAGGATACGTAAAGCAACGCAATTAGATGCTAAGGCTTGCTGGGACATTCGCAATGCGGCGATTAATAAAGGCTGCGCCGGATTTTATGCTCAAGATGACTTGCAGATTTGGATGCAGGGCGAATTGACCGAATCTTTTCGTCGTATGGTGGGCGCGCATTTTTATGTGGCTGAAATCCTTGATGATGAGACTCAAGAAGGCACTTTGGTTGGTACCATTATGCTGGATGAACCCTATGCTCAGGTCGAGGCGCTGTTCGTTGCTCCCGAGGCGATGGGCTTAGGTGTCGGCAAGTCGTTACTGCAATTTATTGAAACAAAAGCCTTTAACTTAGGCATCGCTCAATTACGATTAGAATCTACTTTAAATGCGGTCGAATTTTATCGCCACTGCGGTTTCGGTGGTGAAGGTTTTGAGGAAGAGTCTATCTATTGCTCACCCCGCGGTATCGCCTTGGAATGTATGGTGATGTATAAAAATCTGGCTTGCTAGGGTGCAGCAAAAAAACGCTGCTGCTAGAATCTAGGGCGTTGCTTCGCAACTGCGAGAGCGCTTGGCTGCTAGAACCTAGAACCTAGAACCTAGAACCTAGAACCTAGAACCTAGAACCTAGAACCTAGAACCTATTTGGTTCAGCGGTGCTGACATACTCAAGGGAATCAACAGTTCAAGCATTGAAGTGGAATTAACTGCTACAACTAAAAGCTTTGAAGGGGTTGCTGACATACTCAAAGGAATCAACAGATCAAGCATGGATGTGGAATTAACAGCTAAGACTTAACGCTGAATGGGGTTGCTGACATACTCAAGGGAATCAACAGATCAAGCATGGATGTGGAATTAACAGCTAAGACTTAACGCTGAATGGGGTTGCTGACATACTCAAGGGAATCAACAGATCAAGATGGGGGAATTAACTCCCAAGAGTATGCCAACTATCGTTCTTTCGCCTGAAATCCCGATGCCAATAAGATTAACTTCAATGGCTTAAATCAAACTTAATCTATTGCTCAAAAAGGCTTTATTTCATTAGCCTTTAGTCAAACGTTAACGCTATCTCAGTTCGCCTGCGGACTATTAAGCTGTTGGCGTTTTTCCATCAAATCTTTAATCAGCGGTGTAAGGATCAGCTCCATTGCGAGCGACATTTTGCCACCCGGCACCACCAAGGTGTTAACCCGTGACATAAAGGAGCCTTGGATCATGCTCAAATAATAGGGGAAGTCGACGTTGTTGATGCCGCGAAAACGGATCACCACAAAGCTTTCATCTAGGCTTGGAATATCTTTGGCGCTAAAGGGGTTAGAGGTATCTACCGTCGGCACCCGTTGGAAGTTGATATGGGTGCGCGAAAATTGCGGCGTCATATGCTTAATATAATCGTCCATGCTGCGGACGATTGAGCCCATGACTTTTTCGCGGCTATGGCCACGCTCCGATGTATCGCGAATGATCTTTTGGATCCACTCTAAGTTGACGATAGGCACCATGCCGATCAGCAAATCCACATGCTGGGCCACATTGGCATCGCCCGTGACTACGCCACCATGTAAGCCTTCGTAATACAACATATCGGTGTTTTCGGGCAGTGGACGCCATTGGGTGAAGGTGCCAGGCATTTGGTTAAAGGGTACGGCTTCGTCAAAGGTGTGTAAGTAGCTGCGGGTTTCACCTTGGCCCGTGGCGCCATAATCGCGAAAGCATTGTTCTAGGCGGGCAAAGTTATTGGCCTCGGGGCCAAAATAGCTCAGGTTACGATTCTCGGCTTGGGATTTACGGATCATCACTTCCATCTCTGCGCGGGTATAGTGATGAAAACTATCCCCTTCTACAAAGGCGGCATTGATTCCAAGTTGGCGAAAAATATGACTAAAGGCGGTGGTGGTTGTGGTGGTTCCTGCCCCAGATGAGCCTGTAACTGCAATAATTGGATGTTTTGCTGACATTTTTTCTACCTAGGCACCATAAAGAGCCGCTCAGTGGGAGCGATAAACCGTATAAGCTATTTATACGGCACAGGGATACTAATGGTCAATCTTGCCGTTTGGCCACTTGGTCAGCGTGACGAATGGCAAAGGACTCATCCTCTTCACTGTATTCTAAGACAAGTTTACCTTGTTTAAGTGCTTGTTGGCATTGCACTATTGCGCTTGATAGTTCTTGCTCATCTAGGCTAGTAAAACTTCCATCTTCCACTTGCCCTAACAAATATTCGCGGATCAAATTGACTAAGGTCTCTTTGGGGAGTTGGAGTAAGGCATTGTAGGGGATAAGCATTCGGGTTCCTTAAGGTGCCGATGACGCATCATTGGCGAGTAAAAAGTCTAAAATGCGCCGCTCTAAATAATAGCGTGGCTTCCATGGCGTGCCGCCTTCGATAAAACCAACATGGCCGCCATGGGCATGTAACTCATATTCCACATGTTCGGAAAGCTGGCTGGGATGCGGGATGACCTCATCCGTCATAAAGGGATCGTCCTTGGCATGCATAATTAGCGTAGGCTTAGTGATTCGGCTAACAAAGGGTAAGCCGCTGGCGCGGGTATAGTAATCTTCTACACCTAAAAATCCATGGAGCGGGGCGGTGACTTTATCGTCAAAGTCATAAAAAGTATTGAGATTAGCAACTTGCATTGGGCTCAATGCCATCGCACCCGCCAGATCGGGGTCAGCAAGCTTTTGATTGACTTTATGCTGTAACTGTTTGATTAAATGGCTTTGATACACCTTTGAAAAGCCATTTTCTAAGCGTTTTGCACAGGCCGATAATTGCAGCGGCGCCGACACGACTACAGCGCGACTCAACAGGCTGTGCTCTTGATATTCGCCTTGATATTTGGTCAACACGTTGCCGCCTAAGCTGTAACCTACGGCCAATAAAGGTGATTGCGGATAGGTTTGTTGCAGCTGGCTTAGGCTAAACTGCAAATCGTCGGTATCGCCACTGTGGTAACTGCGGGCGAGACGATTGGCTTCACCTGAGCAGCTTCTATGATGGTGAACCACGGCGGCTAACTCTTGTTCTTTACAGGCTTGCAGAATGCGTCTGGCATAATGGGACTGGGCGCTGCCCTCTAATCCATGAATGATAATCACAATGGGTTTACCGATTTCTGGCCTAGCTTGCCAATCTAAATCGATAAAATCGCCATCGGGAAGTTCGAGTCGCTGTCGCTTAAGCACAGGTTTGGCCACTTTAGTGAATACGGGCAAAATGGTTTGTACATGGGGACTTTTGGCCCACCAAGGCGGTGTAAAAGCGTTTGGCATGGGATCTTATCTTGGCATCAACTATTGCTGAAAATTAAAACGTGTGTTTAATTTAGGTTCGCGGTCATTGTAGCACAGTAATTTAACACTAAGCGTCTTGGGGAGACATTGATGAATAGACGAACCTTTTTACTGGGTGCGTTTGCTGGTACAGCGGCGATAGCCCTAGGGGTGAATCTTTATTCTCCCGAATTTAGTCTACCCGATGAAGGCGAGGGGAAAGACTACCGCTTATTATTCAGTGTGCTGTTGCCTGTGATGCTTGATGGGGCTTTGCCTGATGTGGCAACCCATAAGGTGGCGGCGCAAAATCGCACCTTAGATGCCATTAAACAATCGATTGCTGTGTTGCCAGATGAACAGCAGTCCGAGTTATTTGAACTACTCGATATGCTCGAGAATCGCCTTGGATTATTGCTACTGACCTCAAGCATGACGCCACTGTTAATGCGCTCTCCCGCCGAGTTGACCCAAATGCTCGAGACTTGGCGTCACAGCTACTTTGCGTTATTGCAAACGGCTTATTTAGGCCTGCGAGAATTAGTGATGGCCAGTTATTACGCTTGTCCTGAGCATTGGAGCCGACTCCACTACGCCAAGCCTGAGTTGTTCAAATAGGCCTAATTTCTAATAATAACAATAATGTGAAGATGGAGTATTCCAAGTGGCAATCATAGATCCCATAGTGACAGGCTTAAATTCCGGTTGGTTACATACCGATGCCAGTCAGCTGCAAGAAAACCAACAATTTGAAGCCGATGTGGTGATTGTGGGCACGGGCGCAGGTGGCGGCGTTGCGGCGGAGATCCTCACCCAAGCTGGGCTAAGTGTGATTATGATAGAAGCGGGGCCGCTTAAATCCTCCAGCGATTTTAATATGGAGGAGCGGGTCGCGTATCCGAATTTGTATCAACAGGCGGCGGCGATGAAAACCGCCGATAAAGCGATTGGTATTTTCCAAGGTCGCGCCGTGGGCGGCTCGACGACCATCAATTGGACCACCTCCATTCGTACACCAAAGGAAGCCTTAGCCTTTTGGGCACAGCATAAATCGGTAGCCGGACTCGATCCTGAAACCCTCGCGCCTTGGTTCGAGCAGATGGAGCAGCGGCTCAATATCCACGAATGGAATTATGAGCCTAACCGTAATAACGGTGCACTCAAGCAAGGCTGTATCAATCTAGGTTGGGATTACACCGTCATTAAACGCAATGTGGCGGGCTGCTGGAATACTGGCTATTGCGGGATGGGCTGCCCAGTCAATGCCAAACAGTCGATGCTAGTCACGACAATTCCGAGTGCATTAGAGAAAGGCGCACAGCTGATTAGCCGTGCCAAAGTCGTTAAGATTGAACATCATAATGGCCAAGTCTTTGCCCTCAAGGCACAGGCGCTCGACGTTAATTTAAGGCCGACTGCGGTTGAGCTGCTGTTTAAAGCCAAACACTATATTTTGAGCGCTGGCGCTATCCACACGCCGACCTTAATGATGCGCTCTGAGGTGCCCGATCCCTACCAGTTATTGGGCAAACGAACCTTTTTACATCCCACTGTGCTTTCTGGCGGCGTATTTGCCGATGCGATTAATGCCCACAGCGGCGCACCTCAATCTATCTATTCCGATGAGTTTGTTTGGAAAAATGGCGCAGATGGCGAGTTAGGTTACAAGCTCGAAGTGCCGCCAGTGCATCCGATTTTGATCGCCTCTAAGACCATAGGTTATGGATTAAGCCATGCTGAGTTGATGGCGCAGTTTAATCAGTTGCAGGTGACTATCGCCTTGGTTCGCGACGGTTATCATCCCGACAGTCAAGGCGGGCAAGTGCATTTAACCCCAACAGGCTTTACGTTAGATTATCCATTAACCGACGCTTTTTGGCGGGCAGCGCGGCGAGCCTACGCCAGCATGGCCGAATTGCAATTTTCGGCAGGTGCATTAAAAGTGCTGCCTATAAGCGATGGTATGCCCTATTTGTCGTCATGGAAGGAGGCGAAAGAGAGCATAGCCCAAATGGACTTAGCGCCGCTAAAGACGGTAGTGGCCTCGGCCCATGTGATGGGTGGCTGTCCATTCGGCGAAGATGAAAAGCTCTCTATGGTCAATAGCTATGGGCAGTCACATTATTTGGATAATCTGTCGGTGATGGACGGTTCTATCTTCCCGACTAGCTTAGGTGCAAACCCACAGTTGTCGATTTATGGTATTACCGCGCGCAATGCCACCGCGCTGACGCAAAAGCTCACCGATGGCAAAGGCTGATATTTCCTCGGCCGCATAAGTCAGTCGCTAACACTTATGCGGTCTAAGCCTAATGAGTCGTCTGCTAGCGTTACATGGCGCTAATGGGTAAATGGCCAGTTTTTACTAAGATAATGGTTTCCTCTTCGACAAAAGGAAAATGGCCGCTCATATGGGGGCTGCGTATCCATGTGTGGCGCGGATATTCACCTAGCTCATCTTGAAACTTGCCCGATAACACTAAGATTTCTTCGCCACCAAAATGCCGATGGGGTTGAAATTTTTCTCCCTTAGGCCATTTCACTAATGCGGTCTGTTGGTGCTCGAACTCGTGTAACGGCATGACTTGTAAGCCACCAATACCCGGTAACCATGGTGTCTGCTGAGTATTCATTCTGATCAGTTCGAGATCTCGCGGATCGAATTGGTTAAGTTTTACGAAAATCACGCAACCTGTTTGGCTAAAAGGAGCATGTTGGCTCCCGGGGGGATGGCGAAGATAACTGCCCGCGGGATAATCACCGTTTTCATCGGAAAATACCCCTTCGAGCACAAGGATTTCTTCGCCCTGCGGATGCTGGTGGGTCGTAAACTGCGAGCCCGCGTCATATTTCACTATGCTGGTGGTGTGCCCTGATTCCTTAGCCTCCCGCTCCAGTGGTTTACGCCACACCCCTTGAGCAGGGCTTGGCAACCAAGGTTGCTGCTCAGTATCAATAACGATACGTTCACTAAAGTTCATATTAAGCATAGTGTTAGACCTGATTTAACCTTTTCTAATGATTAGTTATGTGTCGCTCGCAGTGCATTAACTCGCGAATTTAGTTGCGTCCTGCCATCACGCCGCCATCAATATCCCAAATTGCACCTGTTACCCAGCTGGTGTCATTGGATAACAAAAAGCACACGCTATTTGCCACATCGGCAGGAGTGCCGACTCGTCCAATTGGATGAAAAGCATCAAAGCTTGCAAGCACTTGGTCTCGCTCTTCCTTTGGAATAAAAGCGTTATAGATTGGCGTATTGACCACCGCTGGTGAAACCGCATTGACGCGAATATGCTTGTCCGCCAGTTCCATCGCTAAGTGTTGGGTTAATGCGTGTAACCCGGCTTTGGCCATCGAATACGCCGACGAAGGCGTGGCTTTAACCGCTTGTTTTGCCCACATCGACCCTATGTTCACTATACTACCACCGCCAGCATCGATCATCTTCTGGGTCACGGCTTGGGTAATCCTGAACAGCGCTTTATTTAACCCCATATACAGTTCGTAATCGGCTTCAGTGTGGTCAATAAAGGATTTGGGATTGAAATACCCCGCCGCATTGACGAGATAGCCGACCTTATGCTCGAGTTGGTTGATGTGTGTAGTGAGTCGATTAAGATCCGCTGCTTGGTAAAGGTTGGCTTGAAACCCCTCGACCTGTAACTCGGGGGTTGTATTTTCCTGTTTGAGCGCAGCGACGGCGGCGGTGAGTTTTTCTTGTTGATTACCCACGATAAGCACTGATACACCTTGCTTGACCAGTTGTTTAGCGGTTTCAAAACCGATGCCGCTGCTACCGCCAATAATAATGGCCAGATTTGAGGTATTAAATTGCATTTGCTACTCCTAAGTATTATCAAGGTGGTAATCTTAGGGATTCAATAACTATATGAACAGTAAGTACAAATTGGTTAGGCAGGTACTTTTTGGTACATCTTTATGAATAACAATGAAAAAATAATTTCACGTAAATCGCCGCCTGAGCGTTCAGCCCGAATGGTGGAGACGATTTATGGCTGTAAATGGTCATTAACGGTTTATCAGTTGTTGGCCAATGGGATCCAAAGGCCTGGAGAAATGGTGCGTTCGGTTGAGGGACTCTCCACTAAGGTATTGAATCAATGTTTAAAAAAGAACATTGAATTTGGCATCTTAGATAAAATTATCTATAACGAATTACCGCCGCGGGTCGAATATCAAGTGACGGAGTTTGGTCAAAAATTTCTGCATATTTTGGATGAGCTGGAAAAATTGCAGCAAGAAATTGATGCGTAATGAGCTGTCTTGACTGGCCTGTTATACAAGATAATCAAGGTAACTTAATGTATTAGGTTTTTGCTCTGTTTGATGAGGGTTAATGGATATGTCTAAGATCTTGCAAGAGGGCGGTTGTTTATGCGGAGCGATTCGTTATCGGATTGAGGGCAAGCCCTTCGATGCGGATTATTGTCACTGCCGCATGTGCCAAAAGAGTATTGGGGCAGCCTTTGGTGCTTGGATGGATTTTAACGTGTCGCAGGTGACATGGCTTAAGGGCAACATCACTGAGTTTGCCTCATCAGAATATGTAAGACGCGGATTTTGCGCCCAATGTGGCTGCTCACTGACCTTTAGGCACACTAAGTATCCCAACTATCTCACCCTAACGATCGCCAGCTTAGATGATCCAAATTCAGTGCAGCCTAATTACCATATTTATACTGAGCAGCAGTTGAGCTGGCTTAACATTGAGGATAACTGCCAGCGTTATCCTCAAGCTCGCACTAAGTAGGCTGTGCGTGAGGCCAGTTAAGGTGCGATAAGATCTAGCGCAGTAACATCCGCAGCGGATAAACCAAATAGCGCGAGGTAACTCACGAGATTAGTTTGTTGACCGCTAGGCGATAAATCATTGATGGCATGTAAAATGGTGCGCTGCGCCTTGCGTTCCATCATCAACTCAACATCGAGCATTTGCTGATATTCTGCTGCATTCAGGCTGGCTTTGGCGAGACGACGCAGACGGCGATAGGGGGGGAGAAACTTTTCATCCCATTCCCATACTGCATTGACGAGTTGTTGCCATTGCTCGGTTGAATATTCCCGAGGTCCCGCCACATCACTGGTGAGATCTAAATACTGCGCTAGCAGTAATAGATTCACATTTACCTGACAATTATCTTGAAGCTCAAGGCAAAGCACTTTGTTTTGCCCATAGCTCATATCACACCAATGCCAAATTTGGCAGTCTAGCGGGGTTACATCCGACATACGGCTTCCTTGTCTATTAGGCGACAGCAGACCGATTATTGGCCCATTAACTCAAGTTCCATTGCATCAATTTCTTCTTGTAGCTCAAGCCATTGCATTTCACTTTCTTCTAGCGTCTGTGTCAAGCTGGTGCGCTCATTCAGTACCGAGGTGAGCTTGGCTTTATTGTCTTGATCATATAACTCGCCATCGGCGAGCAGGTGTTCTAACTCGGCAAGGCGCTCACTGAGTTTTTGTTGATCAATTTCTAACTTGGCTTGTTTCCGTTTAAGGGGCGACACTTTTTGGCGTAGCTCAGCCTCTAAGCGCTTTTGCTGCTTCTTATCGACAGCGGGTTTGGTGTCATCGCTGTTGGCTGCTTGGTTGGCATTGGCTGCTTTCGCGGCGTCGAGCAACCATTGGTGGTAATCGTCAAGATCGCCATCAAAGGCTTGTACTTCACCTTGGTCAACCAAATAGTAGTCGCTACAGGTTAAGCGCAATAAATGGCGGTCGTGCGATACAATCACCATAGCACCTTCAAAGGTTTGCAATGCCATAGTGAGCGCATGGCGCATCTCTAAATCTAAATGGTTGGTTGGTTCGTCAAGCAGCAACAGATTGGGCCGTTGCCATACCAATAATGCCAACACTAAACGGGCTTTTTCGCCACCAGAGAAGGGGCGCACTGGCGAGAGTGCCATATCGCCATTAAAGCCAAAACCACCGAGGAAGTTACGCAATTCCTGCTCGCGGGCATTAGGCGCAAGGCGCACTAAATGTTGCAGCGGCGTATCGTCTAAGCGTAAAAATTCAATTTGATGCTGGGCAAAGTAACCGATATTCAGGCCGGGATTGGGCTCATACAATCCGGTCATCGGTGATAACTGGCCCGATAACAGCTTGATTAGGGTTGATTTACCCGCACCGTTACGGCCGAGCAACCCAATGCGCGCACCGGGCACTAAGTTTAAATGCACTTTGCTGAGGATTTGCTTATCGCCATAACCCACCGCCACTTGCTCCATTTTTATCAATGGATTGGGCAGGGCTTCTGGTGGGCGAAACTCCATATAAAACGGGCTATCTGCTTGAGATGGTAACAGCTCAGTCATCCGCTCTAGCGCCTTTAAGCGGCTCTGCGCTTGCTTGGCTTTACTGGCCTTGTAGCGGAAGCGGTCAACAAAAGACTGCATATGCGCCCGTTCTTTTTGTTGGCGTTCAAAGGCGACCTGTTGCTGTGCCATACGTTCAGCACGGATGCGTTCAAAGGCACTGTAGTTGCCTTTGTAGAAGTTGAGTTTTTGATTTTCGACATGAACGATTTCATCAACGATTTCATCGATAAAATCCCTATCGTGGCTGATTAAAATCAGCGTGCCTTGATAGGACTTAATCCAACCTTCGAGCCAATACATGGTATCTAAGTCTAAGTGGTTGGTCGGTTCGTCGAGCAGCAGTAAGTCCGAGCGGCATAGCAGTGCTTGGGCAAGGTTTAAGCGCATCCGCCAACCGCCCGAAAAGCTTTTCACTGGGTTATTTTGCTCTGCTTCGCTAAAGCCTAAACCTGCAAGCAGGGCTCCGGCGCGGGCGCGAATAGCATAACCGCCAATGGCATCGATTTTACCGTGCAAGGTCGCAATGGCATGGCCATCATTATGTTCCTGTGCAATGTGCAGATCAGCCTCAAGCTGGCGATATTCTTTATCGCCATCAAGCACATATTCAAGTGCAGACATTTCGAGTGCAGGGGTTTCCTGGGCGACGCTGGCAATCTGCCAACCCGAAGGCATACTAAACTCGCCTTTATCTAAGCTCAGGTGACCCATAATTAATGCGAGCAGTGAGGATTTACCCGTGCCGTTGGCGCCCACTAGGCCGACCTTATGGCCGGGATAAATGGTCAGAGAGGCTTCGTCGAGCAGGGTTTTGCTACCACGGATTAATTGTGCTTGGTTGATGCTGATCATTAACTACAACTTGGTCATATCATGAATGAGTAAGGGTTGTGATGATAACGTACAAGCTCATGGCAAACCACAACTTAGGCCGAGTTGCTGCGTATTTCTTCGACTTTTTATGGCCTAGTGCGATAGCGATCTACCGCGTGGTCAGGGAGTATGGCAGCACAAGTTTATTCAAGGACTGGCAATAGCTGGGCAGTATGGCAAAATAGCGCCACATTTTCGCCTTAACGCCGATGATTCGCTTATCGCTGGGCGCGTAGCCATTTATAGGTTTGTATCATGACCACTAAAATAAAAAAACGCTTTGTTGCTGGCGCAAAATGCCCTAAGTGCGGCGCGAAAGACAGCATTTTGCTGTTTAAAGAAAACGGTATCGAAACCGTAGAATGTACTGACTGTGATTATCGTGAGCAGCAAACCGATATCAAAGTGACCGAAAAAGCCACGGGCGCTGTCATTGGGGTGTTTAAACCCGACTAGGCTCATCTTTATGAAGCGCCAAACACGTACTGCCAAAGTATGTAAGAGATTTTATTAACCGCTGCCAATGGCCCTCGCATCGTTGTGGGGCTGATATAACTGTATTCTGTCGTCCTATTTTAGGGGCGTACACCCTTATCGATTTCAGCATTACTGGAGACAAAACTCATGACAAACGTGAATGTGGATGTCACGCCGTTAACGACTAAGCCATCACAAGATGGTTTTTATATGCCCGCCGAATGGGCGGCGCAGCAAGCTGTGTGGATGATTTGGCCCTATCGTCCTGATAACTGGCGCGCTGCGGGTGCGTATGCTCAGGCGACTTTCGCTAAGGTGGCCGATGCGATTGGCGCGGCAACGCCAGTGTATATGGGTGTCCCTGAAGCCTTTTTAGCACAAGCCAAAACGGTTATGCCATCCCACGTCACCTTGGTTGAAATGGACAGTAACGATTGCTGGGCTCGCGATACAGGACCTACTGTGGTCGTTAATGCCGAGGGCGAATGCCGCGGTGTTGACTGGGGCTTTAATGCTTGGGGCGGCCATAACGGTGGTTTGTACTTTCCATGGGATAAGGACGAGCAAGTCGCGCAGCAAATGCTTGCACAGCATGGCTTTGCCCGTTATCGCGCGCCGCTGATCCTTGAAGGTGGCTCCATCCATGTCGATGGTGAAGGCACCTGTATGACGAGTGCCGAATGTTTACTCAACGCCAATCGTAACCCTGAACTGACAAAAGAACAGATTGAAGCCTTACTGCGTGACTATTTGAATGTTAAGCAGTTTATCTGGTTACAAGATGGCGTTTATATGGATGAGACCGATGGCCATATCGACAATATGTGCTGTTTTGCCCGTCCTGGTGAGGTTATTCTGCACTGGACTGATGATGAATCGGATCCACAATATCCACGTTCAAAAGCCGCGCTCGAAGTGCTGCAAAATACCGTGGATGCCCAAGGTCGTAAGTTAAAAATCCATCTGTTGCCACAACCAGGGCCGCTGTATTGCAGCGAAGAAGAATCAAAAGGTGTTACTGAAGGCACTGGTGTGCCACGTACGGCAGGTGAGCGTTTAGCGGGTTCTTACGTGAACTTTTTAATCACCAATCATCGCATCGTATTCCCGCTGCTTGACCCAGCAACCGATGATATCGCCGCGCAAAAACTGCAGGACATTTTCCCTGAGCACAAGATTGTGGGTGTGCCCGCGCGGGAGATTTTATTAGGTGGCGGCAATATCCACTGTATTACCCAGCAGATCCCTTCTGGAAAGTAAGTACACCAAGGAGAACAGAATGACGCTTGATGTCACTGTTATTGCACCACAATTGGTTTTCTGCTGGAGGGCGTAAGATGTTTGAAGTGACTGAAGTTTCCATTGCCGAGCTGCGTGCAGCGCTCGAATCTGGCCGTACTACCGCAGTGGAGTTGGTGAAATCGTATCTCGCGCGGGTTGAGGCCTATGACGGCCCTGCGACAAAAACTAAGCTCAATGCGTTAGTGGTGCACAATCCCGATGCGCTGAAAGAAGCTGAAGCCTCAGATGCGCGCCGCGCTCGAGGTGAAACCTTAAGCCCGCTCGATGGTATTCCTTACACCGCTAAGGATAGCTATTTGGTGAAGGGACTGACGGCGGCGTCTGGCAGCCCAGCCTTTAAAGATTTAGTGGCCCAGTACGATGCCTTTGCCGTCGAGCGCCTACGCGCCGCGGGTGCCATTTGCCTAGGCAAAACCAATATGCCACCTATGGCTAATGGCGGCATGCAGCGTGGTCACTATGGCCGCGCCGAAAGTCCATACAATGCTGATTATCTTACTGCACCCTTTGCTTCGGGTTCTTCCAATGGGGCGGGCACGGGCACTGCGGCAAGTTATTCAGCTTTCGGTCTTGCCGAAGAAACTTGGTCGAGCGGTCGTGGCCCTGCGTCCAATAATGGTTTATGCGCCTATACGCCGTCTCGCGGCGTGATTTCCGTGCGTGGTAACTGGCCGCTAACCCCGACCATGGATGTGGTTGTGCCCTATACCCGCACAATGGCGGATATGCTCGAAGTGCTCGATGTGATTGTGGCCGACGACCCAATCACCCGTGGCGATCTCTGGCGTCTACAACCTTGGGTTAAAATCCCTAAAGCATCGACAGTTCGCCCAGAATCCTATCTAGCGCTGGCGGCTAGCGCCGATACGCTTAAGGGTAAGCGTTTTGGTGTGCCGCGTATGTACATCAATAAAGATGAATTGGCTGGCACCAGCGAAAATCCGGGTATTGGCGGCCCAACGGGTCAACGGATCCATACCCGCCAATCGGTGATCGATCTGTGGGAAGCCGCGCGCAAAGCCTTGGAAGCCGCTGGCGCCGAAGTGATTGAAGTGGATTTTCCGTTGGTTTCAAATTGTGAAGGCGACCGCCCCGGCGCGCCGACGGTGTTTAACCGCGGTATCGTTACACCTCAGTTCCTGCATGATGAATTGTGGGAACTCTCAGGTTGGGCGTTCGATGAATTCCTGCGGGCTAACAACGACCCTAAACTCAACAAGCTTGAAGATGTGGTGGGGCATTTGATATTCCCCCATGATCTTGGCACCTTGCCAAATCGTGAAGGTGACTTAGCGGCAGGCATGGAAGAGTACGTCAACATGGCTAAGCGTGGCCTTAAATCCTTCGATCAGATCGACAGTATTCCCGATGGTCTGCGTGGTTTAGAAAAGACCCGTAAGCTGGATCTTGAAGACTGGATGGACGGACTTAAGCTTGATGCCGTGCTGTTCCCAACGGTGGCGGATGTGGGTCCAGCCGATGCCCATGTGAATCCAGCTTCTGCCGATATTGCGTGGAGTAACGGAGTTTGGGTCGCTAACGGAAACCTTGCGATTCGCCACTTAGGCGTACCGACTGTGACTGTACCTATGGGTGTGATGGCCGATATTGGCATGCCAGTGGGTCTAACCTTTGCGGGCCGCGCCTATGACGATAATAACCTGCTTAAATTTGCCGGTGCATTTGAGTCGACAGGTAACAGGCGCATTATTCCGCCGCGTACACCAAAACTGAGTCAATAAGCGTTAAACTGACAAATATACACTTAGCTTAGTCTTAGGGATTTATCTTCTTAGAGATTTAGCCCCTTATAACGGCAAAGTGTAGAGTCATAAAAACGGGATGGGCCTTAATATGCCAATCCCGTTTTTTATGCTAACAAAAGCCTGATACGAGATTTCGCCATTTGCTGCTGTTTGCTACTGTTAGAGAGTAATACAGTCTTATACCAAGCAATTAAGAATCACACTAAATGGCAGCAATCCCATCAATACGCAGCCTTTGATAAAATGTTTTTGCCCCAAAACGAGTTAAAAATTTGCCGATGGAGCAGTAACGAACTTTCTGGCCTAAAAAATTTCATCGTTACACACCATGTTATGTGATTCTCTATCCCCTATCAAAAAGTTGGATAAGCATACTGTCGTATTCAAAACATCAGGATCTAGAACGATTTTGATCCTTTACTCGTGCGCGTTTTCACAGGTCTTGGCAGTTGGAAAGACAGTAAAAAAATGGATGAGCGTTAGTTAAGACGCTCAGGAAAGGATGGCTCAAATTGCAAGCCATCCTTGAGGGTTACGAACTCGCTCGGTCTCTTAAACAGGTCTTGTGATCAAGAGACTGCCTACTGAAGTAGGTGGTTTAGGGCTGGAAACAAAAAAGGGGCTAAGCCCCTTTTGATGTCAATATCATCTAAAACTGATAACGCAGATTGAGTTGATAGCTCAATAGGTCATTCGGCTCTATAGCAAGGTATTGATAACCTAAACCCACAGACCACGCATCACTAAATTGGTAACTAAAACGCACTCCCGCATACCAATCTGTGCCATCTAAATCAGTCGTTATCGTGGTATTGCCCATGGTACTACTAATATCCGCTTGCCAATGGAACAAGCCAACGGGTACTTCAAAGCGCCAACCTTGATGCTGCAGCAAGGTAAATCTCAAGCCCAACATCACCCCATCGGCAAGCACTGGGGTGACAGTTTTCACCAACTCATGGTATTGCGCTGGCGTTAACGTCGCGCCCTTAATCCTTGCACTTCCTTCACCAAAATCGGCATAGCCCAGTTCCAATGCCACAATCGGTGTCCATTGATAACCTAGGCTCACCCCAAATGCGGTATCCGAGTCATCGACGTTGAGGAGTTGTCCCTCTCCGACTTGGGCGTTTAACTCAGGCAGTGTTTTATCGGCCTGCGCTTGGCCGATAAAACCCTCAACATACCAGTCGGTTGCCTGTGCCTGTTGCGTTACACTGAGCAATAACAGGCAGCCTAAGGCCAATCGCTGTAATTCTCGGCGACGCAATATCGCGCATGCCAAGATAAATGCCAACGCCCATAAGGTCATACTGCCTCCTCCTGACTTATTATCGATAATGACCTCTTGATAGGCTTTCACTGTGATAAGCACTTGCCCTGTCGCTTCACCACCTTGGCCGTCGCTAATCCTATAGGTCACGGTATCCACACCATCGAATCCTGTTTTAGGGATATAGCGCAGTTTATTGGCTTCGATAGCCACAGTGCCCTGTTGAGCCGTCGCACTTAACAAGGTTAACGTATTACCATCCACATCGGTGTCATTACTCAGCACATCGACAAGCAAGCTGGTACGGTCATCGGTAGCGGCACTGTCATCGACAGTCACAGGTGCAGTGTTACCATTCACCACGATCGTCAGCTCAGTACTTGCCGTACCACCTTTGCCATCGGTAATGCTATACACCAACACATCGGTGCCGATAAAGTCTGCCGCCGGTGTGTAGCTGAGCTGCTGATTGGCCAGCACGGTGACTGTGCCAAACTCACTAATCACTTGCGTGACGCTCAAACTATCGCCATCGCTATCCGTATCGTTGGCAAGCACATTGACATCGATACTTTGGTTCCAAGCAATCGCAGCCGAGTCGGGATTGGCGACAGGCAAGTGGTTACCATTGAGCATCACAGCAACGCCACTTGGGTCGACGATAGTACGGTTAGCCACACCATCATCATCGTTAGGACCGCCGTCTTCGATAGTCAACTGCACACACCAATGGCCTTCGGTTAATCCCGGCGTCCAACGGCTATCCCCCGGTGGCGGGCAGAAACCACGTTCACCCTCAGTACTGGCAACAGTGTTGTTTGCATCAATCACAAAGTCTCGCCAGCCCGCTTGAGCATTGAACTTGCGGTAGACGGCATTCGCTGGAACGGGCGAACGTTGTGGCAATACCAAGCTATAGCTTTGGCCCTGTTGTGGCAGACCCGTCGCGATAAAGTCGAAAATACCGCCCACATTTGCGGCTAAAGCATCTTCAGCCACAGCTTCA
>NZ_JAMDJP010000027.1:0-60076 GCF_023475945.1 Shewanella sp. 8A
ACGGGCGAGTGCTTCTGAGAGTTGCATAAAAAATCCGATGACATGAGGTCATCGGATTTTGATCTTTTCAGCGAGATCGTCAAGCGATCTGTCTTAACTGATCGGCATTACACCTTAAAGTGCGTCTTTTTTGTCTTGTGTCAATTAATTGACCTTTTTAGCTAGAATCATAGCTTAAATGAACTAAAATCAATTCAGTTTGGCAGAATCGGCATTCGAGGCTTGCTTCTCGACTGCTGATAATACAATATTCATCACAGTAGTGATGGTGGCACAGATTGTTACATTGAATTTGTTAAGCTTTTACAGCAACTAATCATAAATAATTAATGCGAATTGATACCTAATTAGCGCTTTACGGCCTACTGAATGATGCAAACAGATCAACGAATTTTACTTGTCGGAACCCCATCAGAGCGCTTAAGTCGCTTGTGTTGCATTTTTGAATTTTTGGGTGAGCAGATTGAAATCGTCGCCATCGAAAAGTTAAGTATTTGTCTGCAAGATACCCGGTTCCGCGCTTTAGTGGTCAGTGCTGATAATATGCCTGCTGATGCACTCAAGTCACTTGCGAGTCAGTACCCATGGCAACCCATTTTGTTATTTGGCAATGTAGATGATCTGCAAGTGTCGAATGTGCTGGGTCAGATTGAAGAGCCACTAAACTACCCACAACTAACTGAACTCCTGCATTTTTGTCAGGTTTATGGGCAAGTCAAACGTCCACAAGTCCCAACCAGTGCAAATCAAACCAAACTGTTTCGTAGCTTAGTGGGTCGTAGTGAAGGCATTGCCAATGTGCGTCACTTGATTAGCCAAGTCGCCACCTCTGATGCCACTGTATTAGTCCTGGGTCAGTCGGGGACGGGTAAGGAAGTGGTTGCTCGGAACATTCATTATTTATCTGAGCGCCGAGATGGTCCTTTTATTCCGGTTAACTGTGGCGCGATTCCGCCTGAGTTATTGGAGAGTGAATTATTTGGCCATGAAAAGGGCTCTTTTACTGGGGCAATTAGTTCTCGTAAGGGCCGTTTCGAACTTGCCGAAGGTGGCACGCTGTTCCTCGATGAAATTGGCGATATGCCTTTGCAAATGCAGGTAAAATTGCTGCGCGTGTTGCAAGAACGTGTCTTTGAGCGTGTTGGGGGAACTAAAACGATTAATGCTGATGTACGTGTCGTAGCGGCAACCCATAGGGATCTTGAAACTATGATCAGCAGCAATGAGTTCCGTGAAGATCTTTATTACCGCCTTAACGTCTTCCCGATCGAAATGCCAGCATTAAGTGAGCGTAAGGATGATGTTCCTTTACTGCTGCAAGAGTTAGTGAGTCGTGTCTATAACGAGGGACGTGGCAAAGTTCGTTTTACTCAGCGTGCTATTGAATCGTTAAAAGAACATGCTTGGTCAGGTAACGTTCGAGAATTATCTAACTTAGTTGAGCGCCTCACAATCTTGTATCCAGGTGGCTTAGTTGATGTTAACGATCTGCCTGTTAAATATCGCCACATTGATGTGCCAGAATACTGTGTTGAAATGAGTGAAGAGCAACAGGAGCGTGATGCGCTCGCTTCGATTTTCACCAGCGAAGAGCCAGTTGAAATTCCTGAAACGCGTTTCCCCAGTGAGTTACCACCTGAAGGCGTTAACCTCAAGGATCTGCTGGCAGAGCTTGAAATCGATATGATTCGCCAGGCGTTAGAGCTGCAGGATAACGTCGTTGCGCGTGCTGCAGAAATGCTCGGTATTCGCCGTACTACCTTGGTTGAGAAAATGCGTAAGTACGGAATGACGAAAGAATAGTCATTTTGATGTTATTTATCTTATTGTTTTATCTATCTAAATTCATTTCTTAATTTGGCATAGAATCTGCAAGCACTCCGTCATAAGCAATTTTTTGACGGAGTGACTATGTCTGCTCATCCACTAGCGCAAATTGAAACATTCAAGCACACTAGCAAACAATGGAACCAACTGCGTGAGGCCGCCAATATGTCCAATCGGATGGAGCATATTTTACAGGCTATGCCCTCTGGCGTGGTGATTTTGAACGGTGATGGTATTGTCACTGATGCAAACCCCGTTGCCGTCGAATTGCTGGAGCAGTCGTTATGCGGCGCCCGCTGGATTGATGTGATCCATACGGCGTTTGCGCCACAGGACGATGATGGCCATGAAGTCTCATTACGCAATGGCCGCCGAGTCAAATTTGCGATTACCCCATTAACGCCGGAACCTGGCCAATTAATTGTGCTGACGGATCTGACCGAAACTCGTCTACTGCAAAAGAATCTTTCCCATCTGCAGCGCCTGTCAGCCCTCGGCAAAATGGTCGCGACGCTGGCGCATCAGGTGCGGACTCCACTGTCGGCTGCACTGCTCTATGCTGCTAATCTGGCCAGTCCCAAATTATCGGAATCTGCTAAGGCAAAATTTCAGCAGAAATTAGTGGATAGACTCAATGAGCTTGAACGCCAAGTGAACGATATGCTGCTGATGGCCAAAGGACGTCAAGATGAGCTGGGCGAACTGATTAATCTTAATGATGTTATCGAGAATGTTGTTGCTAACTGTGAACCAATAGTTGCTAAGCATGGCGCTGAACTGGCGGTAACCAATATTTCTAATAGCTTAATGCTGGCGAATGTGAATGCGCTCAGTTCAGCCGTCAATAACCTCGTGATGAACAGTCTTGAAGCCGGGGCTACGCAGATCCAAATCGTTGCTAGTGATAGCAATGAACAGTTACATCTCAATGTTATCGATAATGGCAAAGGATTGGATGCCAAAATGCAGCAAAAAGTGTTGGAACCTTTCTTTACCACTAAAGCTCAGGGGACTGGTTTAGGCTTAGCCGTTGTACAGTCTGTGGTGCGTAATCATGGCGGCCAACTGCAATTAAGCTGCATGCCCAATAAGGGTTGTACTGTGTCGCTAACCTTCCCGCAGGCGAAATCGGCTGCTGTATTGCCGCTGGAGAAACCCTATGTCTGAAGCCAAATTACTCTTAGTCGAAGACGATGCCTCCCTGCGTGAGGCTTTGCTCGATACCTTAATGTTGGCGCAATACGACTGTATTGATGTGGCATCAGGTGAAGAAGCCATAATCGTACTAAAACAACATCAATTTGATCTTGTGATCAGCGATGTGCAAATGCAGGGGATTGGCGGCTTAGGCTTATTAAATTACTTACAGCAACATCATCCCAAATTGCCCGTGCTGTTAATGACGGCGTACGCCACTATAGGCAGTGCTGTCAGTGCAATTAAATTGGGCGCCGTCGATTATCTGGCAAAACCCTTCGCTCCAGAGGTGTTGCTCAATCAAGTTTCCCGCTATTTACCACTCAAACAAAATAGCGATCAACCTGTGGTTGCCGATGAAAAGAGTCTTGCGCTCTTGTCTCTGGCACAGCGGGTGGCAGCATCCGATGCTTCTGTGATGATCCTTGGGCCAAGCGGCTCGGGTAAAGAAGTGCTAGCCCGTTATATTCATCAACATAGCAGCCGTGCCGACCAAGCATTTGTGGCCATCAACTGTGCGGCCATCCCCGAGAATATGCTCGAGGCGACCCTATTTGGTTATGAAAAGGGCGCCTTTACCGGTGCTTACCAAGCTTGCCCTGGTAAATTTGAACAAGCGCAGGGCGGAACTTTATTACTCGATGAAATTTCAGAGATGGATTTAGGATTACAGGCCAAACTGCTGCGCGTATTGCAAGAGCGTGAAGTAGAGCGGTTAGGCGGCCGTAAAACCATCAAGCTGGATGTGAGAGTGCTTGCCACTTCGAATCGGGATTTAAAGGCCGTGGTTGCCGCAGGGCAATTCCGGGAAGATCTCTATTATCGTATTAACGTGTTTCCACTGACTTGGCCTGCACTGAATCAACGCCCTGCGGATATTTTACCCTTAGCTCGGCATTTACTCACAAAACACGCAAAGGCACTGAGTATCATCGACGTACCCGAATTTGATGAGGCCGCATGCCGCCGTTTACTTAGCCATCGCTGGCCAGGTAATGTGCGAGAGCTCGATAACGTTGTGCAGCGAGCCTTGATTTTGCGATCAGGTACGGTGATTACTGCCAATGACATTATTATTGATGCTCAAGATGTGCCGTTATCGTCCGATGATGCTGAATATTGCAGTGAGCCAGAGGGGTTAGGTGAAGAGTTAAAGGCGCAGGAACATGTGATCATTCTCGAAACCTTAGCGCAATGCCAAGGCAGCCGTAAGTTGGTTGCCGAAAAACTTGGGATCAGCGCGCGCACCTTAAGATACAAGATGGCCAGAATGCGCGATATGGGGATTCAATTGCCTAACTAAGTCGAGTTTTGCAACCTTTCTAGCACCATCGCCACTGGTTATCCTTTGGCGATTTCACACCTATGACCCCTGCAATTCTTTTTAGCTCGGCCAAGTAAAAACTTGGCCGTAGTTTTGCATATCCTCGTTATCTTGAGAGTTTAATCGTCAATAACTCGACGATGGGGAGCACGACATGCAAATTGGCGCGAATTCATTACTGCAAGAAATGCAGTCACTTCAAGGTGAAATCAAACCCTCTTTTGGGATTTCACCTAATAATATTGTGCAGCAAGTGAATAACACCAGCGGTGCTGACTTTGGCCAGCTACTTTCACAAGCCATTGGTAATGTGAGTGGTTTGCAGTCAACCTCATCTAACCTCGCGACTCGCTTAGAAATGGGTGATACCACCGTGAGCTTGTCTGATACTGTTATCGCCCGCGAAAAGGCCAGTGTTGCCTTTGAAGCCACTGTCCAAGTGCGCAATAAGCTCGTTGAAGCTTATAAAGAAATAATGAGCATGCCTGTTTAGGCCTTGAATAACGCAATTAGCAGGTACGAATCGTGAGCACAGAAATGATTGTCGGATCGAATGCCGGCGTAATGGACCAAGGGGTCCAACAGGAAAATAAATCCGGCGTGCTGGGGAGTCTCGGTGGCGTCGATATGATGCGTCAAATCACCATGATTTTAGCCCTCGCCATTTGTTTGGCGTTAGCCGTGTTTGTCATGATCTGGGCACAGGAGCCTGAGTACCGTCCATTGGGTAAAATGGAAACTCAGGAAATGGTGCAAGTACTCGATGTACTTGATAAAAACAAGATCAAATATCAGATCGAAGTTGATGTTGTTAAAGTGCCAGAAGATAAATACCAAGAAGTCAAAATGATGCTTAGCCGTGCAGGGGTTAATAGTCCTGCTGCATCGACCCAAGACTTTCTTACCCAAGACAGTGGTTTTGGCGTAAGCCAAAGAATGGAACAGGCTCGCCTCAAGCATAGCCAAGAAGAAAACCTTGCCCGCGCGATTGAACAGTTACAAAGCGTAAGCCGCGCTAAAGTGATTTTGGCACTCCCCAAAGAAAACGTATTTGCCCGTAATACTTCTCAGCCAAGTGCAACAGTTGTAATTAACACTCGCCGTGGTGGCTTAGGCCAAGGTGAAGTTGATGCCATCGTTGATATCGTCGCTTCTGCGGTTCAGGGATTAGAGCCTTCTCGCGTCACGGTAACCGATTCTAATGGTCGCTTACTAAACTCCGGTAGCCAAGATGGTGTTTCTGCTAGAGCTCGTCGTGAGCTTGAGTTGGTACAGCAAAAAGAAACCGAATACCGCACCAAGATTGACTCGATTTTATCGCCTATTCTCGGGCCTGATAATTTTACCTCCCAAGTGGATGTGAGTATGGATTTCACCGCTGTTGAACAAACGGCCAAACGGTTTAATCCAGATTTACCGTCACTACGCAGTGAAATGACGGTTGAAAATAACTCTACTGGTGGCTCGAGTGGGGGGGTCCCTGGCGCATTATCGAACCAACCTCCGATGGAATCTAATATTCCTCAGGAGGCTGATAAAGCTACCGAAAGTGTTACGGCAGGTAACTCGCACCGCGAAGCCACTCGTAATTTTGAATTAGACACCACCATCAGCCATACCCGTCAGCAAATTGGCGTAGTGCGCCGCGTGAGTGTGTCAGTTGCGGTGGACTTTAAACCGGGCGCTGCGGGTGAAAATGGGCAAGTGGCACGCGTTGCTCGTACCGAGCAAGAATTAACCAATATCCGCCGTTTACTGGAAGGCGCGGTAGGCTTTAGCGCGCAGCGGGGTGATGTTTTAGAGGTAGTCACTGTTCCCTTTATGGATCAATTGGTTGAAGATGTGCCTGCCCCTGAACTTTGGGAACAGCCTTGGTTCTGGCGTGCAGTAAAGTTAGGTATCGGTGCCTTAGTTATCTTAGTGCTGATCCTTGCTGTGGTGCGCCCAATGCTCAAACGCTTAATCTATCCTGATAGCGTTAACATGCCAGACGATGCAAGATTGGGTAATGAGCTCGCCGAGATCGAAGATCAATATGCTGCTGACACCTTAGGGATGCTCAATACCAAAGAAGCAGAGTATAGTTATGCCGACGATGGCTCAATTCTTATCCCTAATCTGCATAAAGATGATGATATGATTAAAGCTATCCGTGCGCTTGTGGCCAATGAGCCCGAGCTTTCAACCCAAGTCGTGAAAAACTGGTTACAAGACAATGGCTGAGAATAAATCAAAAGACGCCGCTGAAACCTCAAGTTTCAATATTAAGGATCTCAGTGGCATCGAAAAAACGGCGATTTTACTGTTAAGTTTGAGTGAAGCCGATGCCGCCTCTATTTTAAAGCACTTAGAACCTAAACAAGTGCAAAAGGTCGGTATGGCGATGGCGGCCATGGAAGACTTTGGGCAGGAAAAAGTCATCGGGGTACATAAGCTGTTTCTCGATGATATTCAAAAGTATTCTTCCATTGGCTTTAACAGCGAAGAGTTCGTTCGTAAGGCGTTAACGGCGGCTCTAGGTGAAGACAAAGCCGGTAATTTGATTGAACAAATTATCATGGGCAGCGGCGCCAAAGGTTTGGATTCCCTCAAATGGATGGATGCGCGCCAAGTCGCGACTATCATCCAAAACGAACATCCACAGATCCAAACCATTGTTTTATCGTATTTAGAGCCAGATCAAGCCGCAGAAATTTTCGGCCAGTTCCCTGAGAATACCCGCTTAGACTTAATGATGCGTATCGCCAATCTTGAAGAAGTGCAACCTGCAGCATTGCAAGAATTAAACGACATCATGGAGAAACAATTCGCCGGCCAAGGTGGTGCGCAAGCGGCGAAAATGGGCGGCCTAAAAGCGGCAGCCAACATTATGAACTACCTCGATACGGGTGTTGAAAGTCAGTTGATGGAAACCATGCGCGAAACCGACGAGGAAATGGCGCAGCAAATCCAAGACTTAATGTTTGTATTTGAAAACCTTATCGATGTGGACGATCGTGGTATTCAAACCTTGCTGCGTGAAGTGCAGCAGGATGTATTGATGAAGGCGCTGAAGGGCGCAGACGATCAGCTCAAAGATAAGATTTTAGGCAATATGTCTAAACGGGCCGCCGAATTGCTGCGTGACGATTTAGAAGCCATGGGCCCAATTCGGATCAGCGAAGTGGAAATCGCCCAAAAAGAAATTCTGTCAATTGCACGTCGGTTAAGTGACAGTGGTGAAATCATGTTAGGCGGCGGTGGTGGCGATGAGTTCCTCTAATCGGAGCGACAATAGCGACAATAAATTGTCCCACAGGGTGGTCAGCGACGCTGAGCTTGAGTTTAGCCATTGGCAATTGCCCGATGTGACCCAAACCGAAGAGGTGAGTATTTCAAACCTCTTTGGTTATTCGCCGCAGCAAGCGCCGAAGGCGGTGGCCGCCGAAACTATTGCGCCACCCACCATGGCGGAAATTGAAGATATTCGCGCTCAAGCCGAAGAAGAAGGCTTTAACGAAGGTAAGACACAAGGTTATGCCGAAGGACTGGAGCAGGGCAGACTTGAAGGTTTAGAGCAAGGCCATACCGAGGGCCTAGCCCAAGGTCATGAGCAAGGGCTTGAGGCTGGGCTTGCTGAAGCCAAGGCATTAGTCAGCCGCTTCGAAGGGCTGTTAAGCCAATTTGAAAAACCACTGCAATTACTCGATGGCGACATTGAGCATTCTTTAATGACGCTCACTATGGCACTGGCGAAATCTGTGATTGGTCATGAACTCAAAACTCATCCCGAGCAAATCCTGTCCGCATTGCGTTTAGGGGTCGAATCTCTCCCTATTAAGGAACAAAGCGTCAACCTTCGTATGCATCCTGATGATGTTGCCTTGGTTGAAACCTTATATTCTAGTACCCAATTGAACCGTAATCAGTGGCAATTAGAGGCCGATCCTAGCTTAACCGTGGGGGATTGTATTATCAGTAGCCAACGCTCGTTGGTGGATTTAACCCTTTCCTCGCGGATTGATGCCGTGTTTGAATCGCTGCGTAATCAGCAATCTCACTTAGCGTTACAGCAACAACAGCGGCAAGCTGCACTTGATGACGAAAATGCCGCTAAAATCGCCCCTAAATCAACACTGGACGATAATGAACTGTTAGCACAACCGCAAGCTGATGGAGAGCAAGATGCACAATCGCCGCCATCAACTGCTGAGTAAACTGAATCATTGCATCAATAAAGTGCCCCCATTTCGCGCCGTTGCCTGTGGGCAATTGGTGCGCGTGGTCGGATTAACCTTAGAAGCGAGCGGCTGTCGAGCACCCGTCGGTAGTTTGTGTTCTATTGAGACCATGGCTGGAGAGTTAATTGCCGAAGTCGTTGGTTTTGATGATGAATTATTATATCTCATGCCAATTGAAGAGCTGCGTGGCGTGTTACCCGGTGCGCGGGTTGTTCCCCTTGGAGAGCAGGCGGGTCTGAATGTGGGCTTATCCCTGTTAGGGCGCGTGCTCGACGGTAATGGTGTGCCGTTAGACGGTCTCGGCGCGTTATCTACCGAACAGCAGGCGCCAAGACACAGTAACGCCATCAACCCACTTTCTCGCCGTGCGATCACCGAACCTCTCGATGTGGGCGTTCGCGCCATCAATGCCATGCTAACTGTTGGCAAGGGACAACGTATGGGCTTGTTTGCGGGCTCAGGTGTGGGTAAGAGTGTGTTGTTAGGTATGATGACCCGAGGTACCACGGCCGACATTATTGTGGTGGGGTTAGTAGGGGAGCGTGGCCGCGAAGTTAAAGAATTTATTGAAGAAATCCTAGGTGAAAAGGGTAGAGCGCGTTCTGTCGTGGTGGCGGCACCCGCCGATACTTCACCGCTGATGCGCCTTCGCGCCTGTGAAACCTCGACTCGTATCGCCGAGTATTTTCGAGATTTAGGTTATAACGTGTTGTTATTAATGGATAGTCTGACTCGTTACGCCCAAGCGCAGCGTGAGATTGCCTTGGCTGTCGGTGAACCTCCAGCCACTAAAGGCTATCCACCGTCGGTATTTGCTAAATTGCCGCGTCTGGTTGAACGGGCGGGTAATGGCGGGCCAGGACAAGGTTCTATCACCGCATTTTATACTGTGCTGACCGAGGGTGATGATCAACAGGACCCAATTGCTGATGCTTCTCGGGCTATCCTCGATGGTCATATTGTGCTGTCACGATCGCTTGCTGATTCTGGGCACTATCCTGCCATTGATATTGAGGCTTCTATTAGCCGTGTGGCACCAATGGTGATTTCCAATGAACATCTTGAGGCCATGCGCCGCGTCAAGCAAACCTATTCCCTTTATCAGCAGAATAAGGATCTGATTTCGATTGGCGCTTATGCACAAGGAAGCGATCCTCGTATTGATAATGCGATACGTCTACAACCTGCAATGAACGCTTTTCTGCGGCAAACCATGCGTGATGCCTTTAGTTTTGCTGATAGTCAAATGATGCTCGGGCAACTCGCTGCGCAATGTAAATAATTGAGGCCGTTATGGCGAATGCCGATCCCCTATTACTCGTATTAAAGTTAGCCCTCGATGCTGAGGAACAAGCTGCGCTGCTGCTCAAGTCGGCACAACTTGAGTGCCAAAAGCGCCAAAATCAGCTCGATGCACTCAACAATTATCGCTTGGATTATATGAAGCAGATGCAGTCGCAGCAGGGGCAGGCCATTAGTGCGAGTCATTACCACCAATTCCATCGTTTTATTCGGCAAATCGATGAGGCTATTGCTCAGCAAAATCGTGTTGTAGCCGATGGTGAGAAGCAGAAACACTATCGTCAGCAGCACTGGCTAGAAAAACAAAAAAAGCGTAAGGCTGTGGAACTACTGTTAGAAAATAAAGAGAAAAAGCGCCAAGTCATTGAGCTCAAAAAAGAGCAAAAAATGACGGATGAATTTGCTTCGCAGCAATTTTTCCGTCGTAAGAAGTAATTAACCAATCCGACAGTCAATAATACTCGAATTTTTAATATCCATTTGTTGGCATTTTATTTGCTTGATTTATGCCAGATATAGCCAAAGCCGTATAAATTGACGTTTGCCCACGCTCTTTTTCCTCTGGGCAGATGTTTAGGAGCTTTTATGCAACAAATGAACAATATCCTATTAGTATCTAGTGCGAAAAATGGTACTGGCTCAAGTAAAATATTGGAGCAAGATGCTAATAGTGAAGACTTTTCTGCCGCTTTGGCTTCAGTGACATCCATTAGCTCATCCTCGACTAACACCAATGTTTCTCTAGATGTTTCTGCCAAATCGACAAAACAGAAAACAGATATTGATGATACTAGTGCAGATGATGAAGCTGATATTAGCTTGATTTTTGCTCAAATAGGCATGGCAAACGAGATGAAAAAAGCGGCCGCTCCGAGCGACTCTTTGCCGCTTGAAGCTCAATTAACGACAGAAGATGCCGCTAGTATCTTAGCGCCTGCAACAGAGGATGGCGCTTTACCAACGGAAGAGACTATCAAGCCAACTTTTTTAGATGAGCTAGCGAAATTTGCACAGTCAAATGAAGTTACCTTAACGAATGATACATTAGATGCACAAGTTTTAGAGCAAACGGGTACATTTGTTTTTCAACAAGAACGAGCATCTGCACTTCCAGAAGATATTATAAATAAACAAAATCAGTCAATTAATACAGTAGGTTTGATTGCAACGGCGAATACTGAAACTGTGGATAAGACTGGCGCTTCGACCGATGATACGCTTATAGATGATGCATCAATGCTTGCAGAGATGCGAACTGAAAAATGGGTTAAACCGCCAGAAACCCCCATTTTACCGATTGAAGGGGAATCTATCTCTGAAGCTAACAAGTTAGAGGCGAAAGAGGCTGAACTAAGCAATAAGTCGAGCAATCTGTGGCTCCTATCAACTGATAAAACGACTGCGCCAACGGTTGGACAGTCACCGTCAGTCAATACAGCTAATGTGTCAGTTACCGATGCTGATGCCGTGATATTAAACTCTACGACTAAAGAGCTTAATGCCTTAGGTGCGGTTTCGGTTGAGCCTAATGCTATTGACGACAATCCTTCACGCGCCGAAATTTCGGCAGGATTATTGTTAAAAGATGCCAAGTTAGCCGTCACACTGGATTCGCGGCAAGAAAACGCCTTATCTTCGCTCGATACTGGCCATGAAGAATCTGTTACAGAATTTAAGCCTGCTGATTTTAAAGCGGTATCGATACAACACTCTTTAGCTAACCAGCAAATTCAACGCCAAGAGATACCACAGGTTCATCTTTCCTTACGTCAAGGCGTTGAAAACCAAAATCAGATGCAGGAAATGATCCAGCGCTTTTCTCCTGTGATGAAACAGCAGCTTGTTACTATGGTTAGCCAAGGTATTCAACAGGCGGAAATTCGCCTAGATCCACCCGAACTTGGACACATGATAGTGAAAATACAAGTTCATGGTGAGCAGACGCAAGTGCAATTCCATGTTGCTCAGGCACAGACCCGCGATGTGGTTGAGCAAGCGATTCCTCGTTTACGTGAATTATTACAAGAACAAGGCATGCAGCTCGCTGACAGTCATGTCTCTCAAGGTGACCAAGGACAACGCCGTGAGGGAGGATTTGCAGACAGTGGCGGTGCAAGTGGTGGAAATGTGGATGATTTCTCGGCAGAAGAACTCGATTTAGGTTTAAATCAAGCAACTAGTTTAAATTCGGGTATAGATTATTACGCTTAAGCAGGTAACCTATAGTAACAAAGTGGATTATAAACTGAGCCTTAATCCCATTCCCAAATTTAGCCTATTAAAGAGAACAGAAAATGGCCAAGGAAGAATCACTAGAACTTGAAAGTACTGAAGCACCAAAAAGTAAAAAGAAGCTATTTATTTTTATCGGTGTGGGTGTCTTTGTTGCGCTATTAATTGGTGGCGCGCTTTGGTTTTTCCTTGGAAGTAGTGAAGAGGCTCCTGTCGAGGCCGAAGGTGCTAAAACCGAAACGGCTGCGCCGGCAGCTGAGCCAGCATTAGCAGCTTATGTGCCGATGCCTCGCCCATTTTTATTTAACCTTCCAGGACCGGATCGCGCTCGGCTTGTCGAAATCAAAGTGCAACTTATGGTCAGAGGTCAAGATGATGATGTGTTGACCCAAAAGCACATTCCATTGATTGAAGATGCGCTGCTAACCACTTTTAGTGGTGCCGATGTGCAAAAGCTAAGTACACAGGCGGGTAAAGATGAATTACGACAATTAGCCCTGTTGAGCGTACAAAACACGTTGCAATCTGTAACGGGACGTAAAGTGGTTGAAAAAGTGCTCTTTACTGGTTTTGTCATGCAATAATCTTTCATCTTCAGCACCTTAAAGAGGCGAAGACAATACTGTGAGTGATTTATTAAGCCAAGACGAAATTGATGCGCTCTTACACGGGGTCGATGATGTCGAAGAGGATGATGAGCTTGATGCCGCTGGGCAGGAGGCTCGTTCCTACGATTTTTCTTCCCAAGATAGGATTGTGCGTGGTCGTATGCCCACGCTCGAAATTGTTAATGAGCGTTTTGCCCGTCACCTGCGGATCAGCATGTTTAACATGATGCGTCGCGCGGCCGAAGTGTCGATCAACGGCGTGCAAATGCTCAAGTTTGGTGAGTACGTACATACCCTATTCGTCCCAACCAGTCTGAACATGGTACGTTTCCACCCCCTAAAAGGTACTGCGCTGATTACCATGGAAGCGCGACTGGTATTTATTTTGGTGGATAACTTTTTTGGTGGTGATGGCCGTTTCCATGCCAAGATTGAAGGGCGGGAATTTACCCCCACTGAACGGCGTATTGTGCAGTTATTACTTAAAATTATCTTTGAAGATTATAAAGATGCTTGGGCACCCGTGATGGATGTGGAGTTTGATTATTTAGACTCCGAAGTTAACCCTGCGATGGCTAACATTGTCAGTCCAACTGAAGTCGTTGTCATTAACTCCTTCCATATCGAAGTGGATGGTGGTGGCGGTGATTTCCACATCACGATGCCATATTCGATGATTGAGCCAATCCGCGAATTACTCGATGCGGGCGTACAGAGTGATAAACAAGATACCGATATGCGTTGGTCGCAGGCGCTGCATGACGAGATTATGGACGTTAAAGTAGGCTTTGATGCCACAGTGGTTGAGCACGAACTCACACTCAAAGATGTAATGAACTTTAAGGCTGGGGATATTATCCCTATTGAATTACCAGAGTACATTATGATGAGAATTGAGGACTTACCGACTTACCGCTGTAAAATGGGACGTTCACGAGATAATCTAGCACTTAAAATTTACGAAAAAATCCCTCGTCCTGAGACGGTCAAATCCGAATTACAATTAGTGACGCGTAAAGGCAAAGCTAGAGACATATCAGAATTATAAAGGTGGAGTGAGATGAGTACAGATGATGATTGGGCAGCAGCGATGGCCGAACAAGCTCTGGAAGAGGCTAATGCCGTTGATCTTGATGAGCTAGTGGATGACTCACAGCCGATTAGCAAGGCAGAAGCGGCTAAGTTAGATACCATTTTAGATATACCTGTGACGATTTCGATGGAAGTTGGTCGCAGCTTCATCAGTATCCGTAATCTGTTACAGCTGAACCAAGGTTCAGTGGTTGAGCTCGATAGAGTTGCAGGTGAACCGTTGGATGTGATGGTTAATGGCACGCTTATCGCCCATGGTGAAGTGGTGGTGGTAAACGATAAATTTGGTATTCGCTTAACAGATGTAATTAGTCAGACTGAGCGAATTAAAAAGCTTAAGTAATATCACTCATTAAGAAAAGCCTGAAGGAGCGAGATGAGCACATCGGTAATTCTCAATGCCGCGTCAGCAGCTCAGGCGAGTGTCGCTGAAGTGGCCACCCAAGGTGCAGTGGCTACAGCAAAAGTGACTGAGCCATCACAAATGGCAGCAGCGGTGAGTATGCTCGGTGGGCTTATTTTAGTTCTATTGCTTATTTTCGCCTTAGCTTACCTGCTAAGGCGATTTAATTTAGTGCCAACCAATCATAGTGTGCTGAAAACCCTTGCAGTAACATCTCTTGGTCAGAAAGAGCGCCTTGTTTTGGTTCAAGTGGGTGAACAGCAGTATTTACTTGGCGTGAGTGGGCAACAAGTTAATTTAATTGATAAATTAGCTGAGCCTATCGAAATTGAGTCCGTATCTTTTGCGGACAAGCTACGGCAGGCGAAATTAAAACAATGATGAAGTACATACTCACTTTTATAGGGATTAGTGCACTGATGTTTGCGACCTCGGTAGGCGCTGCCGATGGTGTACTGCCTGCGGTAACCGTAAAAACCGCCGCCGATGGTTCGACCGAATATTCGGTTACCATGCAAATCCTATTGCTAATGACTTCGCTGAGTTTTTTACCCGCCATGGTCATTATGTTGACGTCCTTTACCCGCATCATTGTGGTGCTCTCCATTTTGCGCCAAGCGATTGGTTTACAGCAGACACCGTCTAACCAAGTCTTAATCGGTATGAGCTTGTTTATGACCTTTTTCATTATGGCGCCGGTGTTCGACAAAATTTATGACCAAGGGGTAAAACCTTATATTGATGAACAGCTTACTCTGCAACAGGCCTTCGATAAGGGCAAAGAGCCATTACGGGCATTTATGTTGGGGCAAGTGCGTACCACGGATCTCAAAACCTTTATCGATATTTCGGGTTACCAGAATATTAATTCACCCGAAGAAGCACCAATGAGTGTGCTTGTGCCTGCATTTATCACCAGCGAGCTCAAAACGGCCTTTCAAATTGGTTTTATGTTGTTTGTGCCTTTTTTAGTACTCGATTTAGTAGTGGCCAGTATCTTAATGGCCATGGGGATGATGATGCTCTCGCCTATGATTGTGTCATTGCCTTTTAAAATTATGCTGTTTGTACTTGTTGATGGCTGGGGGCTTGTGATGGGCACCTTAGCCAATAGCTTTGGTTAGACAGGCGGAGTACTGAGATGACGCCAGAAGCGCTAATCGATATTTTTCGCGAAGCTCTAGCCGTTATTGTGATGATGGTTTCGGCTATTGTTCTGCCAGGGCTCGGCATAGGCTTAATTGTGGCGGTATTCCAAGCTGCGACCTCAATTAACGAGCAAACTTTAAGTTTTTTACCTCGACTTATTGTGACCTTGCTTGCTTTGATGTTAATGGGTCATTGGTTAGTACAGACCTTAATGGATTTCTTTATTGAAATGGTTAACCGTATTCCTCAAGTGGTAGGTTAATCCCATGGAGTTGCTGCTTGATACGTTAATGCAAACCATTGCTTCGTATATGTGGCCACTGTTTCGAGTCGCCAGTATGCTGATGGTTATGGTGGTGTTTGGCGCGGCAACAACTCCCACTCGTGTGCGTTTACTTCTTGCTATTGCCATAACCCTCGCAATTGCCCCCGTGTTGCCGCCCGTTAAGGATGCAGAACTCTTTTCCTTAAGCGCCGTTTTTATTACTGCACAGCAAATTATTATTGGTGTTGCCATGGGTTTTGTGACCCAAATGGTGATGCAAACCTTTGTGTTAACGGGTCAGATTATCGGCATGCAGACCAGCTTAGGTTTTGCCTCTATGGTTGATCCGAGCTCAGGACAACAAACTCCAGTGATTGGTAACTTCTTCCTGTTGCTCGCAACCTTAATTTTTTTAGCTGTTGATGGTCATCTGTTGATGATCCGTATGCTTGTGGCCAGTTTTGATACACTGCCGATTTCTAATGTGGGATTAACGTTGACCAGCTATCGCGCGTTGGCGGAATGGGGGTCTTATATGTTTGGTGCGGCATTAACTATGTCGCTGTCAGCAATTATCGCGTTATTGGTAGTCAATTTATCCTTTGGGGTTATGACCCGCGCTGCACCACAGCTAAACATTTTTTCGATTGGTTTTCCGATTACAATGATCGGTGGATTGTTAATTTTATGGTTAACCTTAACTCCTGTTATGGCTCATTTCGATGAAGTATGGGCATCGGCACAGCTTTTGCTGTGTGATATTTTAGGACTTCAGTGTCAAGCCGATGGCATACTTTAACCGGATAGGAACGCGTAATGGCTGAAGAAAGTAGCGGCGAACGCAGCGAGGAACCCACCGGGAGGCGCCTCGAACAGGCGCGGGAAAAAGGTCAGGTTGCCCGTTCCAAAGAATTAGGTACGGCCACAGTTCTGCTTTCGGCTGCAACAGGACTGTATATGCTCGGCCCTGGTATTGCAAAAGCACTTTCCAATGTGTTTGAACGTGTGTTTACCATGGATAGAGCTGCAATTTTTGATACTAATCAAATGTTTAATGTCTGGGGCGTTGTCGGCGGCGAAATAGGTTGGCCGTTGCTTAAGATTATGCTGCTGATTGTGGTGGTGGCATTTATCGGAAACGTGTCCCTTGGTGGAATGAATTTTTCTACCCAAGCCATGATGCCTAAAGCCAGCAAAATGAGCCCGATTGCGGGTTTTAAACGGATGTTTGGTGTGCAAGCCTTGGTTGAATTAACGAAGGGCATTGCTAAGTTTTCTGTTGTTGCGTTGGCGGCATATTTTCTTCTAAATCATTATTTTAATGATATTTTACTCCTTTCTGCCGATCATCTTCCTGGGAATGTCTACCACGCCTTAGATTTACTGGTATGGATGTTTATCCTACTTTGCTCTTCCGTATTATTCATTGTGGTAATCGATGTGCCATTTCAGATCTGGAACCATAATAAACAGCTGAAAATGACAAAGCAGGAGGTCAAAGACGAGTATAAAGATACCGAGGGTAAACCTGAGGTCAAAGGGCGAGTCCGCCAAATGCAGCGTGAATTAGCGCAGCGACGCATGATGGCCGAAGTTCCCAATGCGGATGTGATTGTGGTGAACCCTGAGCACTATGCAGTGGCGATAAAATATGATGTTAAGCGCTCTGCAGCACCTTTTGTGATTGCTAAGGGCGTCGATGAGGTTGCCTTTAAAATTCGTGAGGTAGCAAGGGCGCATAATATTGCCATTGTTACTGCACCACCACTTGCGCGGGCGATTTACCATACAACGAAACTTGATCAACAAGTCCCCGAAGGCCTATTTACCGCGGTAGCACAGGTACTCGCTTATGTATTCCAGTTAAGGCAGTATCAAAAAGGGCGTGGCCGCAAACCTATCCCTATCCCCGTTAATCAACCTATTCCTGAAGATCTGAAATACTAGTAACGATAGATGTTTCAGTATTATTTTTGCAGCCAAATGCAGCCAAATGCAGCCATCAGGAATCGTCTTGTAAGCCCTTACTCTTACTTTCTGTCATAAAAGCTGCTCGTCATTTGAGTAAGACAACCACACATCTTTCTTCGTTTCGCGCCAGAATGAACAAAATATAATCTTGAAATCTCAACAAGTCCTAGTAACGAGTAAATAGTGTTCTAACGTAAAGTTAGCTAGCTACATATTAGCTTCACTACCTGATTGTTAGTTGTTGGCGTGCTTTTTGCTTTTAGGCTGTTATACGTCAAAGTTTAGGTATCTGTGAATGGATGTTAAAGCCTCCCTAGGCCAAGTAAAACAGTTGAAGCTAAGCTCTTTTAAGGGCATAGGTACGCCAGCGCTAGTGCTTGCAGCATTAGCGATGATTGTACTGCCAATTCCCCCGTTTCTACTCGACATCTTATTTTCCTTTAACATTGCTTTAGCCTTGATTGTGCTTTTGGTCGCGATTTATACCGATAGACCTTTAGACTTTGCTGCCTTTCCAACCGTTTTATTAGTTGCGACACTGCTTCGACTTGCACTTAACGTGGCATCGACCCGTGTGGTATTACTCGAAGGTCACAACGGTGGTGATGCGGCGGGTAAGGTCATTGAAGCCTTTGGCTCCGTAGTGATTGGTGGTAACTATGCCGTTGGTCTAGTTGTATTTATCATTCTGATTATTATCAACTTTGCTGTTGTTACCAAAGGTGCTGGCCGGATTGCTGAGGTGAGTGCTCGCTTTACCTTGGATGCGATGCCCGGTAAGCAAATGGCAATTGATGCTGACTTAAATGCGGGCATCATTAATCAAGATCAAGCCAGAACTAGGCGGGCTGAAGTCACCCGCGAAGCTGACTTTTATGGCGCAATGGACGGTGCGTCTAAGTTCGTTAAGGGCGATGCTATCGCGGGTATCATGATTTTAGTGATCAACATTCTCGGTGGTTTTATTATCGGGATTGTGCAGCATGGTTTGACATTCTCTCAAGCGGTTGAAATTTATACCCTCTTAACAATAGGTGACGGGTTAGTCGCCCAAATCCCAGGCTTATTACTGTCAATTGCTGCGGCATTGATGGTAACTCGCCAAAATGAATCTGGCGATATGGGTCAGATGTTGATGAGTCAGATGTTTGACAGTCATAAATCGCTAGGGATTGCTGCTGGCGTATTGTTCGTTATGGGGATTGTGCCTGGAATGCCGCACATGGCGTTTTTAAGTTTCGCCGTTTTAACGGGATGTGCGGCTTATTTTATATTTAAACGTAATGAGGCTAAACGTGCCAAAGCCCTCGAACAAGTCAAAACGGGCCCAACGGAAAGAGCCGAAAGAGAGCCTAAGGAACTTAGCTGGGACGATGTGCATCATGTTGACACTATCGGTCTTGAAGTGGGTTACCGTTTAATCCCCTTAGTCGATAAAGGTCAAGGTGGAGAATTACTCAGCCGGATCAAAGGTGTACGTAAAAAGCTTTCGCAAGAATTGGGATTCTTGGTTCCTGCGGTTCACATACGTGACAATTTAGACCTTTCGCCTAATGCCTATCGTATTTCTCTTATGGGCGTTGTTGTAGGGGAGGCGGATATTCGCCATGACTGCGAGCTCGCCATTAATCCGGGACAAGTGTACGGTAAGTTAGATGGCATTGAGACCCGTGATCCTGCCTTTGGTCTCGAAGCCGTGTGGATTGCCCCTGAGCTGCGTGAACATGCCCAAACCTTAGGGTATACGGTAGTGGATGCCGCGACGGTAGTGGCAACTCATATCAGCCAAATATTGACGAATAATGCAGCAAAACTTTTAGGTTACGAAGAAGTGCAACAACTGATGGATATGCTTGCTAAACACTCGCCTAAGTTGGTGGATGGCTTTATTCCTGATGTGATGCCGCTCGGAAATGTCGTAAAAGTGATGCAAAACCTATTAAATGAAGGAGTTTCTGTCAGAGACTTGCGTACCATAGTGCAAACTTTGTTAGAATACGGCACTAAGAGTAACGATACTGAAGTGTTAACTGCGGCGGTGCGTATTGCATTGAAGCGCATGATCGTTCAAGAGATCTCTGGCCCTGAACTCGAAATCCCCGTCATAACTTTGGCGCCAGAGTTGGAACAGATGTTGCATCAATCAATGCAAGCAACGGGTGGAGATGGTCCCAATATCGAGCCAGGTCTTGCGGAGCGTATGCAACAATCCTTAGCGGATGCCGCTCAAAAGCAAGAAATGGTCGGACAGCCTGCCATTTTGCTAACGTCTGGTATGTTACGTGCGACCCTGTCTCGCTTTGTTAAATATACTATTCCTAATCTCAGAGTGATTTCTTACCAAGAAATCCCCGATGAAAAGCAAATACGCATCGTATCTGCCGTCGGCCAGTAGAGGACGCATAAGTGAAGATTAAACGTTTTTTTGCCAAAGACATGCGTGCTGCACTGGCCCAAGTGAAGGACACGCTCGGCTCCGATGCGGTGATTATGTCCAATAAAAAGGTGAACGGCGGTATTGAGATTGTCGCTGCCGTTGACTACGACGAGCCAAAAGCGAAAGCGCCTGCTGCGACTCCGACCTTTATGGATGTGAGTGATGACTTAGTTTCGCTCGGTGCCAAAGCGCCTATCCGCGCTGAAACTAAGCTAAAACCCTCGGCGCCAGCGGACTCACTCCAAGCCTTGCTTGAGAAGCAACAAAATCGTTTAAACCAACAACTCACGCATCAACAACAAGATGCAGAGCTTCCTGCATGGGCTAAAGGATTACAAGCTACCGCAGCTGCGCCTAAAGCTGAGCGCCGTGATATGGGCAATCCCTTCGATAAAAAGTCACAGAGTTCGCAAAAGCAAAATGCCGATCTTGAAGCCATGCGCGACGAGTTATCATCCTTACGTAATTTGTTGACCCATCAGGTTTCAGCATTGATGACTGAGCATAAAAAGCGTATCGACCCTGTCGGTGCCATGCTGGAGTCAAAGTTGTTGGAGGCCGAGTTTTCACCAGCGGTGGCAAACAAATTAGCTGCGCTGAGCCAACACTATACTCCTGCAGAATTAGTTCGTGCACTGCCGCAAAGTCTTGCGAATATGCTTGATAATCAAGGTGATGATATTGTTAAGCAAGGCGGTGTTGTGGCATTAGTTGGTCCCACTGGAGTGGGGAAAACCACTTCCTTGGCTAAACTGGCCGCACGCTTTGCTGCTCACCATGGTGCTGACCAAGTGGCATTGATTACCACAGATCATTATCGTATTGGCGCCTATGAGCAATTGGCCACCTATGGCAAAATCATGGGCTGCCCAGTCAAACAAGCCCATGACCTTGCTGAACTAGAGCAAATTCTGTATCAGTTTAGAAATCGCAAGCTAGTATTGATAGATACCGCGGGTATGGGCCAACGAGATATGCGGCTTTACCAGCAACTTGATAATTTAACTGCAAATAGCAGAATACCTATCCGCAGTTATCTGGTACTGTCTGCCACAGGACAGCGCCGCGTGCTGCAAGATGCTGTAAATCACTTTAAACGCATTCCCTTATCTGGTGTTGTACTCACCAAACTTGATGAATCTGTGTCTTTAGCGGGCGCATTAAGTGTGTTGATCCAAAGTGGATTGCCATTAAGTTATGTTACGGATGGGCAGCGAGTGCCCGAAGATATGAAAGTTGCTGATACTTTGATGCTCGCTGAGCAAGCATTAGCGGCCTTAGAAAACACAGAACAACAATCGTTACCAGACACAGCGTGGTCAGATAATATGACCTGTGCATTTGAGTAGAGTTATGACCCTGGATCAAGCAAGTGGTTTACGTATGATGAATCAACCCTATAACGAAAAAGTGAAAGTAATCGCGGTTACGGGTGGTAAAGGTGGTGTGGGTAAAACCAGCGTATCCATCAATACTGCCGTAGCATTAGCCGAGAAGGGCAAGCGTGTCTTAGTGCTTGATGCTGACCTTGGCTTAGCAAACGTCGATGTCATGTTAGGGATCCGTGCTGAACGTAACCTTTCCCATGTATTGTCTGGCGATGCTGAGTTAGATGACATTATTGTCCGGGGGCCTAAAGGTATTGGGATTGTGCCAGCCACATCGGGTACTCAGGGCATGGTTGAGCTAAGTCCTGCGCAACATGCGGGCTTAATTCGTGCTTTCAGTGAGATGCGCACCCAGTTTGATATCCTCATCGTGGATACTGCCGCGGGGATTTCTGACATGGTACTCAGTTTCTCCCGTGCGTCACAGGATGTGTTGGTTGTTGTTTGTGACGAACCAACGTCTATTACTGACGCCTATGCGTTAATCAAAATCCTCAGCCGTGAACACGGCGTCTTCCGCTTTAAAATTGTTGCAAATATGGTGCGTAGTTTACGCGAAGGTATGGAATTGTTTGCTAAACTCAGTAAAGTGACCGACAGATTCTTGGACGTGGCACTTGAATTAGTTGCGACCATTCCATTTGATGAAAATTTGCGTAAATCGGTTCGCAAGCAAAAGTTAGTGGTTGAAGCTTATCCTAAGTCTCCCGCTGCGATTGCTTACCAAGGTCTAGCGAATAAAATTATGAGCTGGCCAGTACCACAGCAACCTGGTGGGCATTTGGAGTTTTTCGTTGAGCGCTTAGTTCAACGACCAGATTTTCAAGAGGAAAAAACGAGTGAATAAAGCCGCAGCGTATACTTGTTTAGACAATAAAACGTCAATCGTTGAACAGTATGCACCGTTGGTTAAAAGAATTGCACATCACTTGCTCGCCAGATTACCTGCCTCTGTGCAGTTAGATGACCTGCTACAGGCGGGGATGATGGGATTATTAGAAGCATCATCTAAGTTTGATGGCGGTAAAGGTGCAAAGTTTGAAACCTTCGCCGGCATAAGGATCCGTGGCGCCATGTTGGATGAAATCCGCCGTGGCGATTGGGTTCCTCGTTCTGTCCACCGAAATAATCGTCGAGTTGCCCAAGCCATTGATGAATTAGAGCAAGTGCTAGGTCGTGATGCGCGCGACACAGAAATTGCAGAAAAACTTGATATGACGCTCGATGAGTACCATCATATTCTTAATGATGTTTCTGTTGGTAAAATCATAGGGATAGAAGACTTAGGCGTATCACAGGATATACTCACTACAAGTGATGATGTTAGCGATGGTACGTTTGAGGTCTTGGCAGAAACCCAGTTTCATTCTGCACTTGTTGAGGCGATAAAATTATTGCCCGAAAGGGACGCGCTAGTGCTATCGTTATATTACGATGAAGCATTGAATTTAAAAGAGATTGGCGCCATTCTTGAGGTAAGCGAATCGCGTGTTAGCCAGATATTAAGTCAGGCAATGTTGCGACTCAAAGGCAAACTCAAGCATTGGACATAAGTATAATTATTAATTGAGCACTGAATGTCAGCTCACCGGAGGAAACCTTGGACAAGAATATGAAGATTCTCATCGTTGATGACTTTTCGACAATGAGACGTATCATCAAGAACTTGTTGCGAGACTTGGGCTTTAACAACACCCAGGAAGCGGACGATGGCTCAACCGCCTTGCCAATGTTGCAAAAAGGCGATTTTGATTTTGTCGTTACAGACTGGAATATGCCAGGCATGCAGGGTATCGATTTACTTAAAGCCATTAGGGCCGATGACTCCTTGAAGCATCTACCGGTATTAATGGTCACTGCCGAGGCAAAACGTGAACAAATTATTGCTGCTGCACAAGCGGGTGTGAATGGGTATGTGGTAAAGCCTTTTACCGCAGCAACATTGAAAGAGAAGCTAGATAAAATATTTGAACGACTCGCTTAAGCAGGGATGAGCTATGAAGTCACATACATCAGGGCTCATCACGCTCGAGCATGCTCAGCGTTTAGTCGAACTGTTAAGCGCGAATGAACAAAATCAAGCTGATGATTTATTAAGAGAACTGGCAGCTCCTCTTCAGAGGGAACTTTTTGATGAGGTAGGCAAACTCACTCGCCAATTGCATAGCGCTCTTATGGATTTCCAAATCGATAATCGGTTAGTTGAGTTAGCAAATACAGAAATACCCGATGCTAAGGAACGGCTAAGTTATGTCATTGACATGACTGAACAAGCTGCAAATAAGACTATGGATGCTGTTGAGGAGTGCTTGCCGTTAGCGAATGCATTAACCGCGAACATCCAACAAGTGATGCCATCGTGGGACAAATTAATGCGTCGTGAAATTGCCCTCAGTGATTTTAAGGTGCTTTGCCATAACGTTCAGCATTTGATGTCGCGAAGTGAATTGGACTCAAACCGATTACGCGAATTGCTCAACCAAATATTGATGGCGCAGGATTTTCAAGACCTGACTGGACAAATGATCCGCAGGGTAATCGATCTAGTGATGGAAGTTGAAAGTAATCTGGTGTCTATGCTGACGGTGTTTGGTGAACAGCCAATGATTGAGAGTCAGATTACTCAGAAAAATAATATTGAAGCTGAAGGGCCGATAATGAATGCCGAGCTTCGTCAAGATGTAGTAACAGGTCAAGACGAAGTGGATGATCTGCTATCGAGTCTGGGTTTCTAACTGGGAGTCAATTTGATGGCCTTTGATGTAGATGAAGAGATACTCCAGGACTTTTTAATCGAGGCGGGGGAAATATTAGAGTTGCTTCAAGAGCAGCTTGTTGCCCTTGAGAATAATCCTGATGATACTGACTTGCTAAATGCCATTTTTAGGGGGTTTCACACCGTAAAGGGCGGCGCAGGTTTCCTAAGTTTGACTCCCATGGTTGATGTCTGCCATGAGGCAGAAAACACATTCGATTTATTGCGTACTGGCAAGCGCAGTGTCACAGCAGAATTAATGGATATTATTCTTCAGGCTGTTGATGCAATTAACACCATGTTTGCTCAAACCCAGCAGGGAGAGCAACAAGATCCTGCTGATGCTGCATTACTTGCAAAATTAAAGTTACTTAGTTCTGGTGAGCCTCTGCCGTCAGAATTAGGACAAACTGCGTCAGAGCCTGAATCTATTGCTGAGCCCGAACCCGAGCCCGTTATTGAAACTGTTGTTGACGTTGTCGCAGTTGAAGAGATGCCTGTTGAGGCTGCGAGTTCTTCAAACTCAAGTATTGATGAGATTAATGAAGCGGAGTTTGAGGCTTTGCTTGATGCACTGCACGGTAGTGGAAAAGGTCCCGGTGTGACTAACACTACTAATGCTGATGTTGTGGCAGCGCCCACTGCGTCAATTCCCTCTGTATCAAATACAGCCAAGCCCAAAGTACAACAAGCTACCAGCTCGGGTGATGATATCACTGACGATGAGTTTGAAGCCCTGCTTGATGAGCTTCATGGTTCAGGAAAATTTAATGGCAAAGTAGATACACCTATATCACCTCAGCCTAAGGTTGAAACTGTTGCTGTGCCAGTGTCAACACCAACTGCTGTTGCTGTCGATTCAGACGAAATTACTGACGATGAATTTGAGCGTTTACTCGACGAACTTCATGGAAAAGGTGGGGCACCAGCCAAAGCTGTTGCAAAAGTGGAATCTGCGAAACCGACTCCCACTCCTGCCACATCTGCTGCGGCTCCTGCTGTGCCTAAAGCCAGTGTTACTCCGGTAACCCCTCCAGCGGTTAAACCTCAGGCCGAAGTTGCGCTCGCCGAGAAGGCTCCTGTTAAAGCGGCCGCTGCCGCATCAGCAAATGTTCCTCAAGGTGAAACGACCGTTCGCGTAGATACTGCACGACTCGACCAAATCATGAATATGGTGGGAGAGCTAGTATTAGTACGTAACCGTTTGGTGAGTTTGGGCATTAGTCGTGATGACGAAGAGATGTCTAAGGCGCTCGCGAATCTAGATTTAGTGACTGCTGATTTGCAAGGCGCGGTCATGAAAACCCGTATGCAGCCTATCAAAAAGGTTTTTGGCCGTTTCCCTCGCGTTGTTCGTGATTTAGCCCGTACGCTCAATAAAGAAATTGATTTAGTGTTGGTCGGTGAAGAAACTGATCTTGATAAAAACTTGGTTGAGGCGCTGGCGGATCCTTTAGTGCACTTGGTTCGTAACTCGGTCGACCATGGTATTGAAATGCCAAATGACCGTGAAGCCTCTGGCAAACCCAGGACGGGGACGATTACTCTATCGGCAAGCCAAGAGGGTGACCATATTCTGCTAAAAATCGAAGATGATGGCGCAGGTATGGATCCCGAAAAGTTAAAACAAATTGCCATTAAACGTGGCGTGCTGGATGAAGATTCCGCTGCGCGTATGACGGACAACGAAGCTTATAACTTGATCTTTGCCCCAGGCTTTTCAACCAAGGTCGAGATTTCAGATATCTCTGGTCGTGGCGTGGGAATGGACGTGGTTAAAACCCGTATCACCCAACTCAACGGTACTGTGCATATTGACTCGATGAAAGGCAAAGGCACCATACTTGAGATTAAAGTGCCGTTAACCTTGGCAATTATGCCAACACTTATGGTCGATGTGGCTAAACAAGTTTTTGCATTACCTTTATCCAGTGTTAATGAGATTTTTCATCTCGATCTTACCAAAACCAATATTGTTGACGGACAACTCACTGTCATCGTTCGCAACAAGGCCGTGCCGCTATTCTATCTAGAGCATTGGTTGCATCGAAATAAAACTACCTTCAAACATGGTGACAAGAAACATGGTCATGTCGTGATAGTGCAGTTAGGTATGATGCAGATCGGTTTTGTTGTGGATGCACTGATTGGCCAAGAAGAGGTGGTGATTAAGCCACTGGGAGCCTTGTTGCACGGTACGCCAGGTATGGCTGGGGCAACGATTACATCCGATGGTGGTATTGCGCTTATCTTGGATGTTCCTGGGCTATTAAAGCATTATGCGAAAAATAAAAGTTAGTTCCCAAGTTAAGGAATGGAATGGCCATTAAAGTATTAGTCGTTGATGACTCAAGCTTTTTTAGACGACGTGTTAGTGAAATAGTCAATCAAGATCCTGAACTGGAAGTGATCGCGACGGCTGCTAACGGGGCTGAAGCGGTGAAGATGGCTGCTGAGCTTAATCCCCAAGTAATCACTATGGACATTGAAATGCCTGTCATGGACGGTATCACCGCTGTCCGTGAAATCATGGCAAAGTGTCCAACCCCGATTCTGATGTTTTCATCGTTAACCCATGATGGCGCTAAGGCCACCTTAGACGCCCTAGATGCTGGTGCGTTAGATTTTTTACCTAAACGTTTTGAAGATATCGCGACGAATAAAGATGAAGCGATTTTGTTATTGCAGCAAAGAGTCAAGGCTCTTGGTCGTCGTCGAATTTTCCGTCCAGTGGCGCGCCCTAGCGTTGCCCCAATTCCCCCAAGACCAAGCACTGGCTCGGTATTAGGGAATGTGGCCACACCTGTTCAAAGTGCACCTGCGCCAGTGCGCACGTCACCAGTATCGTCTATTCGTGCTAGTGGTAAGCAATACAAATTATTGTTAATCGGTACGTCGACGGGGGGGCCTGTCGCCTTACAGAAAATTTTGACTCAGTTTCCAGCAAATTATCCGCATCCTATTTTGCTGATCCAACACATGCCAGCCGCTTTTACCCCAGCATTTGCAAATCGTTTAAATGGTTTATGTAAAATCGAGGTAAAAGAAGCGGCAAATGGCGATATTTTGCGTCCAGGTTGTGCGTATCTAGCGCCAGGTGGAATGCAGATGATGGTAGAGCGTACAGGCGTCACAGGCCGAATAAAAGTGCTCGCTGGTAGTGCTGAAATGAATTATAAGCCTTGTGTCGATATCACTTTTGCTTCAGCCTCAAAAGCCTACGGTGGAGATGTGCTTGCTGTAGTGTTAACTGGAATGGGGGCTGATGGCCGAGAAGGAGCACGCATGCTTAAAGCTGCCGGTGCGACCATTTGGGCGCAGGATGAAGCGAGTTGCGTCGTTTATGGCATGCCTCAAGCAGTGGCCAGTGCGGGAATTGCCACTCAATCCATTTCACTGGAGCACATGGCTGAATCGATTTTAAAAGAGTCTGCACGTGGCTAGTAGCAAGTCACAGATAAGCACAAATATTGTGCTTATTATGGTGCTAATGATGATGACGATAGTTTGTCTTGGTGCCTTAAGTTTCGATTATCATCGAAAAAACATAAAATTGCTTGCTGATGTTAAACGCTTAGCATCGACCCAAGTCGTGCTCATGGTGCCTGATGAACAAGCTAAGGTCATTGCTGATTGGCTTGCCACACACCCAGAACAAACTAAGGCTATGCTAAAAATGGTGGCGCCTGGTGAACATAATGCAGTGACTCTTGGGCCAGAAATGCCAGCGGCGGGTAGTAATAATATTCCGCCTTTACTTGAAAAAGTGCCAGAGATGGATAAACAACAGTTATCCTCTCAGTCACCTGCTGAATCATCAGTCTCTTTGCGTTTGCAAAATGAAGCAGCATTGACAACAGAGGTTCGACAGGAGTCGACTCAAGTTCCTGTGGTGATTTCGGAAAATGCCGACGGTGTTAAGGTGATAAGCCTGCCTAACGGTGGCATAAGAGTCACGACAAGGGAAGAAGAGTAACGTGGTGGGCCGCGTAATCATTCCACTTATAAATGGCACAGAATCAACATTTAAGAGGTCAGTGCTTTGAAAGTCTGGACCATAGCGAATCAAAAAGGTGGGGTCGGTAAAACCACTTCGGTAGCAAGTTTAGCGGGAGCACTCGCTAAACGGGGGAAGCGCGTCTTGATGATTGATACCGATCCTCATGCTTCACTCGGTTACTACCTTGGGATTGACTCAGAAGAGGTGCCTGGTTCTCTTTTTGATGTATTTGTTGCGCACAATCATCTTACAAAAGAGCTGGTTAAATCGCATATCGTACCAACTTTGGTGGATGGTTTAGATTTATTACCGTCGACTATGGCGCTAGCAACACTTGATAGAGCTTTAGGCCATCAAGAGGGCATGGGACTTGTCTTACGTAATTTGCTTGCCCTTGTTACTGATGAATATGATGTTGCCATCGTCGACTGCCCGCCCGTCTTAGGTGTGCTGATGGTGAATGCGTTAGCCGCGAGCCAACATATTGTCATTCCTGTGCAAACCGAGTTCTTAGCGATTAAAGGGCTGGAGCGCATGGTCAAAACTATGGAAATCATGGGGCGGTCAAAGAAGACTCGTTACAGTTATACCGTAGTCCCAACCATGTTTGATAAGCGTACTAAGGCATCTCCTGCTGCGTTGCAGGTGTTGACTGAACAGTATGGTGAGAGTCTATGGCGTGATGTTATTCCTGTAGATACTAAGTTTAGAGACGCAAGTTTAGCGCATTTACCCGCCTCCCATTATGCAAGCGGTTGTCGTGGTGTAAAGGCCTATGAAAGATTATTAGATTTTCTTTTAGCTGGGGAGTTTGGCCATGTCAAAATCGGTTGATGAAACTGTTTTTGATTTTTTTGAATTATTATTGCACGAAGATGATAGTGCCTTTGGTGCTCCCCCAATTAAATCTCAAGAAAATGTTGCGACCACTTTTGATAGCAGTAAAAAAACGGAAACTCAGCAGCTCAATAATGCCATTTTGGCAGAGCATGAGCGGTCTAAAGCGGATGTTAAAGCTACTCTAGAACCTGAAGTACAACCTATTCGGGCAAAAAGCATTGTTACTGTCTCCTCTAAGGAGAGTGCTGAGCCGTTAGTGAATAAACAGTCGCTAGAGCGCCTGCTTGCGCCAGTCCTAAAAGCGGAAGCTACAGTTGTTGATAAGCCAACGGAGGTTATCGAGCAACCTTTACCAGCACCCAAGCAACCTGTAGTAATAACGGTTGCTGAAGTTGATGAGACTGCGGATGTTGCGCCGACGCAAGTCGATAACTTATCGACTGTGCCCGACACCCAAGTCGGCTTTGCGCCTCCAAGTGTGACAAAAGATCTGCAAGAAGTGCTCGATGATGAGTTTCAAGTACTATTCTTTAAGGTAGCTGGGTTGACGTTAGCGGTTCCATTAGTCAGTCTCGGTGGTATCGTCAAAGTAGAACGGATTAATCATATTATTGGCCGTCCTTCTTGGTTCCTTGGTGTACAAACTCATCGAGAAGAACAGTTAAATCTAGTGGATACCTGTGCGTGGGTTATGCCAGAAAAATACACAGATAAACTGGCGCAATCGGTAAATTATCAATATCTTGTATTATTAGAGGGCAGTAATTGGGGATTAGCTTGTGAGTCCCTTCTTAATGCAGTAAAAATTACCAAATCGCAAGTAAATTGGCGCAGCAAAGCAGGGAAACGTCCTTGGCTAGCTGGTGTGGTTAAAGAACAAATGTGTGGCATTTTGCACGTACAAGCCTTAGTTGAAATGCTTGATGCGGGTTTAGGCTGTCAGGACTCCATTGGTTGAGGTAAACATGAAAGATACAAGAAATGTCGCAGCCGTGGCTGCAAGTAAAGATGATGCAGTATTGCAATGGGTTACCTTTAAGTTAGACAACGAAACTTATGGTATTAATGTCATGCAAGTGCAAGAAGTGCTGCGTTACACCGAAATTGCTCCCGTACCTGGTGCACCACACTATGTTTTAGGGATTATCAATTTACGCGGTAATGTGGTTACTGTTATTGATACCCGCTCACGTTTTGGGTTGCAATCAGCGGAAGTGGATGATTCGACACGTATCGTGATCATTGAAGCAGAAAAGCAAGTCATTGGTATTTTGGTCGATAGTGTTGCTGAAGTCGTTTACTTACGCCGTTCTGAAATTGATAACGCGCCTAACGTTGGTACAGAAGAGAGTGCGAAGTTTATTCAAGGCGTCAGCAATCGTGATAATGAGTTATTGATCTTAGTTGATTTAGACAAACTATTATCTGATGAAGAGTGGGCTGAGTTAAATCAACTCTAAATATTCATCGGAGGCGGCAGATAGTGTCTATCTGCCGCTTTGCTTTTTGTTATGCGAACGGTTCGTTTGGCTTTAATTTACTCTTTTAGAATGCCACTTGATGAGTCGGTGCTAATTTCAGCTGATTGTGATGCGTAGGGATGATGAATGGGCGATGAATTTTTAATCGCAGCCTTAGTTTATGTGATTGCGTGTTTAGGTTTAGTTCTTTACCTTCAGAAACAATTAAGTAAGTTGCGCAGTAAAGTTGAAGCGTTAACCGTATTAGTGAAAGAGGGCGATCGTCAGCGCGAGGGCTTTAAGCGTGAAATGCAGGAGCTTCGAAGCGGTACTATTGGTATGGGACGTCGTGTGATTGAGCTTGAAAAACGCTTACATCAACAATCTGAACGCATTGAAGAATCTACTCAACAGGATCCCCAAGCAAAGCTTTATACGCGTGCGATGAAGATGGTGGCTCTCGGAGCTGGTGTAGATGAGCTAATCAAAGAGTGTGAATTGCCTAAAGCTGAAGCTGAGTTGTTAATTCGTTTACACCGTAAATAGGTGAATAATTTGGGACGCACTTCGTGACTCTCGGCCGCAGCAAAGTGCTGCTCTAGAACGCCACGTTGTGGCTCTAGGAGCTAGCCACTTTTGCTTTAAGCCTTATCAACAATCTTCTTATGCATATTGTTCCATTGTTCTGGGAATTTTCCGTCCAACATATACACAAATGCGATTAATTCGGCGATAAGCAGATACAGTTCTCTTGGAATTTCTTCGCCTAATTCAAGCAATCGAAGAAAGTTACTCAGGTGCGGATCTTGGTGAATATAAACGCCTGAGGCCTTTGCTAGAGCGATAATTTCGTCAGCGATTAGCCCTTCACCCGATGCGACTACTTTAGGCGCATGTTTTCCGTCATAACTCAAGGCAACTGCTTGCTGGGTTTTGTATTCTTCCGCCATAGATAGACTCTTTAATTATGCTCTTGTTTTCACAAGAAAATGATCACCAGGCAGCAACGTTGCTGGAACTGGTGCTAATTGGGTGGATAATTCACCCGGTGTAAATCCTAATTGCGATAGTTTTTGTCCCAGTGGAGCCAGAAAGTTATCTACTCGGCGAAGTAATGACTGACTGTCACCTTTGAACTGAATATCTAGTACTTGTTGGTGAAAACGTGCCGATATCAGTAATGGACCCTGGGCGAGATTAAACTTCAATTGTAAATTCCAGCCTTTATGATGTTGCTGTTCATCGCTATCGGCTTCTCGCTCGAATTTACCTTCTAATTGTTCATGACGTTGATTAATCCCATAGGGAAGGGCAAAAAACCACACTAAATTACCATTATTTTCACTACTGGCTTGTTGATAAAGCTGTAGGCTTGAAGCTAGTTGTACCATGCTTTCTAGGCCGCCAGCTTTACTAAATTGTCCCAGCTGGTGGTTAGATAATCCGATTCTAGTTTGGAGTTGCTCTAAGTAATCGGCCAATTTAGCACTCATTTTACTATTGGCATTATTTGCCCTAAACCCCAATAACAACTGAAACAATGAGCTAATGGCTCCCGCATTGAATAGCATTGAGGCTTGAGCGAGCTGCGGCGTTGCTAAATTTAAGGTTGCGAGACCAAGGATGCTGTCTTTTAGTTCGTTTGGATCGCTTAATTGGCCTAAAGGATGTGGGCCTAGATGAGGCAAATGTTTTAACAGCTCGGCAGCTAAGTTTGTGCTAGCTCGAGAGACCACCTGCTCGATGGGGAGAGCACCGGCCTTGGTAAAGGCTTTTTGAAGTACTTGATTAACATTGATATTGGCTTCGTTGAGCTTATTTTGTTTGTCAGCACCTAACGAGTCTGATGGGGTTTTAAGATTTAGCTGTGTTTCATTACTGGACAAATTTTTGGTCATCGCTAACTCATTAGCGGGGACCTGTGGTTTGGTCTGTAAGCTGCTAAAGTCCGATTTCGCATGTTGACTTTGCAAAGCAGTAGACACCGTTACGGTATTTTTTACATCCGATGCGCTTGCATCTTTAGTCAGTGCCTTAGGTTCAGGAATAGCCGTTTGGGGATCAATTTGTTGATTGGTAGTTTGTCCTGTCGTCAGCTTTGCTTCAGTGGTGGATTGTAAATTTACGCTCTTGGATGATGAATTTTTTACGAATGTCATTTCATCCGTAATAGAACCCGTTTGAGTCTGGGATATTTTTATGTCGGAAATTGATCCACCTTGGGTGCTAGACGTATTGACTTTTGCAGCAGTGCTATCCGTTTGGGGGACTAAGCCCTCAAGTTTCCGTAAAAAACTCGCAATAATCTGAACGGGTTCCATTTTGCTTATCACAACATGACTCGCTTGCTTGTCAATAATGGGAAGCTGAGTTTCATTTATCGGAGCGCCAATTTGGATTTCGAGTTTGCTCAGTATTGGGGTCAACACTAAAATAGGTTTCCCTTGTAAAAGGGTAATTTTTGCTTGATATTCACCCGCATTAAGTCGTGTTCCTGGATCCTGTGGCACAACAGTTCCATTCGTAAATTGGAATTCTTTTGCAGTAACAATGACATTAGGGAGGGGGTAGCCCTGTGGGCGGGCAGAGAGAGCGTATAATTTTGTCTCTGAAATCCCATTTTGTTGTGCAAGTAATGTGATCGCTTCTGGGAGCTTAAGGTTGACTGTCGAACCCAAGGCAATCAGTTGCGAGGTTTGGGTCATCGCACTCGATTCAGAGGGGCTGTTCACGGCTTGATTGACTAAAAATTGACTAGCAATAATTAATGCTTGGCGTTGCTGAGCATTAACGAGCTTTAAATTATATTCTGTACCGTTTAGAATAATACTATCGCCTTCAGGAGATAGTTGGACTTCAGCGGGAATAGGACGCGCATTGGTGCTCAGTGCAGTGTTTTGAGTCCCTGAAGTGATTAATGGTGCGTTGGTAATCTGACTAAGTGGAATCGACTCCATACTAAACCTTTGTTGGAATAACTCGCGGTGCGTTATTTAAAAAATTAACAATTGACCAAACTGTTTTGCCAAGTATGCTTATGCGCTTTGTAAAGTCAGTGGCATTTTGTCTGTCATACTTAGTATACGACTCGGATGACTAATCTTTTATCGTCACTTGTTGATGGTCACTTTAACGAAAACTCGTGAACTCGGCAGTACATTTATTTAAGAGAGCAATATGAAGTTGAAATGGATAGGGGTACTTTTAGGCTTTGCATTACTGCCCAAGGTTTATGGCGCAGAGGTAGCCGTACCCGATAACACTCCAAAGGACGGGGCTTCAGCTGTAAAAATTACTTACGAAGATCCAAGAGATCCCTTTGAAGGGTTCAACCGCGCCATGTGGGACTTTAACTATCTGTTTCTCGATAGGTACCTATACCGGCCCGTTGCACATGGTTATAACGATTATATCCCGTTGCCTGCTAAAACAGGGATTAATAACTTTGTGCAAAACTTGGAAGAACCCAGCAGCGTGGTAAACAACTTATTGCAAGGCAAATGGGGTTGGGCGGCGAATGCGGGTGGTCGTTTTACGGTTAACACGACGATAGGGTTACTAGGCGTTATTGATGTGGCTGATATGATGGGAATGCCACGTAAGCAGGACGAGTTTAACGAAGTGTTGGGCTATTACGGTGTACCTAATGGTCCCTATTTTATGGCACCCTTTGCTGGTCCATATGTTGTTCGTGAACTCGCATCAGATTGGGTTGATGGTCTATACTTTCCACTATCTGAACTCACAGTGTGGCAATCCGTGGTTAAATGGGGCCTTAAAAGCTTACATGCTAGAGCCTCGGCAATTGACCAGGAAAGACTTGTTGATAATGCGCTCGATCCCTATGCCTTCGTGAAAGATGCGTACTTACAACACATGGACTATAAGGTCTATGATGGCAATGTTCCTCAAAAACAAGAAGATGATGAGTTACTCGACCAGTACATGCAGGAACTTGAGTAAGCTCATGCGCTAACTTGGCTGCAGGCATGAATATGCAGCCAAGCCCATGCCGTATAAATGATTCTTCCCATGTCATCATTGAATGATTGCTGTTGCAGTAAACGTTATGCGGGAATCTTTATGGCGTTAAATGGTGTTTCAATTCTGTGGGTTGAAGATGACCCAGTATTCAGGCAAATCGTTGCTACCTTTCTAAATGGTCGCGGTGCACAGGTAGTGCAGGCTGGCGATGGAGAGCAGGGGCTGATTCATTTCAAGCAACAACGTTTCGATATCATACTTGCCGATTTGAGTATGCCAAAGCTTGGTGGCTTAGATATGCTTAAGGAAATGAGCAGGTTAGAGCCATTAGTGCCTTCTATTGTTATTTCAGGTAACAATGTTATGGCGGATGTTGTCGAGGCGCTGCGCATCGGTGCGAGTGATTATTTGGTTAAACCTGTTGCCGATCTCTTTATTATCGAGCAAGCCATTCACCAAGGGCTGCAGCGAAATCACCCCGATGATATTACTCAGGCAGACTTTGATGCTTTATCTCACCAAGAGTTGAATGATAATTTAGCCTTATTAGAACAAAGTGTTGAAGCGGCCAAACAAGTTCAGCAGCAACTTTTCCCTGCTTCAAATATCAGTTATCCCGCCGCCAAAGTTGATTACAGCTTATTTAAAAGCAGTGATATCAGTAGCTACTTTATTGACTCAACAATGGTGGGCAGTGATCATTTGATTATGTATATGGCTCACCTCTATCCCGAAGACAATCGCGCGGCGTTTGCTTGTGTTTTGCTACGCAGTTTTGTCAACCAAAAGCTGAAAAGTTATCGAAGTGGTCAGAGTAAAACCATTATCGAGCCGTTCAATATGCTGAGCTATTTGAATGAGCGTTTAGTCAAGTCCGGTTTGGATATCACCGTAGATATTGTTTATGTTGCAATTGAACTAACTCGTTATCGTGCCGCCATTGCCCTAGCAGGCAAGGGACTGAGGTGCTATTTACGTAATGACAAAGGGTTAAGTCCATTGGCTATTTCAGAAAGTTTACCACTAGGGGTATTAGATTGGGGTAAACCGAGTGTTCAGTTTCGAACGATTCTGCCCCAGGAGCAGCTTTGTATTGCAACCAATGAGCCTGAACACAAGCAGCAGTTATTAGATAATCAATTTAAAGGATTAGTCTACAATTCAAACTTGCCTGCGGGTGGTTTTATTCAATTAAGTTTATAAGAAGATAAGGTGCTAGGACGCAGCCAAAAGCGCTGCTAGAACGCCATTACGTGGCTCGAGAAGCTAGACTCTAGCACCTAGCACCTAGAACTTAGCACCTAGTACCCATGTTCTAATTTGTCAGTATGCGAAACATCCTATCTCTAACCTCAACGTGTTTTGGGAGCAAAGCAATAAAAAACGCTGCATTTCTGCAGCGTTTTTATCGAATATAGAATTATTCAGGATGGGTAGAAGCGTCCTATCAGGACGAAGCCCGATCTGCTTTTTCTCGCAGCTAAGTCACCTAGAGCAGCACATTTGGCTGCGTCCTAGCTTCTAGCTGCGTTATCTTTTAATAGCTTCGTGTTCAGCGGTTACCGCAATTTCATCTTCTAATGCTTCTGCTTCATTGTGATGCTTGCTTTCCGCACCGTGCATCCAATCGACTAATTTGTCAGCCATAAAGTATAAGATCACACCAGAAAGTGCTGCGGTAATCGCAATACCCGAGAAGATAGCCATTGCATTGGCAAGTTGTTCTTCTTTTTCGCCGCCATGGCCAATAAAGGAACCCACCACACCACCAATTTTGTTAGCAGCAGCCACAAAGAGGAACCAAGAACCCATCATTAACGAAGCGATGCGAAGTGGAGCTAACTTAGTGACCATAGATAAACCAATAGGCGACAAGCAAAGTTCACCCATGGTATGGAAGAAATAAGCGCCAACCAACCACCACATGCTTGATTTAGCTGTAGCATCACCGCCCATTTCGACAACGGCACCGATCATAAATAAGAAGCCAACGGCTAACAGCACTAAGCCTAAAGCAAACTTAATCGGGGAGTTAGGTTCGTTCTTACCTAAACGTACCCAAATGGAAGCAACAACAGGAGCAAAAATAACGATAAACATTGCGTTTAAGGATTGGAACCAAGTGGTTGGTACTTCCCATGTGCCGATCATGCGGTCGGTAAAGTCGTTAGTGAACAAGTTCATCAGGCCGCCAGCTTGCTCGAAGCCCGCCCAGAAAATAATGGTAAATAAACCCATCACCATGATGACTTTAATACGGTCACGTTCAACCTTCGTCAGTGGTTCTTTACGGACTTCTCCTTTTTCTGCTGCTTTTTGCTTTTCAAGCTTAGCAGCAGGAGTTCTACCGATATCACCAAGTAACTTTTGTGCAAACACAAGCTGGATAATTAACGACAGGATCATACCGATACCTGCGCAGATAAAACCAGCTTGGAAGTTGCCATCATAAGCGGCAACCACTGAGCCTACGATAATACCTGAGAGGAAAGCACCAACGTTGATCCCCATATAGAAAATGGTGAAAGCACCGTCACGGCGGTGATCTCCTTCTTGGTACAGATCGCCCACCATAGTAGAAATATTCGGTTTAAACAGGCCGTTACCTAAGATTAACGTGCCTAAGCCGACGTAGAATACTTCGGTTTCCATCCCAGGTACCCACGCATGGGGCGTACCTAAAATAAATTGACCAGCCGCCATTAAAGTACCGCCAATCATAATGGCACGGCGTTGGCCTAGAAAGGTATCGGCTAACCAACCACCTAGAAGTGGGGTCAAATAAACAAGGCCAGTGAAGGTGCCATATAACGAAATGGCATCGGCTTGGCTCCAACCTAAACCGTGTCCACCTTCGCTTTGCACTTTATCAACTAAGTACAGTACCAAAATGGCACGCATTGCATAATAACTAAAACGTTCCCAGAGTTCTGTTGTAAACAGTAGGAACAGACCTTTGGGATGGCCAAGCATTGTCCCTTGTGGTTTTGCTACGCTCATGAAGTTTCCACCTTAAGCTCGTGATTGCCTGTGGCGCCCCTGAAACAGGATGATGTCACCACAGAAAAATGATTGTTGCTCTTCTCATTTATCTTGAGTCAATTCGATATTTAGCTCTAGCTTAAAAGCATGAGTAAATTGTTGAATTGCTGAGATTTAAGTATGAGTTATTGTTACGTTCTTATAATAAAAGTAATATTTTAAGCGTTAATTAGGATATTTTCGCTAAAATTCCCACCTTATATACCCTTTAAAAGTCACTAAAGTCAATTTTGACTTGCTAACTGGTGAGATTATCTGCAACTCGCCGCCAAATATCGATTTATGTTGATTTTCCTAATATATCGGTACTTTGTTTAGATACCGAACAGCAAGGGTTTTAAGGCAAAAAACTGCTTCCATCCGTCTTGACAACTTTGTTATGATTGCGACCCGTGAATGGACGTCACTTAACATAGGGTAGTGAGATTAATCGATGAAGGCATGGTACCTTTTGTACTGTAAACCTCGTAGTGAAGCGAGGGCACAACAAAATTTAGCTCTTCAAAATTTAGAGACATATTTACCAATGGTCTCTGAAGAAAAATCTCAACGCGGTCAGAAGCGGATCTGTCGTGTGCCTTTATTTCCAAATTATTTGTTTATCAATTTTGACCCAAGCCAAACTAGCGTTAAGCAGGTCCACTCTACTCGCGGTGTGAGTCGTATAGTCAATTGTCAGGAAAGAATGACACCCATTGATGACCGAGTCATTCACGCTATTCGCATGAAAGAATTAACGCCTTCCCAATCTGTTTTAGAGACTCCGTTAGAGCTAAAAACAGGGGAGAAAATTCGTTTTAAAGACGGCCCGTTTGCAGACTTAGAAGCTATTTTTCAAGAGAAATGCCCAAACAAACGTTGCCACGTTTTATTTAATATTATGGGACAGATCAATATGTTAACTGTGCCAGAACAGTCTGTAGAACGAGTGTAAGTTGTGAACTATTTTACTATGTTGATTAAGACTTTAGCTTAGAGTTGTGTAAGACATTTGCCATAGGTTGAGTTATTTCATTTCAAGCAATATAGAGCTTGAAATTAAAAAAATATAATTTTCAGTGTGTTATGTTTGTTTGTGCATTGAGGTGGTATCACAAAACTAAATTTACACCATTAAAAGTTAATCATAATTTGTGTGCACATTTTTTGAACAAACGACGTAGTGGTTTGGCTGTACAATTTTTGCGGCTGATTTAAGTTGTGTGCAACAAAAGTTTTACTTGTTTTTTACGCTGTGGCATATGAGGCTCGCGGGCTTAAATTGCCAGCAGGGCTTAGGTCTTTTGAAGATGGTAGCCAAACTAAAGATGGTCAACTGATAAGTTTGGGACCACAGAGACCACAGAACGCTAACAATTAAAAACAGCAAGTGATAAATGCTAAGGTTTTGAAAAATTAGAATATTCGCAGCGCGAAGGGCAATATAGAGGCCGCAATCTATGGGCGGTAGCGTGTCTGAAAGAAAAGAAGGACGTTGCTTTTCAACTGTTCGGATCGGGCGCAGCAAAGAGAACTGCTCTAGGACGAGGACGCCACTACGGTGGCGCTAGAATCTAGAAGGAGCGTAGTGACGCTCTGCTTTATCATTGTTTTTCATCTTTAAACCCAATCGGAGATATCTGGTGTTACAACAACTTAAAAAATACATCAAGGCGGCCCCTAGAGTCGCGATATTCGCAAGCATGAGTGCTGCAATATTGATGGGCGCTCAGGCGCAAGCCGTTACGCCCTCTCCGCAGATGATTGAACAATTCAAACAATTACCCAAAGCAGAACAACAGCGCTTAGCGAGACAGTACGGAATTGATCCCAGTATGATTTCCGGTAGTCAAGCTCAGCCGCAGATAGCAAATCCGCAGGTTGTTTCCGAACGTGACATGCAACCAGAGCGCATCAATGCGGCAAGTGATAAGAAAGAAAAAGCGGAATTAGATTTTTCTGCGGATTCTTCCAACCTTAAACTACGTCGCTTTGGCTATGAAATGTTTGCAGGTGAGCCTAGCACCTTTGCGCCAGTATCTGATGTGCCAGTCCCTGGGGAATATCTTGTCGGTCCAGGCGATAACATCAAAGTACAGCTTTATGGGAAAGAGAATAAAGAATACGACTTAGTAATTAATCGCGAAGGAGTCATTCAATTCCCCGAATTAGGGCCCATTCCTGTAAATGGGTTAACGTTCTCTGAGTTAAGAGAAACGCTGGGGCAGCGTATTCAACAACAAATGATTGGTATTGAGTCCAATATCACCATGGGGGAATTGCGCTCTATTCGTATTTTTGTGGCGGGTGATGCTTACAAACCTGGTTCATATACGGTTTCTAGTTTATCCACTATCACCCAAGCGTTATTTGTTGCTGGTGGTGTTAACGAAATTGGCTCATTACGGAATGTACAACTTAAACGTAATGGCAAACTTGTCGGTACATTAGACTTATATGATCTGCTGTTAAAAGGGGATGCATCTGGCGACCTGCGCTTACGTTCTGGAGATGTCGTCTTTATTCCTTCAATTGGTGGCCTTGTTAGTGTCTCTGGTGAAGTAAGACGTCCAGCTATTTATGAGTTAAAAAACAACGAAACCATGGCTGATGTTATCGCCATGGCAGCGGGTTTAAATCCTGGCGCCTATCCTAAAAGCAGTTCGGTTGAGCGTTACAACAGTAAATCGCTAAAAACAGTCATCAATGTCGACCTTACTAGCGAACAGGGCAAAATGACATTAGCCAAAGCGGGTGATGTTATTCGTGTTAAAAACGCTTCTGAACAGTTTGAAAGCGCAGTGACCGTAGTCGGTGCTGTCGTACGTCCTGGTAAATATCAATGGTTTTCCGGACAAAAAGTCAGTGATGTTTTTCCCTCAATTTGGGGGGATTTAGCCATTTCTGCTGATTTAGATTATGCCTTAGTGGTTCGTGAAGTGAACCAATATGGTGATATTGAAGTTCGTCAGTTTTCACCGGGTAAAGCCATTAATGACAAAAATAGTGACCAAGATATCGCTTTAAATCCCCGTGATAAAATCATTATTTTTAATTTTTCTGACGATGTACAAAACCGTTTCGAGCTGAATAAGTTAGTTAAACAGCGCGTAGAGAAGGTAACCTCTTTAAACACGAATTCTCTGATCAGTTCTGATTTATTCAAAGCGGGGTTTGTTCAGCTTGATAAAAGTAGATTAACTCAGCGTACGCAGTTGGCTGGAGTGGTTGTTACTGATAAAACTGAGTCAGAAGATGTGGCTGTGGTTAAAGGTGTCGTCAACAAAATGTTGGCAAACTTATTTGATGATACAGAGTTACTCAAACTCAGTAATCAAATGGCTCGCCAAGAATTACTCTATCCGGTCATGGTTAAGCTTAATAACCAGGGTCGAGCAGGAGCTGGGATTCAGGTTGTCGGGGTTGATGGTCAGGTACGTTTACCCGGTCTGTACCCATTAACCGCAGGTGCAAGAGTCAATGATTTAGTTGTTGCTGCTGGTGGCTTGAAAGAAGGTGCTTACACAACTAGAGCCGAATTAACATCAACGGTAGTTGATAATTCTGGTTCTAAAACTGAGCATAAAAATATTGACCTTGCTTTAGCACTGCAAAATAACTCAAGTGCCAATTTATTGTTATCTGGCAGAGATATTCTTACTGTGATGACAACGCCAGATTGGCAAGAGACCAAAGTGGTTGAGGTCAGAGGCGAGGTTAAATTCCCTGGCCGTTACAATATTCGCCGTGGTGAAACCTTAAGTGACTTAATCACCCGTGTGGGTGGCTTTACCGAATATGCGGCATTACCTTCAGCAGTCTTTGTACGTGAGTCTGTGCGCCAACAAGAGCAGATTGAAATCAAAAAGCTGGCAGACCAACTGCGTCGTGATATAGCTACCCGCGGGATTTCAAAGGATGGCACGGTAGTTAATTATGCTGATGCACAGTTAATGCTAACCGACCTTGAAAATATTAAAGCGGTTGGCCGTTTAGTTGTCGATTTACCTGCAATTTCACTTGGTATTACTCAGGCTGATTTGCAGTTAGAAGATGCAGACATTTTATATGTCCCTTCAACTAAGCAAACAATTGCTGTGATGGGTGAAGTTCAGCATCCTGCCACCCACAGATTTAAAGAAGGTTTAACAATCGACCAGTACCTAGCAATGTCTGGTGGTGCGAGAGAACGTGCTGATGAGGGAAGAACCTATGTTATTCAGGCTAATGGTTCAGTTCTAATGCCTTCGCGTTCAAGCTGGTTCAGCGGTGGTGAGCAATTGCAACCTGGTGATACCGTAATTGTGCCATTAGATACCGAGTACAAAGATAACCTTACACTCTGGTCGCAAGTGACTGGAATTATCTATAACACCGCAGTTGCTATCTCAGCCATCGCAGGTTTGTAATACGAAGATGACGCGGCTTCGCCGCTGCTAGGACGCTTCGCGCTAGGCCCTAGAACCTAGAACCTAGAATAGAACCTAGAACCTTCTCTAATTAAGGAACATCATGCGATTCGAACAACTGGATGTTTGGAAACGAGCTTGCCGCCTATCATGTGATGTTTATAAGGAACTTAAAAATTGCCGAGATTATGGGCTCAGAGATCAGATGACCAGAGCGGCAGTTTCTATTCCCTCAAACATAGCGGAGGGCGAGGAACGTGAGTCAAATGCAGAGTCAGCAAGATTTCTTTATTTTGCAAAAGGTTCATCTGGGGAACTGATTACTCAGATATATATTGCGATAGAAATTGGCGTAATAGACAAACAAAACGGAATGACTCTTATCAAAGAGGCTAAAGAAATTTCAGCAATGATTGCTTCTTTGATAAAAATACGAAAAGGTAGTGTCCGAGAAGAGTCCGCAGATTATAAAAGTACGTAGAAACTAGGACGGCCTACGCCCTCTAGGACGCAGCAAAAAACGCTGCTGCTAGAACGCTCGCAAGCTCGCTCTAGGCCCTAGAACCTAGGATTTAAAACCTAGAATCTAGTACCTAGCACCTTCTTTAAATATCTTTAAGCTTTCCTAGGGCCTAGCACCTAGGGTCTAGAACCTAAAAAAATGAACACACAAATTACTCAAAATCCAAATATACATCAATCCGATGCCAGATTCCCTCAAGTGCAAGACGACGAAATCGATCTTCGAGAACTGTTCTCTGTCATCTGGCGTGGTAAATGGATTATTTTGGTTGTTACCGCTTTATTTGCTGTTGGTGCAGTGGTCTTTGCCATAAAGCAACCTAATATCTATAAATCTGAAGCATTACTGGCCCCCGCATCAGAGGAGCAAGGCGGCGGTTTAAGTGCGTTAGCTTCTCAGTTTGGTGGTCTAGCTAGCCTTGCAGGCGTGAATCTGGGTAGCAAAGGCGGTACAGATAAAACCGAATTGGCAATTGAGGTCTTAAAGTCTCGCCAATTTACCAGTGATTTTATTCAAAAGCACAATATCCTTGCCGATTTAATGGCGGCAGAAAAATGGGATAGGGATGCAGATAAACTTATCTATGATCCTGAGCTATACAACCAGCAAACCAATACTTGGGTGCGCGAAGTGAAAGCGCCATTTAAACCTGAGCCATCAATGCAAGAGGCATACAAAGTCTTTAGCAAAATGATTGTTGTCAATAAAGCCAAAGATACGGGAATGGTGACTTTATCAGTTGAGCATTTATCTCCGACAGTCGCGCAGCAATGGGTTACTTGGTTAATTCAAGATATTAATAAAGTGATGAAAGATCGTGATGTAGCAGAAGCACACCGCAGTACTGAGTTTTTAAATAAACAAATCGTTTTAACCAATGTCGCAGATATTAAAACCGTACTTTATAAACTCATTGAAGAGCAGGCAAAAACCATTATGTTTGCCGAAGTGCGTGATGAATACGTATTTAAAACCATTGACCCCGCATTAGCGCCTGAAGAAAAGGCTAAACCAAAACGCGCATTAATTTGTGTATTAGGCACGATGCTCGGCGGTATGTTAGGTGTAATGTTGGTTCTGGTGAGATATTTTATTAGAAAAGAGTAAAACTAGATTCTAGGACGTCCTTCGGCCTCTAGAACCTAGAATCTTTCTATTATTTATCATCCTCGCGACCGCGGGGATCCAGCTTTTAGATTCTAGAACCACGTAATGACGTTTTAGACTCTAGTACCTGATTGCCTATTGTGACTGTTTTTAGAAAAAGCGCAGAAAAACAGTAAAACCTAGGCTCTATGAAGTATTGTGCTTACTTAGAAATAAGAGCGACTGTCTCAAAATGGATGAAATGTCTCTCAGCTTGGTCTAAGGCTGAGATGAAAAAGTAAAATAATCGATAAGTTTTATTTAGGAATTGAGGTTTATGAGCAATATATTGTCATTAATCGGACGTCATAGTGAGTTATTTTCAGTAGATATTAACGTTCATAATGAAGAGTTACAGCGTGTTGTTTCTGAATCAAGATTCCTTGTTTTAGGTGGTGCAGGATCAATAGGCCAAGCGGTAACTAAAGAGATTTTTAAACGTCACCCTAAAAAGCTGCACGTAGTCGATATAAGCGAAAATAACATGGTGGAGTTGGTGCGTGATATTCGTAGCTCGTTTGGTTATATAAACGGTGACTTTCAAACTTTTGCGTTAGATATTGGTTCAATTGAATATGATGCCTTTATTAAAGCAGATGGTCAGTATGATTATGTATTGAACTTATCTGCACTGAAACATGTCCGTAGTGAGAAAGACCCGTATACCTTGATGCGTATGATTGATGTCAACGTGTTCAATACCGACAAAACCATACAGCAATCTATTGATTGCGGAGTTAAAAAGTATTTCTGCGTATCAACAGATAAAGCTGCTAATCCAGTTAATATGATGGGAGCATCTAAACGCATTATGGAAATGTTCTTAATGCGTAAAAGTGAGCAGATTACTATTTCGACAGCGCGTTTTGCCAACGTCGCATTTTCGGACGGTTCTTTGCTTCATGGCTTTAATCAGCGCATATTGAAAAATCAACCAATTGTCGCACCGAATGATATCAAACGGTATTTTGTTACTCCTCAAGAGTCTGGTGAGCTTTGTTTAATGTCCTGTATCTTCGGGGACAATCGCGATATTTTCTTCCCGAAACTTAGTGAAGCGCTGCATCTGATTACGTTTGCTGATATTGCAGTGAAATACCTTGAGCAGCGTGGCTACGAGCCACATTTATGTGTCAATGAAGACGAAGCACGTGAACTAGCCAAAACTTTACCAGCTAAAGGTAAATGGCCTTGCTTATTTACTGAAAGTGACACCACCGGTGAAAAAGACTTCGAAGAGTTTTTTACCGACAGAGAAGTGCTCGATATGGCGCGTTTTGAAAATCTTGGCATTATCAAAAATGAACCTCTGTATCAACCAGAATTGTTGAATCTTTTCGAAGAGCAAATTATGCAAATGAAGGATCAACGAGCTTGGAGCAAAGAGCAGATAGTAGAGCTTTTCTTTACTATGATCCCTGACTTTGGCCACAAAGAAACGGGTAAATACCTTGATAGCAAGATGTAAGGCTATAGCATGAATCCAAAAATGCTGATTGAGTTTGTTCGTGATCAATATAAAACCCAAGACTTTATTACGCTGCATGCCCCAACGTTTGTGGGCAATGAAAAAGCGTATGTGATGGAAACCATCGATAGTACCTTTGTCTCCAGTGTTGGTAAGTTTGTAGATCAGTTTGAACGTAAGATGGAGTCCTTTACTGGTAGCAAGCGCGCTGTTGCAACAGTGAATGGTACTGCAGCATTGCATGCTGCGCTGTATATGGCTGGTGTTGAGGGGGGCGACTTAGTTATCACCCAAGCATTGACTTTTGTTGCTACCTGTAATGCTTTGTATCATATGGGGGCTCAACCAATTTTTGTTGATGTTTCTCCGGTGAGTTTGGGCTTGTGCCCGAAAGCGGTTGAAAACTATTTAGTGGAAAATGCAGAGCTGACAGAGCGTGGTTGCGTTCACAAACAAACGGGCCAACGGATTAAAGCTGTAGTGCCGATGCATACCTTTGGTCATCCAGTTGAGTTGGACGAATTAGTGGTGGTATGTCTTAAGTGGCAACTTGTTTTAGTGGAAGATGCAGCCGAAAGCCTTGGTTCTTTTTATAAAGATAAACACACTGGTACGCTTGGTCAGTTTGGTGCAATCAGTTTCAATGGCAATAAAATTATTACTACTGGTGGCGGTGGTATGGTGCTATGTGGTACAGAAGAATCAGGAAAACGCACCAAGCATGTGACCACCACCGCTAAAGTACCGCATCCTTACGAATTCTTTCATGATGAGCCTGGTTTCAACTACCGAATGCCTAATTTAAATGCGGCACTGGGTTGTGCACAGATGGAAATGCTTGAACAATATCTATTGCAGAAGCGTGAACTTGCAAAGCAATATCAAGCGTTTTTCGCTGTGAGTGACGTTAAGTTTGTGGTTGAACCCGAATACGCACAATCGAACTACTGGCTCAATGCTATTATCTGCTCGGATGCGCAGCAGCGTAATGAACTTCTAGAACAGACCAATGCCGCGGGAGTGATGACTCGCCCAATCTGGAAGTTAATGCACCGATTACCTATGTTCGAAAAAGCCTTTCGAGGGGATCTGACCTATTCGGAGTTTATAGAGGCGCATTTAATTAACCTACCTAGCACACCTGTTGGCATATAGGTGACGGAAATGAGCGAGAACAAAACAAAAGTTGCCGTTTTTACTGGCACAAGAGCAGAGTATGGTCTGCTCTTTTGGCTTCTCAAAGACATACAATCAGATCAAACTCTTCAGCTTCAATTGCTAGTTTCTGGCATGCACTTGTCTCCTGAGTTCGGTGAAACCTTCAAGCAAATTGAGTTAGATGGTTTTTTTATAGATGAGAAAATCGAAATCTTACTCTCATCGAATTCTGCAGTGGGCACGGCAAAAAGCATGGGACTCGGTGTGTTGGGTTTTGCTGATGCGCTAGCAAGGCTTGCTCCGGATGTATTGGTTATTCTCGGAGACCGATTTGAAGCACTGGCGGCGGCGCAAACAGCAATGATTTTGCGTGTACCTGTGATTCATTTGCATGGTGGTGAAATTACTGAAGGGGCTTACGATGACGCCATTCGTCATGCGATCACTAAGCTTAGCTATTTGCATGGCACGTCCACCGAAGTGTACCGACAGCGCGTGATCCAGTTAGGTGAAGCACCTGAACGTGTAAAAAATATCGGTGCTATTGGCCTTGATCACCTTAAGCGTGCTCAATTTATGGATAAGCTTACACTATCAGATTCTCTCGGTTTCTCGTTGACTAAGCCCTATTTCTTAGTGACTTACCATCCAGTAACCTTAGGTGAAGAAGCGCCAGAAATCAGTTTTCAGGCTTTGCTTGACGCGCTTGATGTTTATTCAGAGTATCAAGTTATTCTTACTTACCCGAATGCAGATGACGGTGGAAGACGTATTATCCCAATATTAGAAGCGTATGCTGCCGCGAATCGAAAACGTGTGTTCGCTATCCCTTCCTTAGGACAAGTGCGCTATCTCAGTGCTGTTAAACATGCAAGTGCAGTCATAGGAAACTCATCCAGTGGCATTATTGAAGTACCATCCTTTGATGTGCCAACGGTGAACATTGGTGTGCGACAGCAAGGTCGTTTGGCTGCGAAAAGTGTCCTGCATTGTCCTGCAAATAAAGAGGCAATTGAACAAGCAATTAAAATAGCTATTACAAGGGGCTATAAAGCAGACAACGAAATTATTAACAATCCTTATGGCCAAGGCGATAGCAGCGCACAAGTGATTGCAATGATTAAATCACTTAATTTTGAACCTTGTAAGTCATTTTACAACTTACCTTTTGAACCGATTGAGTGAGACAGTATGACATTGATAATTGCGGAAGCGGGCGTAAACCATAACGGTGATGAGGCGCTGGCGTTTCAACTTGTGGATGCTGCGTACCATGCGGGTGCCGACATTGTAAAGTTTCAGACTTTTAAAGCAAAAAATTTAGTTACCGAACAAGCTCAGCAAGCTGACTACCAAGTGGCCAATACACAAAAGCAAGAGTCACAACTTGCCATGCTCAGTCGTCTTGAGCTTAGCTATGAGGCTCATCATCAACTTGTAGCATATTGTGAAAGGCTAGGTATCGAGTTTTTGTCAACAGCTTTTGACAGCGAAAGCCTTGATTTTTTGGTTAATGACTTGAAACTAACTAGATTAAAAATTCCCTCTGGTGAAATAACTAATGCCCCATTGGTGTTGCAACATGCAAGAACAGGATGTGACTTGATTGTATCCACAGGTATGTCCACTTTGGCAGATATAGAAGCCGTTTTGGGAGTTATTGCTTTCGGTTATACAGCGCCGCTTGATGTTGAGCCCTCTGTTGATGCATTTCAGGCCGCATACTTTTCAGAGTCAGGCAAAAAGGCTCTTAAAGATAAAGTCACCGTTTTGCATTGCACTACGGAGTATCCCGCTCCACTTGCTGATATTAATCTTCGTGCAATGGATACGCTTGAATCGGCCTTTGGGTTACCAGTTGGTTATTCTGATCATAGTGAGGGTATCGTCGTTCCAATTGCAGCTGTAGCTCGTGGTGCTGAATTAATTGAAAAACATTTCACACTTGATAAAGAAATGGAAGGTCCTGACCATAAAGCTTCACTTAATCCATTAGAGCTTAAAGACATGGTGCAAGCTATACGTGCCGTTGAGCTGACATTAGGTGATGGTATAAAAGGGCCTCGTCCATCGGAAATTAAAAATAAAGCAGCAGCACGTAAAAGTATCGTTGCTGCACGATATATTGCAAATGGTCACATTATTACTGCAGATGATTTAGATGTTAAACGGCCTGGAACAGGCGATAGTCCATATAGGTTTTGGGATGTGCAAGGCAAAATTGCAACCAGAGATTATAAACCTGGAGATTTAGTTTTTGAGTAAACCTGTTCTAGTTATTGGCTCTGGTGGCCATGCAGCTGTTGTTGTAGATATTTTGCGCCAACTTGGCTGCAACCTTCTTGGAATTGTTTCTAAAGATAAACCATTGATGAAGCCTATTTTTTTAGGTTTGGATTGGTATTCGTCTGATGACGATATATTAGCTTTCGATAAAAATAAAATATTACTAGTTAATGGTATCGGTTCACTACCAGGTCATGAAGTACGTTTTAAGTTACATCAGAAGTTTAAGAAACTAGGGTATAGCTTTATGACTATAGTGTCACCTAAAGCTATTGTTTCGGATTTCGCCGTATTAGATGAAGGTGTACATGTTATGCCAGGGTGTATAGTCAATGTGAATTCATCTATAGGAGAAGGCTCAATCTTGAACTCTGGGGCAATTATTGAACATGATTGTATTATTGGTCGGCATAATCATATCGCTCCTGGTGCAGTGTTAAGTGGTGCGGTTGTCACAGGTGATTATGTTCATATAGCAACCGGTGCAAGAGTTATTCAAGGTATGCATATTGGTGAGCGTACGCTTGTTGGGGCTGGAGCGACAGTCACTAAAAATTTAGAGAGCAACAAAACACTTTATGTTGCAAAACCATTTTTGCGGTAGGGATATATTAATGAGCTATGACTGGAAGAATATTTTAATTAAGCCAGACCAGCCTATACGTGATGCTTTACAATTAATAGATAGTGAATCATTGCGGATAGCTCTTGTTGTTGATGATCAATTCAGCTTGCTGGGAGTTGTTACTGATGGTGATGTCAGGCGTGGACTTCTAAAAAATTTAAGTATTAACAGTCCAGTTTATATGGTCATGAATACTAAACCATTAACTGCAAAACTGGGGACTGCACGTAAAGAATTAGTTAAATTTATGGAAAAAGAGCAGCTTCTCGCTATTCCTTTAATGGATGGAGATAAAGTTGCTGGCTTAGAAACATTGCAAAGAGTGGGGCAATACTCAAAATATCAAAACCCAGTTTTTATAATGGCAGGGGGCTTTGGGACGCGGTTAAGACCTTTAACGGATAATTGCCCTAAGCCTATGTTGAAAGTGGGTGATAAGCCTATTTTGGAAATAGTAATTAATAGTTTTATTAAAGCTGGCTTTGTAAATTTTTATATTTCTACTCATTATCTTCCTGAAATGATCCGTGACTATTTTGGTGACGGTTCGAAGTGGAATGTAAAAATTAATTATGTGCACGAAGAAGAACCATTAGGTACGGGCGGTGCACTCGGCTTATTACCCTGTGATACCCCTGCGCTGCCTCTGATTTTAATTAATGGTGATGTTTTAACCAATGTCGATTTTGAGCGTGTACTTGAATTTCATAATAAGCATGATGCTGCAGCAACAATGTGCGTGAGAGATTATGAGTACCAAGTTCCATTTGGTGTGATACAAGGTGAAGGTAATAAAATTACTAGCATGGTAGAAAAACCAGTACAACGATTTTTTGTTAATGCTGGCATCTATATTGTGAGTCCTAAAATTCGAAGTTTTGTACGACAAAATATTCGTATCGATATGCCTACTTTATTAGAACAATCTATATCACAACAGCAAAATGTTTTAATGTTTCCAATACATGAATATTGGCTTGATATTGGTAGGATTGAAGATTACAACAGAGCACAAACAGACATTATGAATTTGGAGTTCTGAGATGAGTTGTTACGCTGTTATTGGGATGGGTAGTATCGCCAAGCGCCATCTTGCTAATCTAAAATTCCTACATCCAGAAGATAAAATTTATTCAGTTTCTGCGAGCGGACTTAACAACGAACTACCTGCACATGCAGATGCTGTTATTAGTTTGGAGCAGCTGCTGGCGGAAAAACCTGTATATGTCATTATTGCGTCGCCAGCACCTTATCATGTTACTACAGCTAAGATATTGCTAGAAAAAGGTATACCTGTTCTTGTTGAAAAGCCTTTATCGGATAGCTTAAATGCATGTGAAGAATTACTTTCCTGCATCCGAGGACTAGATACAAATATGGTTTCGGTTGGCTATTGTTTGCGATTTTTACCTTCAGCCCAAATCGTAAAAAAACATCTGGATTCAGGTTCATTAGGCAATGTTTACAATATTGAATCTAATGTTGGACAGTTTTTGCCTGGATGGCGTAAAGATAAAAATTACAAAGATTCAGTGTCTGCTAGAAAAGAACTGGGTGGTGGAGCCTTGCTAGAACTCAGTCATGAACTGGATTACCTATTTTGGTTTTTTGACGATTTGGAATTACAGCATAGTTGGCTGCGTACAACAGATGAGCTTGATTTAGATGTTGAAGAAATAGCTGATCTGGTTCTTACAACCACATCTGGTACCTACATTTCAGTTCATCTTGATTTTATTCAAAAATCTACACAACGTAATTGTGAATTTATTGGTGAAAAAGGTCGATTGGTGTGGGATCTCATCGCAAACTCAGTCACATTATTTCATGCAACAGGAACTGAAACTTTGTATTCAGAGCCGGAATACAATAAAAACGGTATGTATATAGATATGTTGCAAAATTTTGAAAACGTTAAAAATTCTAGCGTATCACATTTAGCAACAGTTGAGACTGCTTCAAAGGTGGTCAAACTGATTGAGGATGCAAAACAATATAATAAATGGAGAAGGATAGCGTGAGAACTATTGCATTCATCTTTGCCAGAGGGGGGTCAAAAGGGCTACCTCAAAAAAACATCAAACCTCTGGATGGTAAACCGCTTATCCAATATTCAATCGAAACAGCATTAGCGACAGTTGGTATTGAGCAAGTGTTTGTTTCCACTGACGATGCCGCGATAGCTACTGTTGCGCGCGCTGCTGGTGCTGAAATTATTGAGCGTCCAGCAGAGCTTGCTACAGACACAAGTCCAGAATGGTTATCTTGGCGTCATGCGATTGACTACGTCCGTGCTAGTTATGGTGATTTTGATGTGTTTGTCAGTTTACCAGCCACTAGCCCGCTTCGTGATGAAACCGATGTTAGTGCTGCCATAAAACAACTTTTAGATACTGGAGCCGATATCTGTATTTCTGTTACACCAGCAAATCGTAGTCCATATTTCAATATGGTGAAACAGAACGAAGATGGCTATGTGGAGTTAGTCAACAGGCCTGCTACAGGTGTGTATAGAAGGCAAGATGCTCCTGAAGTTTTTGATATCACAACAGTAGTTTACGCCGCGAAACCTGAATTTGTTCTTGAAAAAAATGCGTTGTTTGATGGAAAAGTGACTAGTGTACTCATTCCGAAAGACAGGGCTGTAGACATTGATGATATTTATGATTTCATGCTGGCAGAAGCAATAGTGAAGAGAAAATTAAATGATGCTTGAAGGAAAAAAAATAGTAGTTGCCGGTGCTGCAGGCTTATTGGGTGCTCAACTTGTCCATAAGTTGATACAGCAGGGCGCAGAGGTCATTGCAATCGATCGAGATCTAATCAGTTTAAACGATAAGCTATCCAAGTCTGGAGTGGATATCAATAGCCCAGCTTTGCAAAAATTTATATTGGATCTGTCTGAAGAGTCTGCTGTAATTAATTTTTTTGACTCGGCAGAGGGGGTTACAGGAGCTGTTAATTGTTCTTATCCAAGAAACAAGAATTACGGTAAACATTTTTTTGAAGTCGCTCCGGCTGATTTTAACGAAAATATTTCTCTGAATCTTGGGTCTTCATTTTTATTCATGCAGCAATGTGCCAGATATTTTGAGAAATATCAGACAGAGTTTTCTTTAGTCAATATATCTTCTGTTTATGGCGTTATTCCGCCGAAATTTGGTATTTACGACAATACTAAAATGACTATGCCAGTCGAATATGCAGCTATTAAATCTGGTCTTATTCATCTGTCGCGTTATGTAGCAAAATATGTCGCTAACAGTAAATTCCGGGTTAATCTAGTAAGTCCTGGCGGAATCTTTGATCATCAGCCTGAAGATTTTCTTAAAGCCTACAAAAAGGAGACTTTAGGGAAAGGCATGCTGGACGTGTCCGATGTATTAGGGTCAATTGTTTTTCTACTGTCGTCAATGTCTGATTTTGTCAATGGACAAAACATAGTTGTTGATGATGGCTTCTCGATGTAATGGTAGGGTACATATGGCTGAGAAATTGAACGTAGCGATCATCGACTACGAGATGGGAAATGTGAAGTCGATCGAAAATGCGATTACTCATATCGGAGATTTTAATGTCGTGATTACTGCCGATAGCAGTGTGATTTTGTCATCCGACATCATTATTTTACCTGGTGTAGGTGCCTTTCCTGACGCGATGAAAAAACTCTCTGAAAAGGGATTGATCTCTGTGCTTGAGAAAGCTGTGAAAGAGTTGAAGAAACCTACTATAGGTATCTGTCTCGGTATGCAGTTGTTATTCGATGTTTCTGAAGAAAAGGAAATTACGAAGGGGCTAGGTTGGATTCCCGGTAAAGTAACTTATATGCATCCAGAGGGAAATTTAAGGGTTCCTCATATTGGTTGGAACTCTTTAATTTTGCAGCCTGCGGATATTATTTTTGATTATCTAAATACTGATAAAGATTTTTATTTTGTACACAGCCTTCACGTAGTGTGTGATGACCAGTACACCATGGCAAAGTTTGATTACGGCGGCTTGATGACAGCTGCAGTGAGAAAAGATAACGTTGTAGGAATGCAGTTCCATCCTGAGAAAAGTCAGAAAAATGGTTTACTAGCATTAAGTAGTTTCTTCAAATGGGCAAGTTCAATGGTTGGTCAACACAATGCTTAAGACGAGATTGATTCCTTGTATTATCACAAAAAATGATTTGGTGGTTCAAAGTTTTAACTTCAACAAATATTTGCCTATAGGCAATGTGAAGACAGCTATTGAATTTTTTGTCAATTGGGATGTTGATGAAATTGTTATTATCGATATAGACGCAACCAAAGAATCCAGAGCTCCAAATGTTGAGTTAGTTGCTTGGGCTGCTAAAGAGTGTTTTGTTCCTCTGACAGTTGGTGGTGGTATCAAAACATTAGAACATATCCAAAGTCTGCTGAAAGCTGGAGCAGACAAAGTATGTCTTAATTCTGTTGTGCGCAATAACCTTGCATTTATTACCGAGGCTTCAAATATTTTTGGTGATCAGTGTATTACTGTATCTGTTGATGTAGTGAAAACTGACTCTGGTTATGCGGTATATGATTATCTAAGCAAAGGTGTGTGTGGTATTGAGCTGAAACATCATCTGCAAGAGATTGAAGCTGCAGGGGCGGGGGAAATACTATTAAACTCAGTTGAACGTGATGGTTCTCGTCTCGGATATGATGTTGAATTACTTAAAAAAGTTAGTTCTTCAGTGAATATTCCTGTTATTGCTTTAGGTGGAGTTGGACGATTCGAGCATTTAGCTGACGCTGTGTTAAAAGGTGGCTGCCAGGCTGTCGCAGCAGCAAACATTTTCCAGCACATGGAACACAGTACTATTGCTGCTAAGGCTCAAATGCGTAGTTCTGGATTGGAAGTTCGTTTGAGCTCAGAAGTTAAATATGAAGATTTCTCATTAGATATACTGGGTCGGCCATTTTAAGGTATTTGAAAAATGAATTTTTGTAACAGATGTTTGTATCCAGAAAACCATGCATTGAATTTGATTCTGGACGAACAAGGCGTGTGTAGTGGTTGCCGTGTTCATGAAGAAAAATATCAAATTGACTGGACAGCCAAAGAAAAAGAACTGGACGCTTTATTGTCTCAGTATAAAGGCCGTGTCGGAACATCTTATGATTGCGTGATCCCAGTTGTCGGGACTGGCGACGATTTTTTTGTTGTTGATCTAATAAAAAACAAGTATGGGCTAAATCCATTGCTTGTGACTTATAACACTCACTTCAGTACCAAAGTTGGTGTGCGTAATCTGGCGCGTTTGATCACTGAGCTGGACTGTGATCATATGATGTCTACAGTGGGTCCAGACACCATCAAAGAGATCACTAAAATCACTTTGCAGAAGTTTGGTGATATGTATTGGCATGTACTGGCTGGAAGTCAAACTTTTCCGGTGCAGGTTGCTACTAAGCTTGATATCCCATTAATTATCTGGGGTGTAAATGGTTGGTTGGATCAGGTGGGTATGTTTAGCCACCATGACCGCGTTGAGATGACAAAAAAAGTTAGAAAAGAACATGCGATGCGATGCGTGGACGCAGAATCTTTAATTGGCGTTTCCGATAAAGTAACACACAAAGACCTGCAGGCATTCACTTACCCTTCCGATGCTCAATTGGAGAAATCTAGAGTTCGTGGTTTGTATATTGGTAACTATGTGTTTTGGGATTCTCAGAAACAAATAGAAAATGTTATCAGTAAGTTTGGTTACGAGACCCATACTCAGGAGCGCACATACAACACCTACGAATCTATACATTGCTTCAATAATGCCACTGTGCACGACTATGTTAAATACCTGAAGTTTGGTTATGCGAAGGTTTCTGATCATGTCGCTCGTGATATACGTTTGAAGAGAATTAGCAAGTCTGAAGGCTTAGTACTAATTAAAAAATACATTGAAGTTAAACCTAAAGCGCTAGAAGTTTTCCTAGATTGGGTTGGTTTGTCAGAAGAAGAATTTATGTCATTTGTTGACCAATTCCGTGATCCATCCGCTTGGGAAAAGAAAGAAGATGGTAGCTGGGTTTGTAAAGGTAGTGTATTAGCGAATGAGATCAACCTACAGACCGGACAGGAACTTGAAGTAGTTGATCCAAGAGAATATAAGCTAACAGAGTTGCTTGAAGATCAATCATCATTCAATGAATACATTTTGTTAGGACGGACTTATATGGATAAGCGCAACTATAAGGCTGTCGAGGGATAAGATATGAAGTTTTGTTCAAATTGTGTTATGCCAGATACAAAACCCGGAGTTTGGTTGGATGAGCGTGGTTTTTGTAACGCATGCCGCACCAAAGAAGTTAAAGCGACTATCGACTGGGATGCACGTTTTAAAGATCTTGAACTGATTGTTGAAGATATCAAAAAAGCTAATCATCCATTTTATGACTGTATTGTTGCTGTTAGTGGTGGCAAAGACAGTTGGTATCAGGCCGCTGTGTTAGCAGAACATTTTGGGTTGAAAGTACTTTGTGTAACACTCGCAGCTCACTTACCAACAACTGAGGGTATAGATAATTTAAATAATATGATCAAAGATCTGAACGTTGACCATATGAAAATTACTATCAAACCAAGTACCTTCAGAAAAATCCGTCAAAAATGCTTTTTACGCCAAGGGGAACCTAACTGGGCTGAACACTGTGCAATGTTTTCAAGCGTTGTAAATACAGCTTTAATCTATGAAGTACCGCTTGTTGTTTGGGGGGAAGATATTGCCTTTGAATTCGGAGGGTTACAGCGCAGTGAAAGTAAACCTTCAGCTTTAGCTATTAACAAAAGTGATTTGGTTAAAGAAAAAACAGTTTTCGATTGGCTAGATGATGACGTTTCCGAACGTGACGTGTTTTTCTATAAATACCCAGACTACAAGAAACTTGAAGAAGCCGGAGTTCAAAGTATCTATCTGGGCCACTTTGTAAAATGGTACGGTCGCCAGAACTACGAATTTGTATTACCGAGAGGTTTTACAGGTCGCAGAGCAGGGCCATTACCTGGTAACTATTTGGACTACGACAATATTGATGAGAAGCTATGTGAAATCAATATTTGGTTTAAGTATCTGAAATTTGGTTTCTGGCGTGCTACGGACCAAACTTGTTACGACATTTGGAATGACAGACTAACTCGAGCCGAAGCTGTAAAAATAGTCAATGAATTACAGGACGAGAAACCATTTAATGATCTCGAGGACTTTTTGAATTTCCATATGATCACTCGTGAGCAGTTTGATGAAACGGTTGAGAAATTCAGAAACAAAGAGCTATGGCAGTATGAAAACGGTGAGTGGTCAATTAAACATCGTGTCTCCTAAATAAGTAATGTTTTGGTAAGTATCCGGTATGTTAAAAAGAATTTATAATAAAGTAGGTTTTTGGATCAGGGAAGACCGCATTGGTCCAGATATGCCATTGACTCATTGGTTATTATTTTCGAATCGTTTAGGAAAATGGTTATGCAAGAGAAAATTTGCCTCTTTTGGAAGCAATTCATTCGTTAGACCCGGTGTATATGCTGTCGCATGTCAGCATATTCATATAGGTGAAAACGTAACGTTGCGTCCTGGTTCTATGTTGCATGCCGATCCTCGTGAAGGAGGTGCATGCATTAGAATAGAAAATAAGGTTTTGATCGGTTCTTCAGTTCACATCTATGTGGATACGCATGCTTATGATAATGTAAATATACCTATTTATGATCAAGGTTTTTATGAGTCAAAAGAGGTTATTTTACGTGAGGGCTGTTGGATTGGTGCAAATGTTGTAATTCTTCCAGGTGTTACGATTGGGAAGAATGCAGTTATTGGGGCTGGTAGCATTGTAACTAAATCTGTGCCCGATTACTCTATTTCTGTAGGGAATCCTGCGAAAGTTATAAAAATGATTTCAGAAATAAAGGGAAATCATACTATATAAAATAATTTTTAATAATTATCTCTATTGGTAAGTGTTTTCGTGTTGTTTAACTGGCGTGTTGATAGTGCAGTTGTTGATGTATCTTGTTGACTATTTTTTAAAATGGAAATGTAATGTATAGATTGAAAAAAAGAGGGCATAGATATTTATTTTTGAGAAATAAAATGTGTATTTATCTATAGTAGTATCTTATTTGATAAATGTTTAAATGTGCCAATAATCGGTTTGTTACTCTTAATTTATTCAAACACACTTATAGTGAATTTTTAAACTTTATTTAATTCATTACTTCGACGTTGTAAAAGGCTAAATAAAATAAATATTCACAATATTCAACTATGATTGATACGGTTCAGGATAATTACGCAAGGGTATAAAATATGCAAGTATCAGACAACATACGACACAATATAGTAAGAAGTCGATAGTAATTATTCTCGTGCTAATATTCATATGCTCTTTAATAAGCTTTGCTATAGGACTTAGGTCAGGCGTATATAAAGACCAATTATTTCAGACTGTGCTTGAAATAAAATATTTTTTAGTAAAACTAAAATCTGAAGTATTAGAGCAATTCAATCTCAATGAGTTTGCACAACTTACTTGGTATCATGGCAAAATTGAGGTAAGTAATCCAAATTTAACTGACAAAACTCTTGTTGCTTTTGTCTTTTGGCAGAGTAATTACGCAAACCATGGAGGTGAAAGATACATTTCAAAAGATGAGCATGTCCTTAACTATTTTGATAGGAAGTTCTATATTGCTACAGCTCCTTTACTAGGAGCTACTGGACTCTCAGGCAATGTATGGACAAATTTAGGTAATAAAATTGTTCAGGAAAAGCTTTTTGACAATGTTATTTTGATCCCCGCAGAAGTTGGAGGTATATCCGTAAAAGAGTGGCAAGATGGTGGACGACTTAATAGAATGCTCAAAGAACGACTTAAAGATGCTAAAGAAAGTAAGTTAAATGCTACTTATTTTCTTTGGCATCAAGGCGAAAATGACAATTCGTTATCTGGTAAGCAATATCTTGATGGAATTAATAATGTCATAGATTTAACCAAGGTATACTTCCCGGAATCTAAATTTTTGATTCCGCAAGCTTCTCGATGTGGATTAATGCCTTCATCCCACGAAATATTAAATGCTCAATTTCAAGCAACTCAAAGAGAAGGGGGCTTATCGGACCAAATACTGACGATATAGGATTAAAAGATCTTTATGATGAGTGTCATTTCTCAGGTAGAGGTCTAGAAGTACATGCTAGGCTACATATAGATATATGAATGAAGTATAGAAGAATCTAGTTATGGAAGCGTCTTAAATTATTTCAATTTCGTATGGATTGAACAGGTGTTTGAAAATTCTACAGAATGAAACGACACTAAAATATTACATTGAAAAAAGAATTGTGTGACTATATATCTTTTATAGTTTTTTGAAATCTCCTATTTATAAAAATATTTATAACGTTTTTGATAAGTAATTTGTTTATCACTTTACAAACGAAAATTTTTAATTTTAACAGAGTGTTTTATAATGAAGCTGGCTACACACTCGATAGTTTATTTGTTGTCTAACATTATTAATGCAGCTATTCCTTTTATATTATTACCTATTTTAACCAGATTTTTATCGCCTGTAGAATATGGTCAAATTGCCATGTTTCAAACTTTAATAGCAGGATTAGCAGCGTTTATAGGGTTAAATACAATAGGTGCTGTTGGTAGGAAGTATTATGATCATGGGAATACAGCAAGTGATTTGAGCCAATATAATGGAACTTGCATACAGATACTTATCCTTTCAACATTATTATTTTCTTTTATTTGTCTAATATTCTCTGAAAAGTTGGTGTTTTTTTTAGCTATTCCTGAAAGTTGGATTTTTAGTGCCTTGATTTTTAGTGCACTAAATTTTTTAGTAAATTTACGTTTAAGTATTTGGCAAATACATGGTAAAGCACTTAAATTTGGAGCTTTGCAAATAAGTAATAGCCTTTTAAATTTAGTGCTATCACTACTATTTGTTGTTTCATTAAAATTTGGTGCACAAGGCAGAATTGATGCCCAAATAATAGCGACGATTTTATCGGCAATTTTAGCATGTTGGTTATTGAATAAAGATAAATTAGTGACATTTTGGCAATTGCGGATTGATTACTTCAAGCAAGCTTTACAATTTGGAATTCCTCTTATCCCTCATGTTTTAGGTTTTTTCCTACTTTCAGCGGTAGACCGTTTTATCATCAATCAAAAGATGGGGTTAGGGCAGGCTGGCATCTATATGGTTGCAATGCAAATAAGTATGTCTTTAAGTATCGTTTTTGATGCTATTAACAAAGCGTATGTCCCTTGGTTATTTAATATTTTAAAGAGTGACGAATTAGATAAGAAAATACAGGTTGTTAAATATACGTATTTTTATCTCTTGATCTTGTTATTTCTTGCTCCATTACCTTTTTTTATAGGTCCTTGGGTTTTAGTATTAATTGTTGGTGAGGAATATAGATCATCAGGGCACTATATTGGTTTGTTATGTTTAGGGCAAATTTTTGGTGGAATGTATTTGATGGTAACTAACTATGTTTTTTATGCAAAAAGAACAGGTCTTTTATCACTAGTTACGATCACATCTGGAATTGTTAATGTTATACTTTTAATTTTACTAGTTAATGTTTATGGATTATTGGGTGCATCATTAGCATTTGTGATAGCTAAATTTTTACAGTTTATCGCTACTTGGATATTAGCTGCTCGAGTATGTAAAATGCCTTGGTTATTTATATTTAAAAATAAATGCATTTAACTAGATTATGAATTTTAACCGTGTGATAAATAAATTTGATATGAACTTTTTATTTTATGTCCTTAATAATGAATTCCATAAAGTTTGAATTTACCTGTTAAATCAATAAATAATAAGCTGTAAATATTTTAATGAAAAAGGCTGAATGTTATAAAATGAATAAAAAGTATGTTTTGTTTACAGATACAGTATACACATTGCTACTATATGCTGTGTTTTATTTTGATCAAATTGATG
>NZ_JAMDJP010000028.1:0-57748 GCF_023475945.1 Shewanella sp. 8A
TAATCATACTTTTTCAGTATGTGTAGATTTAAATTTAAGCAATATTAAATATACAGATTTTTATGCGGTATTTTTGAGTGTTTAATGTTGAAAATATCTTAATGAAAGGATTTAAGAATGGTTTTATAAAGCTGTTATAGCCTTTATTAAATTTTTGAGAGTTCTTTTTACTTTGTCAGTCTAAAGTTTTGTGAGTGAATTGATGGTGTGGATTTTAATTTGAAAAGGAGTGAATATAAATTCACTCCTTATTTTATTCTGTATGTTGTGTTATTAAATTTTTATTTAGTACGTTAAGTAGCCAAATACACTTACCGTATTTTATGCCTATTACTTAAGTTCAACTATAGTTGTGTCAATATTGGCCATTGGGTTGGGTAGATAATGAGTCAGATACCGAACAGCGACGTAGGCAACGACGACAGTGGCGACACCGAGTTCAAAATCTGCCAACAACCTTACCCATTGAGTGAGATCGGCCATTTGACTAAATTGCTCAAGCCAGTGAGCGGTTTTAAAGAGTGCTGTAGCACCGATCACCATGGGGAAAGTAAAGGCTGCATAACCAGGGCTAAAGGGCAATTTAAGTAAATGGAAAAAAGCAAGGTAGATAACCGCTGTCATTAAGATGGCAATACTTGCCAATAAGGCGACTAAGGCGATTGATGGTTGCTCACAAACCGTTAAATAGCCTGCAAGGGATAAACTTGCGGGAGCAGCAAGGATGGCAATAGTGGGCTTAGCTGCGTCAGGAATCGCTTGACAAAAGATCAAGCGATAGAGCATCAGTGGCAGCATGACTAAATAGGCGATCATACCGAAGGCTAAAATGGTGTTAACTAACCAAGGTTCACCATTGCTGGGGAAAGACACAGCAGCCACTATGATGCCAATGGGTGGCACAAACCAGCTAGGCACCATATGTTCGAGTTTGAAGTCGATAGCACGATAGTAGATAAAGGCGCCTAAAAATACGATATGAATCGCAATGGCGGCTAACCAAAGGGCTAATCCCGCATGGGGAAAATAGTGACCGAGCAGGTTAGACACTACCATTAATGCCATGGCAAAAGTCGGTATTACGCTGCCGACGACGGGATGGCTAAGTTCATTTTTGAGCACTGTAGGATGCAGCAAAAACTTACCGGCTAGCATTAGTAACAGTGCTGAGGCAATAATTGCACCAATTAATTGACCCCAGCCATTCAGTGAAGGCATTACACTTTCCCAAGTCCACCCTAAGCTTGCGATTGCGAGTGCGAGTCCGCCCATAGGGCTAGGTAATTTTGCGGCCTGTGCGGTCCAACGTTTACGCTTTGAAGTCATATTACTTACCTCTCAACACTGACATTAATTCGATGTATCTATTTGTTAATGTCAGTGTATGACTAAGGTGTTAATAAATAAAATTGATTAATTTTATCCATTGATTCAGTTTTTATTAACTAGCAAGGTTTTCGTTTACAACGAAGCAAAGTATGCCCAAGCCCAATATTGTCAGTATCCTCATCGACGTATAAACCTGCTTGATGCAGCAAGGCCATCAAGTCCTTAGAGTGGTACATTCGACTATTGCCATTGGCCATTGCGGTGAAGTACAAGCTCGTGGCGTTAACACAATAGGCCGAGGCGGCAGAAGGCTGTCTATCCCAGAAGGTTTCGACAATAAACAACTGACTATTGGCTGTCATCGCATTTGCGGTGCGTTGCAAAATGCTCAAGATTTGCGCCTTAGAGAAGCAGTCAAGAAACTGACTCATCCAATAGGTATCAGCACCTTCAATAAAAGGGCGCGACTCATCGAGTAAGTCGGTGGCAAAGGTATGGACTCTATCGGTAACGCCATGTTTTGCAGCATTTTCTTTGGCAATGGCTAATTGCCCTGGAAAGTCCATCAGGGTCACTTCAACCTTAGGATCGAATTTGCAGCAGCTTAGAGCCCACTTTCCGGTGTTACCACCAATATCGACTAAGTGTTTTGGACTATGGGCAAAGACTAAGGGTAAAAGCTGCGGAAAAGCATGATCAGAATAATAATGATCAAATGCAAACCAACTCTCTTTTGCGGCGTGAGGCAGATCTTTCAATGCGGGATAGATAGTTTGCCAGTCACCAAATACACTCAGCCCCGCGGGTTTACCAGTGAGTAGCGCCTTATCCAGCGTAAATAATCCCTGATAACATACATCCTGCACAAAGTTGAGGTTGATTGCTGCCATATCATCATGCAGTAAAAAATGACCTGTTTTATCGAGGACATAGGCGTCTTCGTTAAGCCATACCAGCCCCATGCTTAGTCCCATATCCAATAACACCCCAAGGGCGTATTCACTCAACAGGTTCGTTTGGGCTAATTTCGCTAAGGTCACCCCTTGCTCACCAGCCTTATCAATAGTGGCGAGCACTTCAAATTTGAGTAGACAATGCGCGACCTGAAAACTCACGGGTCCAAAGGCAATTTTCTGTGCCTCAAACTTAGCATCAAAGGCGCTTAGCGCTTTTGGATTTTGGTAAAAAGACATAAAAGACTGACGTTAATCTTGGAGAGGGCTATTTATAGCGGACTGAATTGTTAAAGCTAGCATTGCACGGAAAAACTATGAACTGTGTCCAATTTCACCAATAAATCAGGCTCTTGATAGAAACAATATTCGTTCGAAAGAGATATGCATGGCAAGAATTAACTGACAGACATAAAAATACCCAGACGGAGCTGGGTATCTTTATCAACAAGCGATGAGATTACTGAATATTTTCTTCGTCGCCAAATTGGCCTTGGAACAATACTGATGATAAGTAACGCTCGGCAGCCGAAGGCAGGATAACCACAATGTTTTTATCCGCAAACTCTGGCAGGGCAGCGATACGGTTCGCCGCAACCACAGCTGCACCAGAAGAAATACCGACTAAAATGCCTTCTTCTTGCATTAAGCGGCGCGCCATGTCGATGGCTTCATCGTTGGTGACGGTTTCAACGCGGTCGATTAACTCAAGATCTAAGTTACCAGGGATAAAACCTGCGCCAATACCTTGGATTTTGTGCGGACCTGGTTGCACAGGTAATCCCGCTAAGGTTTGAGTGATAACCGGTGAATCTGCGGGTTCTACTGCAACAGAAGTAATGGCTTTGCCAGCCACTTTCTTCAGGTAACGGCTCACGCCTGTGATAGTACCGCCAGTACCTACACCCGCAACAAACACATCCACAGCACCATCTGTATCGTTCCAAATCTCTGGACCTGTGGTTTTTTCGTGGATTTCAGGGTTAGCAGGGTTATTAAATTGCTGCAGCATAATGTATTTTTCAGGCGCTGATTGACGGATTTCTTCCGCTTTATCGATAGCACCTTTCATGCCTTTTGCGCCTTCGGTCAGCACTAGGTTTGCACCTAGTGCTTTAAGCAGTTTACGACGCTCTAAGCTCATAGTATTTGGCATAGTTAACGTCAGCTTATAGCCACGGGCGGCTGCCACATAGGCTAAGGCAATACCAGTATTACCTGAGGTAGGCTCAATCAGTTCGTGATCTTTGGTGAGCAGGCCTTTTTTCTCGGCATCCCAAATCATATTGGCACCGATACGGCATTTGACACTGAAACTTGGATTACGTGCTTCGACCTTTGCCAGCACTTTACCTTGGCTTACGCGGTTTAAACGCACTAACGGGGTGTTGCCAATAGTATATGAATTGTCTTCGAAAATTTTGCTCATGGATTGCTTGCTCCTATGTTTGCACTATTGAATCATAATCGCCTGTGGCGCATTTAGAAGTGATTGTTTGTTCTTCTTTATTCGATTTGGTTATTAAAGATAATCCTGTTATTCGCAAAGCCCAATTGGCTGTGGGTTTAACTGTGTTAACCTCTTGCTAACATCAATAAAAAATTACGCGTATAAAAGAATAACCACTTGATGTTTCACTTATAAAACCGCTATCGGAACCGGATTGCCACACTATGAAGCAACAACAAACGGACTTGGGCAAAGATCCAAGAACTATGGTCACCCCTAAGGCATTCACTATTGCCGAATCTGTGCTTTACACCCCGTTAGCGACGCCATTAAGGCGGGCGCTGGCGATGTTAATCGACGGATTATTCATCACTATTTTAGCCGAACAAATGGATTGGCTGTTTGTTCTGCTGGTGGTGGGGATTATTTATATTGAGAAACGCAGTCGCCAATTTGGCCGCGTACTCAAATGGGGCCTCTATGCCGCCATGCTGGGATTAATGCTCTTTAGCTCGGCGGGAAATTTGTGGGATTTGCATCAATCCAATCAATCCACCCGCGACAAGGTCTCCGCGCCCCAGGATAGTAAGACTGTTGTTAAGGCGATTCCAGATCTTGTCTCCCTCGGACTCTGTGAAAATACGGATTGTGCCCGTGAACAAATCCGTTCTTTGCAACAGACGCTCGAAACTCAGACGCTGGAAAATGTACCCATTGAGGGCATGTCGGCAGCTGAGCGCCGCGATATGGTATTAGATACTTTAGCTAGCACGGATTTATCCGAGGCTGATAAAACGCAGTTACGTGATGAAATCATGGCGGGCACTCTCTGGCCCGAGGTGAAAGTGTTTGAAGTCACTCTCGATTCAGCCACGGATTCAACAACACCATCACAATCACCAAAGCCAAGTCATTTGCTTGATGACAAGCTTGAACGTAGGGCGAACCCAGTGTCTGAACCACAAGCCGATGGATTAGCTAACGCGCATACCGATAAACAAGCCGCAGATGAAGATCTTAATTCCGTGCGTCAAACGGAAAGTAACAACACCGAAAACGCCGATGAGGAGGAAAGTGATACCCGCAGTGTGCTGGCGTGGATTAAAGGCTTTATGAGCGATATGGGCTTAGGGTTTGGTTGGGCGGCATTTTACTTTACCGTGTTTACCGCCAAATTTGATGGTCAGACCTTAGGTAAAAAACTATTAGGTATTCGCGTTATTCAACTTGATGGCGCTAAAATCAGCCTTTGGACCGCTTTTGGCCGTTATGGTGGCTATGCGGCGGGCTTTACGACAGGCTTACTTGGCTTTATCCAGATTTTTTGGGATGCCAATCGGCAGGGGATCCAAGATAAAATATCCTCCACAGTCGTGATAGACTTAGCGCAAATGCATAAAAAGCAACAATTAGAGCAGCAACAGGCGCAGGCTGAACACGCATTAGCCGCCGTGCCAACACAGAATAATGCGACGTCTGCTCACCTTACAACAAGCACCCGTTCGGAGCACCTATGAAACAGGTCGTTATTTCTGGCAGCGGTTTATTTACGCCGCCACACAGTATTTCAAATGAAGCTTTGGTGGAGAGCTTCAACGCCTATGTCGATATGTTTAACCTTGAAAATGCAGGATTAATTGAGCAGGGCCATGTCGCGCCGCTGTCTTATTCTTCCAGTGAGTTTATCGAGAAAGCCTCGGGCATCAAGCACAGATATGTGATGGTTAAAGACGGTATTCTCGACCCTGAAATCATGATGCCGCTTATTCCTGAGCGCAGCAGTGACGAGTTATCCATGCAGGCCGAAATTGGGGTTGAGGCGGCATTGGTGGCACTGAAACAAGCGGACGTGAAGGCCGATCAAATCGATTTAGTGATCGTTGCCTGTGCTTATACGCAGCGCGCTTACCCGGCGATGGCGATTGAAATCCAGCGGGCACTCGGTACTCGTGGCTATGGATATGATATGCAGGTTGCCTGTTCTTCGGCCACCTTTGCCATTGTGGCTGCCGCCAATGCGATTGCGACGGGCTCGGCTTCACGGGTGTTAGTGATTAATCCCGAAATTTGTTCGGCACAGGTGAATTACCGTGACCGTGACAGTCACTTTATCTTCGGGGATGTCGCGACCGCTATGGTGCTTGAAGAGCAAAGCCTAGTGGCCGCGAGTAAAGGCTTTAACATTGTTTCAAGCCGTTGTTTTACCGACTACTCGAACAATATTCGCAGTAATTTTGGCTTTCTCAATCGCTGCGATCCAAGTTCGGCGCATCAGGCAGATAAGCTATTCCACCAACAGGGGCGCAAAGTCTTTAAAGAACTGTTGCCGATGATTTATCAGCATTTAGATGAGCATCTGGCCGAGCAATCCCTCACGCCGCAGTCCTTTAAGCGTTTGTGGTTGCATCAAGCCAACATCAATATGAACCTGTTTGTGGTGAAAAAACTGCTAGGGGATGAGGTGACGCCCGATCAGGCGCCCGTGGTGCTCGATGAGTATGCCAATACCGCCTCCGCAGGCTCTGTGATTGCCTTCCATAAATATTCCGCTGACTTTAATGCGGGCGATTTAGGGCTATTAAGCTCTTTTGGTGCGGGTTACTCCATCGGTAGTGTGATTTTGCAAAAACGCTAAATCGACAAAAGCCCCATTGCCAGCAATGGGGCTTTTGCTTTTATATCAGCACATTGGGTTAAACGGCTTGATGCCGTACCTTAACCGAAAATGCTTTTAATCAGACAAGGCAGTTAACAGCCTTAAAAACAGTTTTTTAAAGCCTCAGTTGCAGTACGAGAACCTGTCACCATGACGCTTCTTTACCCTGATTCGGATATTCCGTTCCATCCCAATCCTGGCTGGTTTCTTGGCGCCTTTAATTGTTATGACCGCGAGGAAACGCTCGGGGAAACACTCAATCGTTACGATCCTTTAGATCCCGCGCAGCTGCAAGCGCTGTACGATGCTTATGTATTTGATGAGTTTGGTGAGCAGTTGGGATTTACCTCTGCCCACAGGGTCGCGATGGCGACGAATCTAATCGCTGCGCTGAGTGAGGCAAAGCATGATTTTGCCGCCTATTTAGCGATTGATGAGAGCGAGGAGGAATGGTGTTTTCCTTCAACGTGGGCATTCCCGCGGCCACGCTATCCCTTTGAACAGGCGTATCTTGCGCTGCTGCGGCATTGGGGAGTGGAGCTCACCGCAATGGGGATTGCGCTTCCCAGCCCAAGCTTATTGGGGATCCATGAGTCTTAGCTAGAATTCTGATTTAAGCCCACAAGCCTTGTTGTGGGCTTTATGCTAAACCTTTCTGCCTAGAGCAACCAGGCGTAGCTTAGCTTCATAAAATAGGTCTTCTCGTCCCGAGTGAGCCGCGTGAGTTCATCATCCGAGGTTAAACTGTCGGAATAGCCCAAATAGAACACGCTCTGGGGATTAAGTTTGTAGCCGTAGAGGATTTCATTGCCTAAGTGCGCCGCTTCGCTATCGGGCGACGAATACAAATACTGCGTAAGATTACGCTCGATTTGGGTGTAAATGCTCGATAGGCGAATAAAGCTGTGCAGACTCAGTTGCCAGTGCAGGCGCACATCCGAAAGGTTTGCGGTAAAGAGTTTATCCTGCTCGATTTCCATTTGTTGGTACTGGTGAGAAATTTCTACCGATAAACCGTTGGCAATTTTCCAATTGAATATCGGATTGATTAAGGTGTTGGTGCCTAATCTATCATTAAGAAAATCAATCTCATCGCCGTAATGGATCTCCAGCTCAAGGCTGAGGGCTGAAATCGGCGTAATGGCTCCGTAAAGCCAGCCTTGAGTTTCCTCATATTGATTGCTGTTACCTATTACGGCGAGTTGCGCTGTATTATGGCGTGGTCCGACCCGCTCACGGGTTTCTACCCCAAAGGACAATTCACTTTGTAGTGCGCCATACATTTCCCAAAAGATCTCAAATTCTTGCTCGAGTAGCTCTCCCGCTTGATTGTGGGTGATATCCCAGTCACCACCAAATTTTATCTTGTTAAACACCACTTGCGGATACCAAATTAAGCCACCGCCAGCCATAAAGGTGCGATAGTCAATTTTCTCTACAAAGCCCAAATCGGCACGAAAATTAGGGGAAACATCGTGATATTCGCTGTAGGCAAACCAATCGCGGGCATTGCGTTCATAGGTCAGTTGATACAAGGCGCCACTAAAATCCTCATCTGATTGGCTACGTAATACTTGTTCATTCACTTGGCATTGGCCAAATTCACAGTTTAAGGGCGTTTGACCGCAGAGTAGCCCTTCTGTCAGTTCTCCCTCCACATTGCCACAAAATTGTTGGTATAGGGCTGTGGGGTAACGTGTCTGGGAATGGGCGACCTGAGCAGTAAGTATATCTTGCTCAGTAGGCTGGTATTTGGCATCTAAACTTATGACATAATTGTGGTAATCATTATTATCATCGGTTTGTGCAGCAAATTCAGTCAGTTGATTGTCGGCACTGCTCTTAGCCGTGATAAGACCCCCAAAGGAAAAGGTTTTATCCATATCGAAGCGGTAACGCGCAGCCAGATTGAGGCTTTCCTCTGCTAATGAGGCGACCTCTGAACTTAAATTACCCGGCATTAAAAAGGTGGCTTGGCTGTCATTGGCGGCCAGCAGTGCCCAAGTGTGTTGCTCGGTTTGGCTGGTGAGTTTGAGGCCATAATCCGGCGATACGATATTGCGGGTATGTAGCAGATTCACTTGGGTATCGAAGTAGTCTTTATTATCGAGGAAGAAGGGGCGTTTTTCGTCGTAAAACAATGCGAAAGTACTGTTAATATCGAGCTGACCCGCATCGGATTCGACTTGAGAGAAATCGGGGTTAATGGTTGCATTCAACAAGGTGCGGGCATTCATTCCCCAGCGTAAATCAAACCCCGGTTCATAGTCCGTATCTGTTTGCCAACCATGTGCAGTTTTATGTTCATTGCGAGTTGCTACAAAAGCGGGAGTAATTTGCAGATCTTGCCCTTGCTTGGCGGAGGCTAAGCCTGTGGCGACACCGAGCTGACAGAGCTGGCAACTGATGTTGCGGTCAATTTTATGGGTGGAGAGACGATGGTTTTCATTACGTGGATAGTAGCGAATAAGCTCAAATCCCCAGTCTTGAATGGGCTTTTTATCGTCAAAGTTGAATAGCCGTAATGGCAGTTCGACTTCCACTTGATAGCCATCGGCGGTGATTTTACCGGCGGTTTTCCAAATGCCATCCCACGCTTCGCTCTCTTCGCCCGTGAGTTCATTCTCTATCGAGTCTAGTTGCACGCCCAGCGGGTTGATAAAAAACTGATAGGCCAAGCGTGCGTTATTGAGGGTATCGAGTTTGATCCTCACCAGATCATCACCCCAGAGATTATCCCTGTCCTTGAGAGTGGCACGAATGCGTTGAGGTTGACTGTCTTTGGCGATAAAGGCCACAAATAGGCTGGTTTGGGTGGCGTAGATTCTGGCCTCGGTATAAACCGGAACGGCAGTGTTTTCTCCGGGCTGAGTCTCATAGCGTAACTCGGCCAGCGCCGCGTGCTGCCACACTGCCTCATCAAATTCACCATCAATCTCGGCGGCATCAGTTAAGGTTGGAATTGTTAACTGAAATTGGCTAACTGAGCCGGCTTGACTCGGTAAGCTCAGAAACATCATGCTCGATAGCAGAAAGGGGAGAAACGTCTTCAACAACAGGGCCCAAAATAATCCATAAATTACGCGCAGTGTGCCAGAAGTTTTGAGTTAACAAGAATGAGTAATTGTTACAAGGATTGTATTTAAATTGGATTGAGTTAGAGCAAAAGCGCACTGGATGGCATGCATCCAGTGCGATAAGGATGATTATTCAGGTGCGACCACAGGATTACGGTAGGCTTCACGGTACTTATCGACCCACATGGCGGTGGCACCACAAATAGCCACAGGCATCACAATAAAGTTCACCACAGGGATCATCGAAAACAGTGTCACTGTTGCGCCAAAGCTGAAACTGGTGCCGCGGGTTTGATTCAGTGCAAAGCGCATATCCTTGAAGCTCACCTTGTGGTTATCGAAGGGATAGTCGCAGTATTGAATCGCCATCATCCAAGCACTGAATAAAAACCACAGAATAGGCGCCAAGGTTTGCCCGACCATTGGCACTAAAAATAGCAGTAAAAATACCAATGCACGGGGCAGATAGTATTTAAGTTTGATCCATTCACGGCCAAGAATGCGCGGTAAGTCTTTGACTAAGTCCATGCCTGAACCGGTATGCATGGGTTTGCCGGTTAATAGTTGTTCAACCTTTTCGGCCAGTAAGCCATTAAAAGGCGCGGCTAGCCAGTTCATCACTGAGCTGAACACAAAGGCTAGCATCACCAACATAGTGACAACCGCCAGCGGCCAGAGCAGAAAGTTAAGCCAGCTTAAGTATTCGGGGAGCTGGGCATTCATCCAAGTAAAGAGCAGATCGAGCTGACCGACAGCCACATAAATCACGGCGGCAAAAAGTAACAGGTTAATCATTAAAGGAATAAATACAAAAGTACGAAGACCTTTACGTGTGATCAAACCAAAGCCATCGAGAAAATAATTCACACCACTTTTAGCCTGTGAGGGCGAGGGAAATTTCTGTGTCATATCGTCATTCCAAAAAGTTGAGATACAGCGCGGGAGACAGATAACTGCGATTGTGATCAACTCGTCGCGAGATGACAAGCTAAAAGCCGCATGAATTCAATAAAAAGCGTTACAAAATGCGGCTTGCTTTGTTAAAGTTGGCCTCAGAATTCTATGACACGACTCGGGCTAATATTGGCCTGCACCGATATCTGCCATCGCCCTGATGGCTTTTTAAACTGAGACGCGCTAACTGGCACTATGAGATTAAAACAAATAAAACTTGCCGGCTTTAAGTCGTTTGTCGATCCCACCAAAATTCCGTTTTTACAGGCATTAAGCGCCATTATTGGCCCTAATGGCTGCGGTAAATCGAACGTGATTGACGCCGTGCGTTGGGTGCTAGGCGAAAGCTCGGCAAAGCATTTGCGCGGCGACTCCATGAGTGACGTGATTTTTAACGGCTCCAGCGCCCGTAAACCCGTGTCTGTGGCGGGCGTTGAACTGGTGTTTGAAAACAAAGAGGGCCGCCTAGCGGGCCAATACGCCTGTTATGAAGAAATCTCGGTCAAGCGGCAGGTGAGCCGCGACGGCGAGTCTTGGTATTTCCTCAACGGCCAAAAATGTCGCCGCAAAGACATCACCGATCTATTTATGGGCACCGGGCTTGGACCGCGCAGCTATGCCATTATCGAACAGGGCACGATTTCACGTTTAATCGAATCTAAACCCCAAGACTTACGTACTTTTATTGAAGAAGCGGCGGGGATTTCTCGCTATAAAGAACGGCGGCGTGAAACGGAAAATCGTATTCGTCACACCCGTGAAAACTTAGAGCGTTTAGGGGATATTCGCAGTGAGTTAGCCAAACAACTGGAAAAGCTCAGTCAGCAGGCTAAAGCCGCAACACAATATCGCGAGCTAAAGCAGGCCGAGCGTAAAACCCATGCTGAATTGCTGGTGATGCGCTACCAAGAACTGCAAAGCCAGATGACGAGTTTATCGGAGCAGATTAGCTCGCTTGAGCTGCAACAAGCGGCAGCGCAATCCTTAGCGCAAACGAGTGAGCTAGAAAGCACTGAGCTGCAAGTTACGCTTTCACAGTTAGCCGAGCAAGAGCAGCAGGCGGTCGAAGCCTATTATCTAACGGGTACTGAAATCGCAAAGCTTGAGCAACAGTTACAGAGCCAAAAGCAGCGCGACGCCCAGCTACATACTCAGCTCGAGCAATTAAGCGAGCAAATCACCCAAAACCAAGCCAAATTAGCCGCTTATCAAGCCAGTTTTCAAGCGCTGGAGGCAGAGCTTAGCCAACTTGCGCCGCAACATGAATTGCAGCAAGAAATGCTCGATGAGCTTCAAGTCCAATGGGAGATGAGTGTTTCGCGCAGTGAGGCACAGAGTGAAAGCGCCAGAGTGCTGGCGGCGGCCGCCGCTCAGCATAAGCTGCAATTAGAATTACACCGCAGCAAACTGGCGCATCAGCAGCAATTAAATGCCCATAAAACCCAGTTACATCAAGAACAACAGCAAGAGTTAGCCTCACTCAATGAGCATGCCCTTGAAGATAACAGCGCATCACTCAATGACGAGATTACCCAGTTAGAGCAAGCATTAGCTGAACAAGTTGAAATTAATCAAGAGTTTGAATCCACTCTGGCTACCGATACTCACGCGTTAGATTTGGCGCGCGGTGAGTTTGAGCAATTATCGCAGCGTTTAACTTCGATGCGGGCGCGCTTCGAACTGGTTGAACAATGGCTGGCAAAACAAGAAGAGTTAAGTGATAAGCCGCAGCTGTGGCAAAGTATTCAAGTGGAAAATGGCTGGGAAGCCGCGGCAGAGCTGGCGCTGCAGGGATTAATGACGCTGCCCGTGGGCGTTGACGCCAATGAGATAGGGTTTTATGCCGATGCAGCCTTGGCGGCGGATGCGCATCTCGATGGTTCTCCCATCTTAGGGGCAAAATTGAACCTTGCCCCTTGGCTTAAGAGACTTAAATGGGCCGATAATCTGGCCAGCGCACAAGCACAAGTGGCGAGCTTGGCGGCCGATGAGCGAATAGTGACCGCTGATGGTTATCTGCTCGGCAAAGGTTTTTTGATTGCCAAACAAGACAATAGCCAATCGTTAGTGCAACTGAGTAAAGAACAAACTCAATTAAGCGAAGCGATTAATGAGTGTGAGCAGGCGCGGGTAATACAGCAGTCAAAGCTCGATGCGTTGGCGCAGCAATTAACCCAAGTACGTGACAGCTTAAGCCAAGGTATCAAACGCTTACACCAGTTACAGCTCGATAAAGCCACCAAATCTACCCAGCTTAATAACGCAGAGGCCCAGGCCAAGCAGCGCGAAGTTAAACGGGGACAACTAGCAGAAACCGTTGCGCGAACGCGCAATGAGTTAGCCGAGCTGGCTGAGCAGTTAATGCTGCTTTCGGAACAAGAGGATGAATTGGCGGAGGCGCTAGCGTTAAGCCTTGAGAAACAGCAACAACAAAGCCTTGAAGCCCAAGGGGATTTAGCCCGTCACCAAATGCTAAAGGCACAAATTAGCGATGCCGAGCGCCGCTTAGCGAGTCTCAATGCCAGTCTGCAATCGGTCACCACTCGGATGGCGGTGAGCACAGAACAAATTGAATTACAGCGGGTACGTGTCAGTGAATTAGTCCACTCACAGGAAACACTGTCAGCCCAACTTGCCAGTGTTGTCGCACAGCAGGGTGATCAGCAAACGGCAAAGCTGAGTGAACAACTGGCGCAGCTACTCAATCAGCAACAGAGTCAGCAACAGGCACTTAAAACGCTCAGGGCACAACAAAGTTCGCTCACTGAAACGCTAAACAGTATAGGATTAAAGCAAAAACAAGAGCTTGGTAAGCTTGAGGGCTTGACTCAAAGCCTCAGCACGTTAAAGTTACGTCGTGAGGGATTAAAAGGGCAGGCTGACAGCCAGTTGGCAGCCCTGGCGGAACAGCAAATTGTGCTTGCTCAGGTGATTGATTCACTGCCTAGCGATGGTCAGCCAGACAAGTGGCAGCGTGATTTGGATCAGATCCGCCAAAAAATTATCCGTTTAGGTGCGATAAACCTCGCGGCGATCGAAGAATTTGAGCAACAAAGTGAGCGAAAATCCTATTTGGATCATCAAGATGAAGATCTCAATAAAGGGCTTGCAACACTAGAAGAAGCCATTCGTAAAATCGACAAGGAGACCCGCACCCGCTTTAAAGCCACATTTGATGCGGTCAACGAGGATTTAGGGCGATTGTTCCCCAAGGTGTTTGGTGGCGGGCGTGCTTACCTTGCGCTAACGGAAGACGATTTATTAGAAACGGGCGTGACCATCATGGCCCAGCCGCCAGGTAAGAAGAACAGCACAATCCATCTTCTTTCCGGTGGTGAAAAAGCCCTAACGGCTTTATCATTGGTATTCGCGATTTTCAGGTTGAATCCAGCTCCCTTCTGTATGTTAGACGAAGTGGATGCGCCCTTAGACGATGCCAACGTAGAACGTTTCTGCCGATTATTGAAGGAGATGTCGCAGAGCGTACAGTTTATCTATATCAGCCATAACAAAATTACGATGGAGATGGCTGATCAACTTATCGGTGTGACTATGCATGAGCCGGGTGTATCCCGTATAGTCGCAGTAGATTTAGAGCAAGCGGTGGCGATGGCCGACGCGTGATAACTAGAAGAAAGACAGGGTAACCAATGGAAGATTTGCAACTAGTTTTGTTCGTTTTAGGCGCCATAGCCATAGTTGCTGTGCTGGTGCATGGATTTTGGTCTATCAGAAGACAACAGCCTAAGTCATTGAAAGATAGTCCGATGGGCAATTTCTACAAAAAGCAGGCAGAGCGTGGCGAGGCTGCCCCCAAGCGTATCGATGCCGATGGTTTCGACGCCGATGGTATTGGCGCCGTCAGAGTTCGTAAAGCGAATGAAGCTCATACCCCAGAGGCACCTGCGTTTAACCCTTATTTAAAGCAAGAAGCCAAAGCACAACCGCAACCAGTGGAACCCGTTCAAGTTGAACCTAAACCACTGTTTAAGCAAGAACCAAGCATGGCGCAGCCCGACTTTAATTTGCAATCACCGAGTGTGAAAGAGCAACACCGCGGCCCTAAAGCATCGCGCCAAGAGCCAGTATTGCAAAGCCATACAGCGCATTTAAATCAAGCTCACGTTGGCCAATCCCATGCGGCGATAGTGGCGCAAAAGGCGGCTGAAGAGCAACGTGCCCAAGTGCAAATGCCTACCCAAACCGCGTTGTTTGATGATGAAGAGGCGTATGAAGAAGAGCAACCTCAAGCCGTTGAACAGGCCGATGATGATTTAGGTGAACCACGCGACGTATTAGTGCTGCACGTAGTGGCAAAAGAAGGTCAGCAACTTAATGGTGCCGAATTATTACCTTGCTTTTTAACCCTTAACTTTAAATATGGCGATATGAATATTTTCCATCGTCATGTGGATAATGCGGGTAATGGTAAGGTGTTGTTCTCCATTGCTAATATGGTAAAACCTGGTGTTTTTGACCCAGACAATATGGAGCAATTCAGCACCCAAGGCGTGGTATTCTTTATGACTTTACCTTGCTACGGTGATGCGCTAATGAATTTCTCTATCATGCTTAACTCGGCGCGCCAATTGGCGGATGATATCGATGCGGTTGTGCTTGATGGTCAGCGCCAACCTTGGGGCGAGTTTACTAAGCAAGATTATTTACACCGCATTCGCGCAAACGCTTAATGCACCGCCGCGAGACCGCGGTGATGGACAGATGGGGCCGCTAAATGCGGCCTCATTTTTTGCAACTTTTTGATGCTTAAGAATTCTGGATAATGAATATGCAAGACATTCAACTCGATAAACGCCTATCTGAACTGCTTTCACAAGCTGTTACGTCGGAAAATGCGCAGCCATTGATGCAGGCGCTCTGCCAATCTCTGAATGAACACAATATTCGTTACTATGTCGACGATGCGCCAAGCATTACTGACTCAGAATACGACAGATTAATGCAGCGGCTGAAACAGCTTGAGGCCGAGTATCCTCAGTTTGTTGCTGCCGATTCGCCTACCCAAAGAGTGGGCGGCATGGCGCTGGCAAAGTTTGAACAAATTACTCACCTTAAACCCATGTTAAGTCTTGATAATGCCTTCGATGAGGCGGACTTTAGTGCATTTCATAAGCGTGTCAGCGACAGAGTGGGGCAAGTGAGTTTTTGCTGTGAGCCGAAACTCGATGGTTTGGCGGTGAGCATTTTATATCGCAATGGGGTGCTTGAGCGCGCTGCGACCCGGGGCGATGGCACTGTGGGCGAAGATATTACCGAAAACGTTAAAACCATTAAGTCGATTCCGCTCAAACTGCGTGGTGACAACTATCCCGAATTGGTTGAAGTGCGCGGCGAAGCCTTTATGCCCAAGGCGGCATTTGAGGCGCTAAATGAGCGTGCACGCTTAAAGGATGAAAAACTGTTTGTGAATCCGCGTAATGCGGCAGCGGGCAGCTTACGTCAGCTCGACAGTAAAATTACCGCGTCACGGGCGCTGTCTTTTTATGCCTACGCCTTAGGTGTGGTGGAGCCGACTTCCCACGAGTTAGCTAAGACGCATTACGAGCAATTGCAGCAACTTAAATCTTGGGGGCTGCCAGTCAGTAGCGAGATTAAAGTCTGCGACGAACTCAGCCAAGTGTTTGGCTACTATCAAGATATATTGACTCGCCGCAGCGATTTACCCTTTGAAATCGATGGTGTGGTAATGAAGGTGAACGATATCGCCCAGCAGCAAACCTTAGGGTTTGTGGCCAAATCACCCCGTTGGGCGATTGCCTATAAATTCCCCGCGCAGGAAGAAATGACCCTGCTCGAAGGCGTAGATTTTCAAGTGGGCCGCACTGGCGCGGTGACTCCTGTTGCGCGCCTAAAACCTGTGTTCGTTGGTGGCGTGACGGTATCGAACGCCACTTTGCACAATGCCGATGAAATCGAGCGTTTAGGTGTGATGGTGGGCGATACCGTGATTATCCGCCGCGCCGGCGATGTGATCCCGCAAATTGTGGCCATAGTGCCAGAGCGTCGCCCTGAAGATGCTAAGGCGATTGCCTTCCCACAACATTGCCCCGTTTGTGGCAGTTTGGTTGAGCGATTAGAAGGTGAGGCCGTGGCGCGTTGTAGCGGCGGCTTATTCTGTGAGGCCCAGCGTAAAGAGGCGATCAAACATTTTGCCTCCCGCAAGGCATTAGATATCGACGGCATGGGCGATAAAATTGTTGAGCAGTTGATTGATAAGGAGTTGGTTCAAAGCCCGGCGGACTTATTTAAACTCACCGCCTCTATGATGACTATGCTGGACCGTATGGGAATGAAGTCGGCCACCAATCTCGCGCTGGCGATTGAAGCGGCTAAAACCACGACTTTGCCTCGTTTCCTCTATGCCTTAGGCATTCGAGAGGTGGGGGAGGCCACGGCGGCGAACCTTGCGACTCACTTTGGTAGTCTAGAGGCACTGCGCGTAGCTACCATTGAGCAACTCATTCAAGTTGAAGATATTGGTGAAGTCGTTGCCCAGCACGTAGCGCATTTCTTTGCTCAGCCCCATAACCTAGAGGTGATCGATGCTTTGATTGCGGCTGGTGTCAACTGGCCTGCGATTGCAGCGCCAAGTGCCGATGAGCAGCCATTGAAAGGGCAGACTTGGGTGTTAACGGGTACCTTAAATCAACTCAACCGTAACGATGCTAAGGCGCAGTTACAGGCCTTAGGCGCCAAAGTAGCGGGCAGTGTATCGAAAAATACCGATTGTTTAGTGGCGGGCGAAGCAGCGGGTTCTAAGCTTTCCAAAGCGCAGGAGCTTGGCGTGAAGGTGATTGGCGAAGACGAATTGCTCGCGCTGCTCGCTGCCAATACCTAATGCGAGTTTGATTTGATGAGTAAAACGCCTTGCTTAGCAAGGCGTTTTTGTTGAGGGTTCATCTTGGTTGGGCGCGGTTTTCTGGCGGAGCCATGATAAACTTGATCTATCCGCAGATTGCACAGATAGCAATCATTGTGCGCTTATAAAAAGGAAAACCTATGACAGATCTCAGTGATATTCGCCGTGAATACACCAAAGGTGGCTTAAGACGCGCCGATTTACCCCAAAACCCGATGCAGTTATTTGAATTGTGGATGACACAAGCCAGAGATGCGCAGTTAACTGATCCTACCGCGATGTGTGTTGCCACAGTGGATGAACATGGCCAACCTTTTCAACGAATTGTACTGTTAAAGCGTTTTGATGAAACGGGATTTGTGTTCTTCACTAACTTGGGCAGTCGCAAGGCACAGCAGATTGCGGCCAATAATAAAGTGAGTCTACATTTTCCTTGGCATCCGATTGAACGCCAAGTGTCGATTCTCGGTGAGGCGCAGCCGCTTTCTACCGCCGAAGTGCTGAAATACTTTATGACCCGCCCCAAGGATAGCCAGATTGCCGCTTGGGTGTCGCAGCAGTCGAGCAAACTGAGTGCCAGACAAGTGCTCGAAGGTAAGTTCTTTGAAATGAAAGCGAAATTTGCTAAGGGTGATGTACCATTGCCGAGCTTTTGGGGCGGTTACTTAGTTAAGCCGTCAAGTATTGAGTTTTGGCAAGGTGGAGAGCATCGCCTGCATGACCGCTTTCTCTACACTCGCCAAGCGGATGAATGGATGATTGACCGTTTAGCACCCTAATGGCTTTAGGAGCTTAATGTGGAACAGTATAAGATTTGGGTGGATGCCGATGCTTGCCCAAACCCAATTAAAGAGATTTTATTTCGTGCAGCTGAGCGAAAGGCGCTGCCGCTAGTGCTGGTGGCGAACCAAATGCTACGGGTGCCACCGTCACCGTATATCAGTCAAGTGCGTGTTGGCTCAGGCTTTGATGTGGCGGATCAATACATTGTCGACCATGTTGAGGCCACACATTTAGTCATCACTGCCGATATCCCGTTGGCGGCGCAAGTGATCGAAAAGGGCGCGCTGGCGCTCAACCCCCGCGGTGAACTCTACACCACTGACAATATTCGCCAAAAGCTTACGATGCGTGATTTTATGGAAGATTTACGTTCATCGGGTGTACATACAGGTGGACCTGATACTTTGTCTGCGGCCGATAAGCAGGCTTTTGCCAATAGTTTAGACAAATGGCTTGTGCGGGTTAAATGATAGTTCACTGGTCGCTAATCAATAAAAAGAGTATCTTTAGTGAAGCTTAGGTGATCTTTGTCACGGTTTGCTAAGTGCTGGGCAGCTTTGTACTTCATAACAAGGAGCTGCTGCTGGGTCTTACAACTCACAATTGAGGATGGATACGATGAATAAATGGATAGGAATCGCGGCATTATCGACGTTGATCAGCTTCAGCTCCGTTGCCCAATGGCAAGTGATTGAGCAGGATTCTAGGGTCAGTTTCGTGTCGGTAAAAAAGGGGGATATTGCTGAGGTTCATCATTTTAAGCAGCTAAAAGGTACTCTGAAGGATACTGGCCAATTTGAGCTAACAATTCCGCTGATAAGCGTAGCAACGGGTATTGATGTGCGTGATGAGCGTATGCAGCACTTATTGTTTGAAGTGTCACTGTATCCTGAACTTAACTTGAGTGCCCAAGTCGATAGTCAAATGCTCAAAGCGCTTGCCGTGGATGAGTCAAAGGTTGTTGACATCGAGGGCAAAATTGCCCTGCATGGAAAACAGCAAACAAAAACTTTTTCGGTAATTTTGACCAAAGTATCTGATAATAAACTGATGGTTAGTAGTTTTCAGCCGATAATTATCAATGCCAATGAATTTGGCTTGGTTGCTGGGGTTGATAAGTTGCGTGATATTGCAGGTTTATCTAGTATTAGCCAAGCCGTTCCGGTGTCGTTTGTACTAACCTTAACTCAGTAACAACAATAAGATTGGTTTAGATCAATACGTCAGCTGTTGTATTTAAGATAAGGTTATGAGGTGGCTGACGTATAATGCTCATACTGACCACTTAATGGGTGGATGTTGAGGCTTTTTAGATGTTAACAGTGTCCTTAATGGCGCTCGATTTAGTTGTTTTAAGGGTTAAAAATGGTCACAGATAAAGACGGTTACATGCATTTAATCCAGTATTTGACTGAGCATCTTGGCTTGTTCGAAACGCCTGATACCCAAAATGTGTCCGACGATACTGTGATGGAATTGTTTGAGGAACAATTATCCGCGCAGATTATTATGGTCTGTGGTCAAAATCCGTCACTCTCCTTTAGTGAGCGTAATACCATTATCCGTGAGGTCGATGCCATTGTGTATGATCTCGAGGAAATTCTCGCCTCTGTAGCCAATCATAGGGCAACACCTGAGCAAACGCTGTTTATCACTGAATTTTCAGGACTCATCAAAAATTTATTTGATCAAGAGATCGCAAAATTTCAATCCCATGCTTAATGTTTGAGGCTAGTCATCGGGTTACTCTTACTCCCATTGCTTATCGTTAGCTCTTGGGAATTGAAGTCGTGTTTTAATCCCGTTCCTTGCCTTCAGCAATTGCATATTGGTTTTTCCATCATGGCTTGTCTCTTCACGCTGGATTGATTGCCGTTGTTAGTAACAACCCTTTGTGCTCATTTTTCTGTTTTCTGTCGATATTCGCACAAAAGCCTATGTGGTTAGGGGAGATAAGCTATCACTCTGCTTATTTTGCTTTCCGAGCCGTAGAAAAATCACCAGTTGTTTAAGCATCTTTGCTTACAGGGTATATCTTTACTCTATAACGATATTTTTGGGTGATATACGAAGGGAGATGCATAATGTTAACCATATGTCCTAGCTATGCCGATGATTTATTAACCATTGCTGTTTCCGGTCAGGTAACGCATCAGGATATTGAAACCATTTTGTTTCCGGCCATTGAAGCTAAGTTATTGGATCATGCTTGTATTCGTTTATGGTATGAATTTAGTGCTGATTTTATGGGTGTTACAGTTGGAGCACTTTGGGACGATGCTTTACTCAGTGTGTTCCATTTCAGTGATTTCGCGCGGGTAGTGATGATTGCGGATACGCAAATGCTTGGGACTATGGTCAATACGTTAGCTTTTATGTTGCCTTGTCCGGTTAAAGTCTTTGGCGAAAATGAGCGTGTACTGGCTAAGGAATGGCTAGACGACGACAAAGTGATTGCACTGTAACAGAGAGTAACTGCTCGGATTGTTGATGCTTAATTTGTAAAGCATAGAGCCGGGCGGCAAAGAGCTGTTACACCGTAGCCAACGGCCAATAGCACTCGATTTGAGTGCCTAGATTGAGTTCGCTGTTTACGATTAGCTCGCCATTTAACTCATATTTTATCCACAAATTGAGGCAGGATAGCGTTCCTGTGCATTGTCTTTGAAGTATGTCATGCCTGAGTTGCTCAAGATGAGCTGTCGAGATCCCCACACCATTATCCTGTAGCAGTATATGTAATTCATTACCTCGTTTATCGAGTTGCAACAGTATTTCGCGATGTTGATGATGCTCTTTAAATGCGTGTTGTAGAGTGTTATTAAGCAATCGATAGAAAAACTGCAAATATTGCCAAGCATTACCATCGATAATTAATAGTTCATCGCAGTTAAGATTTACTTTCACCTGTGCTTTGAGTAATTGTGGCTGTAATAGGCTGAGCAAATGTTGGAGAAACTGCGCTAAATGGAGCGGTCGTATTTCACTATGTTGATCAGTAAATAGCTGCGATATTTGTCTTAATCTTACGGCCTGTTGACTCATGAGATGCACCGCTTTAGCAGACTGGTCGACATATTCACCTTGACGAATCTGACATACTTGAGCGAGGAGGCGATCCTGCTCTTGCATCATTTGATTAATCACTTCGGCGAGGAAGTGCTGCATGAGTTTTAGACTTTGCTGTTTATTGAGGTTGAGCTGGATTTGCTGTGTAATTTCATGATTGAGCTCACCTATCTGCTCCCTCATTAAGGCGAGTTCTTGCTGGGCTAACTGAGTTTGATGTTGCTGTTCCTTCATTTGTTGCTGTTGTTGTTCTAGCAGTTTTTCTTGTGCTTTCTCTTGGCGCTTTTTGAGATCCACATTAAAGCCAATTGCACCAACGCCAATAGAATTATCTTCATCATCTCGGATATCAAACTTAGTCATCTGGTAAATAATTTCACCACGGGGAGTTGGTATTGGCTCTTCAAAATGCAGAGCATCGTGGCGATGGTTTACCCGTTGATCGTTCTGTTGGTAGAGTTGAGCGAGAGGAGCTGGGAAGAGTTCAAAATCCATGGCACCGATAATTTTTCGCCGTTCGATACCGAGTACTTCACAATATTTATGATTGACCAAGGTGTATCTGCCATTTAAGTCTTTGATATAAATGATGGTAGATGCAAAGTCTAATAAAGATCTTAATTGTTCCTTATGTCGATTCAATTCCTGTTGAACATGTTGTTGACTAAGTAACTGTTGTTCCAGTGCGAGATTGCTGGCATCTAAACTCGCCATAGCGATTTCAAGCTGTTGAGTACGCGATAAAAAAGTCTTTGCGAGTAATCCGACTTCGTCATGGCGCTCTTTGGCTTTGAGTTCGATGGAGGCAGAGTCATTGCGTTTAAGCGCTCTGACCATTTCCATTATAGGAGCCATGATTAGCCTATGTTGCAGTATGAACAAGGATATAAGGCCTAGCATTTGGATTGCGACTAAAGAAAGCCCCACTTTTTCAATCAGTTTTTTAGCGGTGTCTTGTAACGGCGCGACTGGTGTGACGACTAAAATTTTCCAATAAGTATGGGGCATAAGAAAAACAGAAACGAGTGAAGGCGCCTTTAGGACAGGATCCATTGTCAATGCGATTGAAGCGATACGTCGGGGTGTTGTGAAATGGTTTTTCGCGTTGTCATTCACAATTGCAGAGAGCATTTCTCGCTCATTATCGCTGCTTAATCGAGTGAGATTATCCATTTGCTCTTGAGTAAAAACGCGCTCAGCAATAGCTTGGTCGATAAAACTGCGATCTGCCAACTGAAGCGCTGATGCTATAGGAGTAAAAGCGTGCTCTACTTTAGCTAACGCATCAAAGCTCATTAAATGGTGTGTCGTATCAGACTGAGATTGGCGTGTATTATCACGATTAGGAAAAGCCAGTATTTGATTTTGATGGTCAATAGCCACGACATAGCCACTGACATCCAACATGGCATTGCGTAACAGCTGGTTGAGTTTTTCTAGACTAATATCCGTGGTAGCTGCACCGATAAATTGATGATCTACCCACATGGCGCTTGATGCGGTAACCATAGGTTCATGGGTTGTGGGATCGACATAGGATTTAGACCAAAAGACTTTACCCGCGGGGAAAAAACGGGTTGGTCGATACCATTCTTCAGTATGATAACTTGGGAAGTTATCACTGTTGTAGCTGTCTATCGCTACCAACTCACCGCGAATATTGTGCGCCCAAAACAAGCTGTCACGGAACTTTTGCCGATTAAATGCGCCTGGCTCAGGCCAAATACCGCCACCAGAGATGATGTCTTTTTGACTTTCTATCGAAAGTAAAACGGGAATACTTTTACTGAGCTGTTCAGGTTCATGGCGGTAGAGCATGGCGATTTGACTAATCGCATTCACTTGATTTTCGACTTGTGAGGTCATCTCCTGCAGTTTAGCAATAATTATTTGCCCGTGATTCTGATTAAGCAACGTCTGTTGCTCACTGATTTGTTGGGTCTGGATATTAAGGATGACCCAAGCAGTACTGAAAATCAGTATGCTGGCGATGATGAGTTGGAGCAAGCTGAGCTTAAACGGCAGGCTTTTTTGCCATTGGGTTAACGAGGCTTGTGGCGCAATGATAGGCCGTTTATCCATGTTATACGGGGTCCAAATGCCGCGATCATTGAGCCAGTTTAGCTTTTTTTGATCTAATTGCCATTGGCTTAAATCAAAGTTAAGTCATAACACTAACTAAAGTTATAAATGGAGAGGCATAAAAATAAGGCAGACCTTAAGTCTGCCTATTGAAACTTATTTATAGAGTGACGGTTTATTTGAGCCGCTGAGAATTGGCACAATAAACAGTAATAACATCACTAGATAACCACTAAAGGCAACGACCATCCATTCGGCCATTGTCACTCCCATAAATTGCCATGGCACATCGGTACACATACCCGTCGGCATCATGATGGCAGGAAACCATTCATGCAGTGGCATCCAGGCTGGAAATTCGGGTAAAAACGAGCAGGTAGAAAACGGTGAGGGATTGTTTTGCATATCCACTAAGGCTAATGCTAGCTTTAGGCCCCATGTTGCGCTTATTGCCCAACCCAGTGCTCCCAAAATTCGAACGATACGGTACTTTGGCACCGTCATTCCCACAAGTCCTGCAGCCAAAATACCGAATACAGCGAGTCTTTGGTAGATACACATCACACAGGGATCTAATTTCATCACGTATTGAAAATATAAAGCGGCCGCTTCAAGGACAATCGCAGAGCCTGTCAGAATAAACCAAGATGCACGGGAATGGGCAAAGCGAGTGAATGCTGTCAAAAGTGAACTCCGTATCAACAAAAAACGCCCTTGAAGATAGGGCGTTTGTTTGACTGTACTGAACTCATAAAGTTCAGTCAACTCTGATATTTATGTTAGTGAGCTGCCGCAGGCGCTAAGGCTTCCTTAACACTGTGGTGCAAAATCGCATGGGAATCATAGAAATACTGCGTCATTTGCTCTAAGAAACCCATTTGAATCGCCATTACACCCACAACCGATAGGACGATCGTGTAAGGCAATGCCATCCATACCATTCTGCCGTAGGACAAGCGGATGAGTGGTGCAAGTGCTGATGTCAGTAAGAACAGGAATGCAGCTTGACCATTGGGTGTTGCAACTGAAGGCAAGTTAGTTCCAGTGTTAATTGCCACAGCCAACAGGTCGAATTGATCGCGGGTAATTTGACCATTAATCAAAGCCGCTTTGACTTCGTTAATGTAGACCGTCCCCACAAACACGTTATCACTGACCATAGAGAGTAAACCGTTAGCAATATAGAAAATCACTAATTGGGTATTACCTTCGTGGTTCAGCGCCCATTGGATCACGGGAGCAAATAGTTGTTGATCAATAATCACTGCGACCACGGCAAAGAATACCGCTAACAGTGCCGTAAAGGGGAGAGCTTCTTCGAAGGCTTTTCCTAGGGCATGTTCATCGGTAATACCGTTAAACGCAGTGGCTAAAATAATCACGGATAAACCAATCAAGCCTACAGAGGCTAAATGTAACGCAAGACCTGCAATCAACCAAACCCCAATAATGGCTTGAACAATAAGCTTCATTTTATCTTTATTGGTACGACGTGCATCTTCATAGGCTGCATAGTCACAGAGGATTTTATGAACAGCATCAGGTAATTGCGCACCGTATCCAAAGATACGGAATTTTTCGACTAAGTAGCAGGTTAAGATACCAGCAATCAGGACCGGCACGGTAACTGGTGACATACGAATTGCAAACTCACCAAACTGCCAGTTAGCTTGGGCGGCAATAATTAAGTTTTGAGGCTCGCCAACCATAGTACACACGCCACCTAATGCGGTACCAACGCCTGCGTGCATCAATAGGTTACGTAAGAAGCCACGGAAAGACTCCAGCTCAGCTTCGTTGAGTTGGGCATCACCTTCCTCGTTTTTATCTTCTGAGGTATGGTCATGATCGGCAGAGAAATCTTTACCCGAGGCAACTTTGTGGTAAATAGAGTAAAAGCCCACAGCAACGGTAATAATTACTGCAATAACGGTTAAAGCATCTAAAAAGGCGGATAGGAATGCTGAAGCTAAACAAAACATTAAAGACACTAAGATTTTAGATCGGACTTTGGTGATCATCTTAGTAAACACGAATAGCAGCAGTTGCTTCATGAAGTAAATGCCAGCCACCATGAACACTAGCAATAATAACACTTCAAGGTTAGCTTCAATTTCGTGTAGCACTTGACTGGCTGAAGTCATGCCAATTGCAACCGCTTCGATGGCTAACAAACCGCCGGGTTGTAATGGATAGCATTTTAACGCCATTGCTAGGGTGAAAATAAATTCAAGCACTAATACCCAACCAGCCACAAAGGGACTGACATAGAAAAAGAGTATTGGATTGATTATTAAAAACGACAGTATTGCGATCTTGTACCACTTAGGTGAGTTACCTAAGAAGTTTCCAATAAACGCCTGACTCATTGTCATCGGCATGGCATCCTCTCTTCTAATTATGTTTTAAATTTCACAAGTTATTGTTAGTGACATATGTTTTAGGATTCAGTCTAGCCTAAAGAGAATGCTAATGTAACGAGTTACTCAAACCCAGATTTCAAAAAGCGGAGCTAATCGGCAAAATTGGTACAATTGCTATTGATTTGTGTCGATTTATTAAACATTTTTGTGACAATTGTACGCTGATGAAGCGGGGAGTTTCAGTCAATGGTTTCCATTTTTTACCGCTCTGGTATGATCAGTGACCATTATTAAAGCACAACAACTGGATAAGTGGGCTGATGATTATCAATGCCAAAGGACCTGCAAGTTTTGCAGAGAAGTATATTGTAAGATCGATTTGGGAAAATAAGTTTCCTCCAGGGTCCATTTTACCGGCTGAACGTGAGCTTTCTGAATTGATCGGCGTGACCCGGACGACGTTGCGTGAGGTGTTACAGCGTTTAGCGCGTGATGGTTGGTTGAAAATTCAACATGGCAAGCCGACTCGTGTCAATAATTTTTGGGAAACTTCGGGTCTGAATATTCTTGAGACGATTGCAGATCTCAACCCTGAGGGCTTCCCTGTACTAGTGGACCAATTACTCTCTGCTCGTACCAATGTGAGTGCAATTTATTTCCGTGGCGCACTGCGCAACAGCCCTGATACTGCGATGGAAGTATTGGCTAAAATCCATCAGTTAGAGGATACCGCTGAATCCTTTGCCGAGTATGATTATCTGTTGCATCATACGTTAGCGTTCTCATCGGGTAATCCGCTTTATGTATTGATCTTGAATGGCTTTAAGGGACTATACAGTCGAGTTGGGCGTTACTATTTTAGTAGTCCAGAGGCTCGTCAGTTGGCACTTAATTTTTATAAAGAGTTAGAACTGTTAGCGAAAGCGAAAAACTATCTCGATGTGCCTGCATTAATGCGTACCTATGGGATCAATAGTGGCAAAATGTGGCTGCAATTGCGTGATGATATGCCGTCTTCAATTGCTCAACAGGATTCGCATTCGTAGCTGACGCTGAGCATTCACTATCTGGGTGCTTGTTAACATCAGGTCAAATAAAATATGAAAGCCGTTTTCGCTAAAACGGCTTTTTTGTATGTTGTCTTACCACGGATTATCAGTCCGCTTTGGGCTGCTCAGGGCATGTAGCTAATAATGTAATGCTATTATCAGCGTTGGCTTGTTCAAGGCTAACACTAAAACCCCAAAGACGGTGCAGATGCTTGAGCACTTCTTTGTAGCTATTAGCAAGCGGGATATCTTTGTTGGGAACATACCTTAGCGTAAGGGATCTGTCGCCGTTTATTTCAACATTATGCACTTGAATATTGGGTTCAATATTAGACAAATTGTACTGCTGCGATAATAAATTACGAATATCTTGATAGCCCTGTTCATCGTGGATGGCGGATACGGATAAATAGTTACGTTTTTCATCATCATGGATGCCAAAAAGCTTGAATTGACGGATCACTCTTGGTGACAGGTATTGGCTGATAAAACTCTCATCCTTAAAGTTCTGCATCGCAAAGTGTAGGGTTTCGAGCCAATTACTCCCCGCAATATCCGGAAACCAGGCTTTGTCTTCATCAGTCGGAGCCTCACAGATGCGCCTAATATCGGTAAACATCGCAAACCCTAGGGCATAGGGATTGATACCGCTGTAGTATCGGCTGTTATATTCAGGCTGCGCTACGACGCCCGTATGACTTTGCAAAAACTCCATCATAAAGCGGTCAGTGACAACACCATCATCGTATAAATGATTCAAAATAGTGTAGTGCCAAAAGGTTGCCCACCCCTCATTCATGACTTGTGTTTGTTTTTGCGGATAAAAATATTGTGCCATTTTGCGTACGATCCGGATAATTTCCCGCTGCCATGACTCCAGCAATGGCGCATTTTTTTCAATAAAATAAAGAATGTTTTCCTGCGGCTCGGCGGGAAAACGGCGCTTAGTGGTCGACGGTTGCTGCTGTTGATGGGTGGGAATAGTGCGCCACAAATCGTTCACTTGGCTTTGCAGGTAGGCCTCGCGATCTTTTTGCCTCGCTTGTTCTTCCCTAAAAGAGATTTCAGCAGGACGTTTATATCTATCAACGCCATAGTTCATTAAGGCGTGGCAGGAGTCAATCACGCTTTCAACTTGCTCGACACCGTATTTTTGCTCGCAATCGCTGATATAGTTTTTAGCGAACACCAAATAGTCGATAATCGAACTCGCATCGGTCCAGGTTTTAAATAGGTAATTGTTTTTAAAAAAACTATTATGTCCAAAACAGGCGTGCGCCATCACTAATGCTTGCATTGTAATGGTGTTTTCTTCCATGAGATAGGCGATGCAAGGGTTGGAGTTGATCACGATTTCGTAGGCGAGCCCCATTTGCCCACGTTTGTAGCCTTGTTCGGTCTCAATAAAGCGTTTGCCAAAGGACCAATGGGTATAGCCTATGGGCATCCCAATACCGGCATAGGCATCCATCATCTGCTCTGCGGTGATGATTTCGATTTGATTCGGATAGGCGTTTAATTTGTAAATTGCTGCCACCCGTTCAATTTCCTTTAAATAACTTTGTAGCAGCTCAAAGCTCCCGTCTGGACCATCGCTTAAGGCTGTACGTGTTTTTGCTTCTTTAATCCCCATAGAGCCCCCTTAAACCGCCTGTTTTTTAAATAATTCTCTAAAGACAGGGTAGATATCTTCGGCTTGACGAATATGTTGTACCGCTATGTTGTCGTAGTGTTGTTTTAGGGATTCGTATTCACGCCACAGGGTTTGATGGGCACGATTGGTGATTTCGATATAGCTGTAATAGCGCACCAGTGGCAATATTTTTTGTTCTAACCATTGTCTACAGGTTGGTGAATCGTCGGCCCAATTGTCGCCGTCGGATGCTTGCGCGGCGTAAATATTCCACTCATTGGCAGGGTAACGCGCCTGTTGAATTTCGTGCATTAATTTCAAGGCGCTCGACACTATGGTGCCGCCAGTTTCCTGGGAATAGAAGAACTCATGTTCGTCTACTTCCTTCGCTTGGGTATGGTGACGGATATAGACCACCTCGAGGTTTTTGTAGGTACGAGTGAGGAACAAGTACAGCAAGATATAGAAACGTTTCGCCATATCTTTTGTCGCTTGATCCATCGAGCCTGACACGTCCATTAAGCAGAACATGACCGCTTGGCTTGAGGGCACCTCGCGCCTTGCAAAGTTGTTGAAGCGTAAGTCAAAGGTATCGATAAACGGTACTTTAGCAATCTTCTGCTTTAACTCCTCAATTTGTGCTTTTAAATCCAAAACCAGCTCAGCTTTTGTTCCAGGTATATTTTCAAGCTCTGCCAGTTCCTGTTCCAACTCTTTGAGCAATTTCTTTTTACTCGCCGACATGGCGATACGGCGCGCCAAGGATGAACGCAGTGAGCGCACAATATTGATATTGGCAGGCACCCCATCATTGGTGAATCCCGCACGGTAGATTTGATACTCAACGAGCTTGTTGAGACGGTTTTTTTGTAGATTCGGTAGCTCTAAATCTTCAAATAACAACTCAAGGTATTCATCCTTTGAGATTTCAAATGCAAAGTCATCATTACCTTCACCTGAATCGGAGGCATCACCTTTACCCGCTCCGCCGCCAGCACCTCCCGGTGGTCTGTCAATTTTATCGCCACGGGTGAATTGGTCATTCCCTGGGTGAACTCTGTCTCTTACGCCTCCTTTACCTTGATGGAACATAGGTTCACTGATATCCCGTGTGGGAATACTGATTTTTTCACCTTTATCTACATCCGTTACACTGCGACGCGTGACGGCATCGCTGACGGCTTTTTTGATTTGTTGCTTATATCGGTTGATAAAGCGTTGGCGGTTGACTGTGCTTTTTCCTTTCGCATTCAACCGTCTATCGATAAAGTTCGCCATATGCACCTCCCAAACCCCAGCGAAGGCTTTGGCAACACCAAAGCCTCGTTTTTAGTGAGCGCAAGTTAAGAGGATTTACGAACCCGTAAATACCACTCAGACAGGAGTCTGACTTGTTTTTTGATATAGCCTTTCTCCATCATTCGATTGACAAAATCATCGTGTTTACGTTGATCGTCAGTCGAGGTTTTGGCGTTAAAGGAAATAACTGGCAGTAAGTCCTCTGTATTCGAGAACATTTTCTTCTCGATCACAGTGCGTAGTTTTTCATAGCTGGTCCACAGTGGGTTATGGCCCTCATGACTTGCGCGAGCGCGCAGGACAAAGTTGACAATTTCGTTACGGAAATCTTTTGGATTACTGATGCCCGCAGGTTTTTCGATTTTTTCAAGTTCGGCATTCAGTGCGGCGCGGTCAAACAACTGGCCCGTTTCTGGATCCCGATATTCTTGATCCTGAATCCAAAAATCGGCATAGGTGACATAACGGTCGAAGATATTTTGGCCGTATTCAGAGTAGGACTCTAAATAGGCGGTTTGGATTTCTTTACCGATAAATTCGACATATTTAGGAATTAAGTAGCCTTTTAAAAACTCTAAATAACGTTCGGCGGTATCGCTAGGGAATTGCTCCTGCTCAATTTGCCGTTCAAGCACATAGAATAAATGCACTGGATTAGCGGCAATTTCGGAATGGTCAAAGTTAAATACCCGTGACAGGATCTTAAAGGCAAAACGAGTAGAAAGGCCGTTCATTCCCTCATCGACGCCTGCATAATCGCGATATTCTTGGTAGGATTTTGCTTTAGGATCAGTATCTTTTAAGCTCTCACCATCATAAACTCGCATTTTCGAGTAGATAGAAGAGTTTTCTGGGACTTTGAGCCTTGATAGTACGCTAAATTGCGCTAGGGTTTCTATGGTTCCGGGGGCGCAAGGTGCTTGAGATAGCTCGGAATTTTGTATGAGCTTTTTGTAAATCTGCAGTTCTTCTGATACCCGTAGACAATAGGGCACTTTGACAATATAAACCCTGTCGAGGAAGGCTTCGTTGTTCTTGTTATTTTTGAAGGTTGACCATTCTGACTCGTTAGAGTGTGCCAAAATAATCCCGCTATAGGGCAGGGCAGACAAGCCTTCCGTGCCGTTATAGTTACCTTCTTGCGTCGCGGTTAGCAGTGGATGTAGCACCTTAATTGGCGCCTTAAACATTTCCACAAACTCCATTATCCCTTGGTTAGCGCGGCATAATGCGCCGGAGTAGGCATAGGCATCGGCATCGTCTTGCGAGAAATGTTCTAGCTGACGAATATCGACCTTACCCACCAAGGAAGAAATATCTTGGTTGTTTTCATCCCCAGGCTCGGTTTTGGCAATCGCCAATTGGTCGAGAATAGAGGGGTAGACCTTGACCACACGGAATTTTGAAATATCGCCGCCAAACTCGTGCAGACGTTTCACCGCCCAAGGTGACATGATGGTTTTGAGATAACGGCTGGGAATATTGAATTCATCCCGCAATAGTTGACCATCTTCGTCCACATCGAAGAGACAGAAGGGATGATCATTCACTGGGCTTCTTACCCCATTAGCGCTCAGAATATAAATGGGCACTTTTTGCATCAATGATTTAAGTTTTTCTGCCAGTGATGACTTACCGCCACCCACTGGGCCGAGTAAGTATAAAATTTGCTTAGATTCTTCTAAGCCTTGGGCTGAGTGTTTTAGGTAGGCAACGATTTGCTCAATCGCATCTTCCATACCGTAAAAGTCTTTAAATGCGGGATAGCGTGAGATGAGACGATTCGAAAAGATACGGCTTAGGGTTGGATTTTTAGCTGTATCGATAATTTCAGCATCACCGATGGCGAGCAGTAATCGCTCAGATGCTGACATATAAGCACTGCGATCTTCTTTACAGATATCCAGAAATTCCTGCAAAGTGTATTCTTCATCGAGTTTTTGTTCGTAGCGCTTTTGGTAATGCTCGAAAATGCCCATATAAACCCCCTGAAACGCCAGTGATGTTATGGAAGGGATAACTGATTTTTCAGCTTCCTACATTAATCTTAGACACAAACTTGCTTGCTGTGTCAAAAAAATATCAAATAAAAACAATAACAAATGATTGCAATTGCAATTATTGCACTTGTAGTTATCAGGTGAAGTTTAACGGGAAGTCGAAGATGAATGATTTTTGAGGTAATAAAAAAGAGCCACTTGGGCTCTTTTTATGGATCGCTGAGAGACGATTAACCCGCGAAGTTTTGGTTCACGAAGTCCCAGTTAACTAATTGCCAGAAGTGGGCCAAGTAGTCAGGACGTACGTTGCGGTAATCGATGTAGTAAGCGTGTTCCCACACGTCAACAGTCAGGATTGGTGTCACAGTGCTGTCAGTCAGAGGTGTTGCTGCATTGCTAGTGTTAACGATAGCAACAGTGCCATCGGCTTTTTTCACTAACCAAGTCCAAGCGCTACCAAAGTTGTTTACCGCAGAATCGGTAAATTGTGCTTTGAATGCGTCGAATGAGCCGAAAGCCGCGTTGATGGCATCAGCCACAGGGCCAGTTGGCTCACCGCCAGCGTTAGGCGCTAAGCAGTTCCAGTAGAAAGTGTGGTTCCAAACTTGAGCTGCGTTGTTAAATACGCCACCAGTAGAAGTTTTGATGATTTCTTCTAAAGATTTGCCTGCGAAATCGGTTCCTTCGATTAAACCGTTTAGCTTAACAACGTAGGTGTTGTGATGCTTGCCGTAGTGGTATTCAATGGTTTCTTGAGAAATGTGTGGTTCTAGTGCGTTCTTTGCATATGGTAATGCGGGTAATTCGAAAGCCATTAGTATCTCTCCATGGTCTTAGGTTATCGTTTTTTAAACGTGCTCACTGGACACTATTGTACCGATAAAATTTGTGATGTGAATCATTGTTTGGCTAATTGATTAGATAGGCGTCATCGAAAAACTAATTGCAGGCCATAACCTTACAAACTGTGGGATTTTGTTCTGTGCTTAGCTGTCGTACAATAGCCAGCATTGAGTCAATGTCATCATACTTAGGAATTAAAATGGAAACAGTAGAGAAAATTAAACAGCAGATCGCTGAAAACCCAATCATTGTATATATGAAGGGTTCTCCTAAATTACCTAGCTGTGGTTTTTCATCTCAGGTAGCCCAAATCATGATTAACTGCGGCGAGCAGTTTGCGTTTGTGGATATTCTCCAGCACCCAGATATTCGTGCTGAATTACCTAAGTATGCAAACTGGCCAACCTTCCCACAACTGTGGATTGAAGGCGAGCTGATTGGTGGCTGTGATATCGTGGTTGATATGTACCAAAAAGGCGAATTACAGCCATTAATCAAAGCGACCGCAGAAAAGTACAAAACCGCAGAGTAATTACTCGTCACAGAGCGAGAAGAATAACAAAAAGCCGCTAAGTGAATAACTTAGCGGCTTTTTTATTGCCATATTCCTACTGAGTCAGGAATTGAAGGGCTGCACTTAGTGTGATGCCGCATCTCGATCGTGGTGTTTGCTCGCAGGTAATAGCAGATTCATGGTAATGGCGACAATCCCGCAAAGACTAATGCCTGTAAGGCTAAAAGAACCAATACCAAAGGCCATACCGCCAATACCGAAGACTAAGGTGACACCGACAATGCTTAAGTTACGCGGCTCGGATAAGTCCACGTGATTACGGATTAAGGTATTTAATCCTACAGCGGCAATTGAACCAAATAACAAACACATAATGCCGCCCATAACTGGAACGGGGATAGTTTGCATCAGTGCCCCTAATTTACCTACAAACGCCAAGGTAATGGCAGTGATGGCTGTCCATGTCATGATCCTTGGGTCGAAGTTACGGGTTAAAGTGACTGCACCTGTGACTTCTGAATAGGTGGTGTTTGGTGGACCACCGAAGGCTGCTGCGGCGATTGTTGCTACGCCGTCACCCGTTAAGGTGCGGTGCAGGCCCGGTTTTTTCATAAAATCCTTACCAGTGACATTGGAAATAGCCAAGATGTCACCGATATGTTCAACCGCAGGAGCAATGGCTACAGGGATCATAAACGCAATCGCATGCCAGTTAAATTCGGGGGCGACAAATTTTGGAATGGCGATCCAACTTGCTGCAGTGACTACCGCAAAATCGACGATACCAAATGCTAGACTCAGGCTGTAGCCAACGATAATGCCAGCAAGAATGGGCATCACCTTGAGTAACCCTTTAGCAAAAATCGCTACGGCAATGGTGGTACAAAGGGATACAAGCGAAATGATTAATGCCGTATTGGTTGCGACTAAGGTTAGACTGCCGTCGCCACTTTTGCCCAGCGCCATATTCACGGCAACAGGTGCTAAGCCCAGGCCAATGATAATGATGACGGGTCCTACAACTACAGGTGGTAACAGCCGATGAATAAAGTCAGTGCCGCGTACTTTAACTAAGGCGCCTAGGCATACATAGACCGCGCCTGCGGCCATGATACCGCCCATGGTTGATGGGATCCCCCAAGTTTGTACCCCGTAAAGAATCGGGGCGATAAAAGCGAAGGAGGAAGCCAGAAAAATAGGCACTTGGCGTTTAGTGATTAATTGAAATAGTAGGGTACCAATACCTGCGGTAAAGAGTGCAACACTGGTGTCGAGCCCAGTTAACAGTGGCATCAGTACTAGGGCGCCAAATGCGACAAACAGCATTTGTGCGCCCTGCAATGGAATAGCAAGTCGTCTCATTTATTATTCTCGTAAATTTAGGGTAAACCGCGAGATGATAACAGTTTGTTGCAATATGATCTTTATTAAATGATGTATTTGCGGGTGGCGATCACTGTTTTATGGCTTGTCAGAGTAGCGATCCTTATTCAGAGTATCGAATAAGGCTAAGACTCGCTAAAGGCGCGAACTATGGTACAATTTGCACTATCTGATGTTACTTCAACTACCCAAAGATGCTGAAATTTCTATTAAAGCCAAGCTTAGTCGCGTTTTTATACTGCCTGTTTACCGTTAATAGCCTGCAAGCTGTTGAAGTGAGTAAATTAGATGAGGCCGATGTACCGGTCACTTCCCGTGCGGTTCCAGAGCGTAATAGTGCGCTGAAAACCGCTTTAGAAAAAGTGATCATTAAAAACACGGGGACGGCCCGTTCTTTGGACAATAGCGTCATTCAATCGCAGTTGGCCAATCCTGATGCTTTGCTAAGTCAATTTGGTTATGTTGAACAAAATGGTCAATTGCTGCTGAAAGCAAATTTCGAGCATAGACGAATTGTGTCCTTGTTGCGTCAAGCACAACTCCCTGTATGGGGCACCCAGCGTCCATTGACCCTGTTTTGGGTGGCGATGCCCGGTGAAGGTGACACCATTCTATTAAGTGATTCTTCCACATCGACCGAGCGTCAGGCGTTTAGCTCTTTCTCTGATGAACGTGGGATACCTGTGCTATTGCCTATCCTCGATCTTGATGAACTCATGGGGATTAACCCGAACGATGTCAAAGGCATGTTTGCAGATATAGTGGCCAGTGTCTCTGGACGTTATCAAGCTGATTTCTTAGCGCTTGTTGCCATTGAGCCAGCAGGGAACCAGGTGCGTTATCGCTTAAATCTGTATTCTAAAACTACGATTGATTCATTAACGCCACCATTGTTTAGTTTTAATGGCAGTGCCGAAAATAGTGCGCAGGCGATCACAGCGATGATGGCTGCCCTAGGGGATTACTATTTTACTAAGTATGCTATTGCGGATTCTGGTGAGCAGGTTGGCGCCAGTGTGACCTTTGTGAACATTGATAAAATGGCACAAGTTGTCGAGGTAGAAAAGTATTTAAAACAACTGAGTGCGGTTAAGAATGCGACTTTGTCGCGCATTCAAGGTAACACTGTGACTTTTTCGTTAGATCTATTTGGCTCACAGACAGACTTTGAGCGCTTATTAAGTTTAGAGCCGAGAATTTCGGTGGTCGCTCCTGGAGAGTTTTCCGCCAGTGCGAGCCCTGCAGGTAAAACTGTCTATCAATGGCGGTTACCTTAAACTTCCCTCGTAGAGGCTGGGAAATACTCTACCCAGTCGCGTGGGGTTGATAATTTATTGATATTGAGACGTACGAGTGCCATTAAACTCACCGCTACAACTTTCATTGCCGGTTTATCTGCCAGACGATGAAACTTTTAATAGTTATTATCCTGCAGCGGGTAATGATGAACTTATTCAAAAGCTGCGCGCTAATGCTGAGGGGCATGGTGAAGCGGCTATCTATGTTTGGGGACCCGTAAAATCGGGACGTACTCACTTAATGCATGCCGCCTGTGCCCATGCGAATGAGCTCGACCGCCGCAGCTTTTATCTGCCACTTGGGATCCATGCGAGTATTTCGACGGCGCTATTAGAAGGTTTGGAACAACTTGATTTGATTTGCATTGATGATGTGGACGACATCGCAGGCCATCCCGTTTGGGAAGAGGCGATTTTTGATCTGTATAATCGTGTTGCTGAAAATAAACATTGCGCGCTGGTGGTGAGTGGTCGGTCTGCGCCTGCGGATGCAGGGTTTTTATTACCCGATTTAGTCTCAAGAATGCAGTGGGGACTCAATTATCAACTCCAGCCTATGGCTGATGATGAAAAACTCGCAGCATTGCAACGCCGTGCTGCCATGCGTGGGCTGCAATTACCTGAAGACGTTGGACGTTTTTTGCTCAACCGAATGGCAAGAGACCTACGTACTCTGTTTGATGTGTTAGATAAACTTGATAAAGCATCTTTAGTGCATCAGCGCAAACTCACCATTCCTTTTGCAAAAGAAATGCTGCACCTCTGAGCCGATACCGTATTAGCAAAAAGCCCGTCGCATAATTACGACGGGCTTTTTTATATCTCCAAATGAGCTGAAATACTGAAATCTTGTCTATCTGCTCGCTTAGATCAAGTGACTACTGCTGCGGATGGCGATGGCGATCGCCACTGAAGCGCAGCTCTGGCTCGGCTATGCTATCGCGACTGGCTGCGGTACTACTTTGTTGTCCTTTCACAATGGCAGCATTGGGCGATATCCCTAATGTTTGACGCCAGCTTTGCCCTTGGGTCATCGGGATGGGCTCGGGCAGGCTTGCTAGCAAGGTAATACCATCTAACTCGGGTAACATACCATCGATCACTAAGGCGGCACGGTTTAGCAAATTATCGGCGCCAATGCGGCCTCTTTGTCCCCAGTTGACGATAATCGTATCCGCGGTGATTACATCGGGTGCATTTGTCACTGCTACATCCCGCAGGATCTGATAGCGATAGCTCATCATCGCTTCTTCAAATAGCATTGCAGTGTCTTCGCGGGTGCTGGAATAATTGTAAAAATCATTGGCAATATCACCGGAGAAAAACGTACTGACATCCGAAGGTTGGTAGGCTTTTTGGGTGGCAGTGGCTTTCGCGCCCAAGAAGCTCACTCCAGCAAGCCCAGTCATTTCGGTACTCGTGAGGGGATAACTGCGGCTTACTTGATCTGAAATCAAACTCTTACTGGCATTTCGGCGACTATAGTCATCCAATAGTCTTGGACCTGTAAGTGATGCGTGCACGCTTCTTGGGAAGAAGTCATTAGCGTGGGCGAGCTCATGGTATAAGAGTGAGGCGAGGTCAGGGTTGATTTGGGCCAGAGTCCGTGTGGCACGCGTAGTGATTGGGAAGCCCTGTGAAGCATATTGATTATTTTTAACGTAACGCCATGGCATGATGAAATTCAGCTCATTGCCAAAGCTACTGCGATAATCTGGCGCTTCGTTGATGGTATCGCGCTGCATAGGTGTCAGCCAAAGGTCGTTGGGGTCGAGATAAATCGCCCCTGTAACAACCCAATAGAAAGATGGGCGCACATCATAACTAATCACCACTGCGGTGACCGATTGTAGCAGGCGGGCAAAGTCACTATTAGGATCCATCTGCCGTAAAAATGCGGCAAAATTGTCCCCCATCCAATCGTGGGACACTAGCACCCGATCAAGAATCGTATCGACATCAAGGTTATCCGAAACTTGACCTATCAGTGGCAGTTGATTGATTGTACAAGCCTCTTTTAACTGATTCGAGTACACACAGCTCGTTAAGGCTCTGGCATAAGGTGAGGTTGGATGATAAGCATGAGTACGTGCAAGTGGCGTATCAAAGTAACTGGAGCTTATCGTGGGCGCTGCTGTGGTTAATACAAAGGCTTCATCTGTCACTGCATTACCGTTAATCGTGGCCGATGCCCTAAGGCGAGTTAAGGTATCCTGAGCAACCGTGGGTGCGGTAAAGAGGGGTCTAAAGGGATCGCTTATGTCAAGGCTGACATCGGGGCCTTCGGCGATACACCAATTGATATTGGCGGCACTGAGGCCGGCTTGCTGACCAATTCGCAAGCTCACATCGTTACCCTCAACGGCTTGATGATCTTGACGAATATTCAGTAATCCGCCCGTGTTGTTATCGGCATTAATGCTGATGTCACCCGTCACATTGGTATTGGTGCTGGTGATTTGTAAGCGAAAGCGGTAGCTGCCCGCGGCCGGGAGCTCCATCGCTAACACAGGACTATTTTGACTAACGAGTTCAATGTTGGGGCCTTCGAGTTGTTGCCAACGGAAGGTGAGATCCTGCGAATCGCGATTACTTAGACTTGCAATAATGGCACTGGATTGTCCTACACCATATTGAGATTCCGTTTTAAACCGAATAGCACCAGTATCTGTGGTCACTAATGGTGTGACTGAGGTACAACGTGGCACATTGGTTGTGGGAGGCGTAACTGTGCCGCCATCGCTGTTGCTATCACCTCCGCCGCCACAGGCACTCAGTGTTGCTGCTGCGGCTATGATACTGAATCGACGAATTGGGCCCCATATTTCCATCATGACTCACTCCAATTAATTCGCTGTTATTGTTTGTTTTTGTTGTTTGACAGGCACGATTCACCGTCATTTATTGGCACAAAAAATGACTATAGCACGCTCTTTTAGTTACAAAAAGCGATCAAAGGTAGCTTAAATGTTATGGATTGTTTGTAGTGATTATTGGAGATAGGCGGGGCATTGATCATTTTGACTAAAAACGGATGGACTGACGCAGAGTGGCTGTCGGGCAATAAAAAGCGCGGTGTAAATCAACCGCGCTTTATTATATTCGGAATATTAGTCTTGCTTATCGGATTTTTTCTTCAGACCTAGGCCGAGTTCACGTCCACGGATACGAGCATAAAACGGGAACGCGACTAACAGCGCGCCAATGAGCAGGACCTCAATAATGGCAAAGGCCAATGCATCGGTCGTGACATACAACAAGGTGAGGGCGTGCAGCATATATAAGCATAAAATAAAGCTCGCCCATGCGTAGGTGTAAGGATTACCTTTTAAAATACCTTTGATGGGAAGCAATAAAGGCACTATCCATAATAGGCTGAATAATAATGTATATTCCCCATTTATACCTTGACCAATAAACCAGCCGCCCAGCAGCATAACAAGGGCAAGGTAGCCTAAGCGGCTAAGTGTCAGTAGAGAGCTTGAGGTCATGATTTTCCTAATCTAAACATCTTGGAACAGTGGTGAAATAGCCTGAACAACTTAGAGAATATTCAGTACATTTTCCGGTGGACGACCAACGGCTGCCTGTTGATTAGCCAGTACGATTGGGCGTTCAATCAATTTTGGCGTCTTGACCATGGCGTCGATAAGTTGTTCTTCGGTTAAAGCCGGATTGGCAAGACCTAGTGCTTGATACTCGTCTTCCTTAGTGCGCATTAACTCACGGGCGCTGAGTTTGAGCGTGGCTAAAATTCCACGAATATCAGCGGCGCTTGGAGGGGTTTTAAGGTATTCCACTATTGTGATTTCGCAGCCTTGTTGCTCGAGTAGGGCTAAGGTTTCGCGGCTCTTTGAACAACGTGGGTTATGGTAAATCGTTGCTTGGGTCATAGTACTCATGCTCAATCGGCTAAAACAATGGCGCGGATGATAGCAGAAAAAACAGCGCCCCGTCAGGGTGTTCGGGGCGCGATTATAGGCTGTAGAGATAAAATGGCTGATTTTACTTTAGGGCATCCATTTCTTTATCTGCCTGTTTAAATTGGCGGATCCGTGCTTCAATTCGCGCCAGTTGTAATGGATTACCTTCCGAGGCGCGATAGGCAAAGTTCAGTTGATCGATTGCGCCTTTATAATTCGCCCCCAGTGCCATTAACTCGGCATTGGAGAAATACTCCATCCCTTGGTTACCAAGTTTCTTGTAGGCAAGATTTAGCAACTGATAGGGCAGTTGATTCTGCTTATCGAGGAAAATCATATCTTCGAGCAGCGGAATCGCTTTGGCGGGATCACCAGCCTCGATATAGATATTGGCTAAGTTAGCGTTGATCACCTGCGAAGTGGGTTTCATCTTCCGCTGAGTTTCGAGTAACTTAGTTGCCTGGGCATAATCCTTACGTTCGTTAAGCAAATCCGTCTTAGTATCGAGATAAAACAAGTTGTTATCATCGATTTTTAATAGATCATCGACAATTTTTTCGGATTCATCAAACTTCTTCAATCTAAACAGTGCTAAGGCTTTGCCGTAGAGGGCCGCCTCTTTAAAGCTGTAGGTTTGCTTATTGAGCTGCTTTTCAAACATGCTCAATACCGCATCGTCGCTATAACTGGAAAAACGCACCTGAATACGGGCTTTAGCGAGCTGGAAGTTCAGATTATCCGGCACATAACGGTGGGGATATTGCTGGGCACGATCCCGCGCTTCGGAAATCCGTGATTCAGGTAAAGGGTGGGTTAACAGCATTTGCGGTGGCGTAGTCGTAAAACGGTAACGACTGGCGAGTTTGCCAAAGAAATCGGCGGAGGCATTAGGATCAAATCCCGCATCGACTAAAATTTGCATGCCGATACGATCGGCTTCTTTTTCATGCAGGCGGGTATAGTTGATTTTTGATTGTGTCGCCATGGCTTGGGTGGTTGCCAACGCGGCCATCCCTGCTTGAGGAACGGCGATCGTTAATAAAATGGCGCCGAGTAAGCCAGCTACGGTCGCTGGTCCGGTTTTTTGCTGCGCTTCGAGGGAGCGTGCTAAGTGACGCTGGGTCACGTGGGTGATTTCATGGCCTAATACTGAGGCCAGTTCACTTTCGTTATCAGCATTAAGAAATAGCCCTGTGTGCACCGCAACGTGGCCGCCAAAGAAGGCAAAGGCGTTGATTTCATCATTTTGCAGCAAGAAGAAATAAAAGGGCGTTTTGACTCCCGTGGCGTGGGCGACCAATTTGTTGCCCAGTTCAGTTAAATATTGGCTCAATACCGGATCGTTCAGCATGGGCGCCGATGAGCGAATAACGCGCATATAGGCATCGCCATAGACCATTTCTTTTTCTAGGCTGAAGGTATTGACGGCGGCGGTACCCAGATCGGGCAAGTCGTTGTTGGCAAAACTCTTTGCGGCTCCACCGAGTAACATTAATGAAAGCACACTCGCCGCAAGGGGTTTACATCGGGTCAAAAACGTCAAATTACGCAAGTGGATCCTTTATTTCTTTTAAGTGTCTCAACTAAGGCTTAGGTAGCCCTTAGCTTGTAGTTTGAATTGCAACTTAGGATAATAGCCCAAGTTCGTTCATAGCAAGTTCATTATGATTTTTATTGATTTAACATCATTGCGCTGCCCCGTTCCCTTGGTTAAGGTCAAACTTGCGTTGAAGTCTGTGTCTGCTGGTGACAGCTTACATATCCTACTCTCAGACCCAGGTTCCCGCCGAGATGTTCCCACTTTTTTAAAAAAACAGGGGCATCAGGTCGTGACGTTACACGATGATGCAAGCCAGTTAGGCCTATTAATTACAAAAGTTGATTTATCGCAGGGATAATCATACACAAAGCATGATTCAATGCCGCAGTCAAAATGGCGAGTTAGCTAGCTGACTGCAACTTAACCTAGGCTTGTCAGTCATAGTTAGCAGTTAACTGATTTTCAAGCATATACACAGTTAATCTACTGCGATAAGGTTAACTCATAAGTCACTTTCCTGCCTGTTGGGAAAGCCAACCCCCATTGGAATGAATGCATGTTTAGTTTTTTTTCTCGTTGGTATCAAGAGCGATTTAGTGATCCACAGGCCGTCACCTTATTGGCCATTCTAGTGGGTTTAGCGTTAGTACTTTATTTTGCTGGTGGTTTGTTAGCCCCGCTACTTGTTGCTCTGGTGTTGGCTTTTTTACTCGAATGGCCTGTGGCGCAAATGCTGAAATTGGGGATTAATCGCACGACGGGGGCTTCCTTAGTGCTAGTGCTGTTTTTAGGGATAGTGGTGCTGCTGACCTTTGGGCTAATCCCCAGCGTGTGGCGTCAAGGGGTAAGTCTGATGACGGATTTACCGAATATGATAGATAAAGGGCTACTGACCTTGCAGGGGTTAGCGACCCAGTATCCTAAATTTATAAGTACTGAACAGCTCGATTTAATGGTCTCCGAGTTGAAGAAATTACTTGATACCCAACATGTGCTCGACATTGCGAAACAGCTGATTGGTTACTCTGCGTCATTATTGGTGCTGATGGTGTACGCTATTTTAGTGCCATTGTTGGTGTTCTTTTTTCTTAAGGATAAAGATCAACTGATCCTCGGTAGTAAGCGTTTTTTCCCCACCAATCGTCAGTTGGCTCGAAAAGTGTGGTTTGAAATGCACCAACAGATCTTTAACTATATTCGCGGCAAAGTGATTGAGATTGTGATTGTCGGAGTGGCGAGCTACATCTTCTTTGCGTTTATGGGGCTGAGATACTCGGCCTTACTGGGGGTGTTGACCGGGTTGTCGGTGTTGATTCCCTATGTGGGCGCGACCTTAGTGACTCTACCCATTATGCTGGTGGCCTTTTTCCAGTGGGGTTTTAGCTCTGAGTTTGGTTATTTAATGCTAGGTTACGGCATTATTCAGGCCTTGGATGGTAACGTACTTGTACCTATCCTGTTTTCCGATGCGGTGGATTTGCATCCGGTGATCATTATTGCTGCTGTGTTAGTTTTCGGTGGTTTATGGGGCGTTTGGGGGGTGTTCTTTGCCATTCCATTAGCTTCCTTAGTGAAAGCGGTGATCAATGCTTGGCCTAAAACCGAGATTGAACCTGTAGCGATAGCGCAGGTGAAGGCGGATTCGACAGAAGCCTAAGCCGCTGGTAATAGGTAAAACTAATAGTTCAAAACTGGGCACGAGTGCTCAGTTTTTTTATCCGCTAACTATTTGTACTAACAATTGTTTTATTCACTCTTGCTGCACTCATTATTGCTGTAATAGATGCTGTGCGGTGGCGGCAAGGGCACGATAGACCAAAGTGGTTTGTTTGGCTTTGATATTCCAATGCTGCCAATAGAGGGGCACCCGAATGCGTTTTTCTGGGGTGAGCTCAATTAATATGCCTTTGTCTATCAAGGGTTTTGCCTGTAAGTGACCCACTAAACCGTAACCCAGACTTAAGTTAATCGCCTCTAAAAAACTCTCCGATGAGGGAATGCTGTGTTGCCACCATTGACCTGGCAACATTTGAAAATACTGGGCGAGATACTTTTCATGCATTTTATCTTTGGTCGAAAACACCACGGCCGGGGCTTTCGCAAGCTGCGCTTGGGTTATTTGAGCGCCGACATTATCGCTATTTTTTGCCCATTCGAAATAACGCGCCGCAAATGCTGGGGTAGCGACGCACATATATTCCATGGTTCCTAAAAACTCGCTGCTACAACCGGCCATGGGGTTGGCTGTCGTGGTCACGCAACCGACGGCCTCACCGTTTTTCAATAGGTGATGGGTGTAGGACTCATCATCGACAATCAATTCGAGCAGCCAGGCATGTCGGCTGAACATATCGGCCAATGCAGGCAAAAACCATGTCGCTAAACTGTCGGCATTGACTGCAATTCGCACCGTCGTGGGATGATTTGGGTCATCGGCATCTAACTCGGCTCTCAATTCACTCTCGAGTAGTTGCACCTGTGAATAGTGGCGCAATAAACGCTTCCCTGTTGGGGTCGCCACCACGGGCGTTGAGCGGATAAGTAAGGATTGGCCGACTCGTTCTTCTAATTGCCTAACGCGCTGTGACACCGCCGATTGGGTGATATGCAACACTTTGGCGGCGCGCTCGAAGCCGCCTTCGGAGACGACGACCGCAAGCGCTTTAAGATTGGCGTATTCCAACATGATTGCCGTCCTTAAGGTTATTAATTTTACTTATGATACATAAAAAACATTAGTTATATTAATTTTGTTGTTTTGTCTATGCTAGCGCCTTCTTCAGACATGAGAGGTAGTTATGCAAACGGCGTTTATACAAGGTATGGGCATTGGTGGTAGTTTGATCATTGCCGTAGGGGCGCAAAATGCCTTTGTGCTAAAGCAGGGGATTAAGCGAGCTTATCCTTTGCCGATTGCGCTGCTTTGTTCAATCATCGATGCCTTAATGATCACTGCGGGGGTTGCTGGGCTTGGGCATATTATTGAAGCCTTCCCGACCATCAAACATGTGGCCAGTTTTGGTGGTGCCGCTTTTTTGCTTTGGTACGGAGCCAATGCGCTTAAGGCCTCATTTGCCGCTAAAGGGATGGAGATGGATAATGCGCAAAATGCCGACACTTTGCGTAAAGCCATGCTGACCACGCTTGGGATCAGCCTGCTTAATCCACACCTTTATTTAGATACAGTCGTGCTGCTGGGGAGCATTAGTACTCAGTTCGAAGATGCCCATCGTCCTTGGTTTGGTGCGGGTGCGGTACTGGCTTCGTTTATTTGGTTCTTCAGCCTAAGTTTTGGTGCGCGTTTATTGGCGCCGATATTTAGCCGCCCAGCGGCGTGGCGATACTTAGATCGTTTTATTTGGTTGACTATGTGGAGCATCGCCGCGGCAATTATTTGGCCATATATGACGGTAAATTAATGTGCCTTTTTGAAGTTTTATGGCTGGTTGTCATGTTCAGGTCGAAGGGGCTAATCCTTCGACCTTATTCATATTAAGTTCAAATGGTTAAATCTACATATCGAAGGGAGTATGGGGTAGCGCACACGGCGGAAATGTTGATCTAACCGTTGAGTGTGCTTGATTTGTTTATCCCTCCCATTGAAATTACGCCAATAGGCACCATTTAATATTTATTGCTTAAGTTTTTACTAAATGGATTGCCGTTGAATTTTAGTCACATCACTTGGCTTGATGATAAAGGCCATATTAAACCGCCGATTTTTTTATATGTGATTTTGGCATTCCTCGCGCGAGGCTGGTGTATTTTTATCGCCTCCTTGACTCAAGCCAGTGATAGAGCTGAATTGGTAAGGCTCTTTTATCCTGAAAAATCAGACTTTTTACTTGCACTTGCGGCAGGTCTTGGTGCTGTAGTGCTTTATTTTGTCGTACTCGCGGAGCGGCGCCGCTCGCCCTCATGGATTCGGCCGTTGTTTGTCCATCTCAAATGGGGACTGTGGTTATTGTTATTAGTTGATGCGGTTTTACTGTCTCAGCGGTTAATTCACGGACAGTTTTTATTCCATTGGAGTTTGGCACTCGATGCCTTGGTGTTGTTTTGGTCCTGTCTTTATGTCTATCAGTCAAAACGACTGCGTTATTACCTCACGGATTGGCCGAAGGAAATAAAAACTTAAATAACATAGTAGTCTACATCTCTTTGTTATTACTGTTTTTTATGTCTTATTCGATGAAGTTAGCATAATTTATGTGTTCTATCCCTCAGTTTGATAAGCATTTTTTCACTAACAGCTTACTGATTTTGCTGAATCATCTATAGTTATATGTACTTAGCTTAAATGTACGCGCCAAGAAGTCATATTGCATTCTTGCGTGCATGAAAGGAGTCATATTGCGTGGCAAAAGCAGCTCATAAAAAATTACTACTCTCAGAACTTCAGCCCGGTATGCGGGTTAAGTTGCCTTTGTCGTGGACAAATCACCCATTCTTATTTAACCGAGTTGATATCAATAGTGCGGCTCAGATTGAGATGATCCGGGGGCTTGGTGTTCCCTATGTTTACCTCATTTCTGGCAGTAATGATGAGATTGATACTGCTGAAGAAGAGGTTGAAATTGAAGATATTGACGCCGCGCCACCAGAGCGAGATTTAAAAGCAGATACCCGTAAATCGATGCGTTTAAGTCAAAAACGTTTTTTAGAGAGTGTTAATCAGTGCCGTAATATGTATGGCAAGATAGTGAGCGATCCTGAAGGAGCGTATCGCCTGTCTGCAGCGTTAGTTGAAGATTTACTCAGTCATTTACAAGAGGTGGAAAAACCCTTCTTGACCTTAGTCGGGATGGACGAAAAGGATGTGAGTGTGACCCAGCATGGGGTATCAGTGGCGGTGCTCGCCATGATGATAGGTCATGCACTGGATTTACCAGCGAGGGATCTGCGCGATATTGCCCTTGGCAGTTTATTCCATGATATTGGCAAGCTAAAAGTGCCCGATGTGATCCGTCGAAAGCGTGGTGCTCTGACTCCCCATGAAGCCAATTACTTACAGATGCATCCTAATTTTGGCTATGACATGCTTAATCGTTCTGGGTTGTTCCCTAAAGAAGTACTAAATATCGTGTTACATCACCATGAGTTTGTTGATGGTTCGGGTTTCCCTGATGGGCTCACAGGTCATAAAATTCCCATCGTCACTCAAATCGTTAGTCTAGCAAATGATTACGATCAGCAACTGAGTGGTCAGCAAGCTTCTTCTCCTCAAGTTGCCCTCGGTTACTTATTTAAAAATAGAGCCAGTAAACATTCGGAATCGTTGATTTCTGTCTTAGTCAAGATATTAGGTATTTATCCACCAGGGACCTTAGTTAAGCTATCGGATGATAGCGTTGCAAAAGTCATTATGACCACGAAAGAGGTGAGTCAGCCTCAGGTGTGGGCCTGTAAAGAAGATGGTAGTGAAGCCTCGTTACGCTTTTTAAGTGATGAGGGCGTGACAGTGCAAAAGTCTTTGCGAGTTGAAGATTTAACTGAGGGCGCAAGGCGAACATTGCAGGTCGATAAGGGGATTAGTTTTTATTTTAGTTCCTTACAAGCTTGAATCCCTTTACCAGAGTTCCGTATGCTATTGGCCAAAATATATTATTAGCAGTAAGTAGGTCAGAGATAATGGAACACACTGTGGTGGAGAAAAAGAGTGTTGCGGTTGTAGGCTGTGGGTGGTTCGGTTTTGCGCTCGCAAAACAACTTGTTCAAGCTGGTTATCGCGTGACTGGGGCTAAGCGCCAGTGTGAGGATCTTCCTGCGTTAACACACGCGGGTATTGAGGCATTCAAACTACAACTTGGTGATGAGGCTGATATTGTTCCTGATGCACAACTGTTGCAAGACTTATTTCAGACAGACTTTCTTGTTGTTAATATTCCTCCTCGTCTAAAGCATGGTAATACAGCTTATCTTAACGAACTGAAACAACTCATCGACTTAACCCAAGGCTGGCAATATCAAGGCATAGTGTTTATTAGCACCACGGGCGTTTATCCCTCTCTTGATAAATCCATGACCGAAGCCGATGCCCAGGCCGAGTCACCTTCAGCGCAGGTGTTGCTGGATGCTGAAGCTTTATTTGCTCACCAATCTAATACTTGCGTGGTGCGTTTTGCTGGACTCGTTGGACCAAAGCGTCATCCGGGGCGTTTTTTTGCAGGCAAAACCGATGTGGCTGGTGGTAATGTTGCAGTCAATCTCGTGCATTTACAGGATTGCGTCGCGGCAGTCAGTTTAATTATTGACACTAAGCTAAAGGGAGAGAAGATCGCCTCTATCTATAATCTATGCGCGCCAGAGCATCCATCGAGAAGCGAATTTTACGGTGCTGCGGCTCTGTCACTGGGATTGGCTGAACCGCAATTTAATACCCAGCTGCAACCCAGCAAAGTGATTCTGGGGGATAAAATCGTCCGCGATCTGGGATTTAAGTATCAGTTTACCTCCCCACTTGCGATGCTAGCGGCCTGTTAGCGGCGGATTTACCACCTATTGTTAACAAATGTTTAAGAACAATGGCCATATTTTGAGGTATCTTAATGGCTTGTGCCTGTTGCAAACGACTTACGATTCAATGATGCGTGTTAATCATTCACTAGGGCGTGTTGACGTTTCGAGATTAGATTTTGTTCGTTCTGGCAAGCACGTGCTCGCGAAACGAGGAATGATGTGTAGTTATTCTACTCAAATGACGAGTGACAAAGAGCAAGGGCTTGCCAGACGAACCCTTCGGGCAGCATTTGGCTGGCTTTTCTGCCGCGTTATCGTCCGTTTATGTAGAATAACTACACAGCACGGACTTTGCCTTGCATAAAAGCCAGCCTAATTGCTGCAAAAATAACCATGAAACGTAAACACGCCCTAATAAGAAGAGAATATATGAAAACCCTAACTAATCTTGTTCGACCTTTGGCTGCTTTGGCCTGTGGATTGGTCTTAAGCGCCAGTTTTGCGCTGCAAGCGGCCAGTTTTGAAGAAGGGAAGGATTATGTCACTGTCGCAGGAATGAGCGAGGCGCAAAAGCCTGTGCTGCGAGAGTTTTTTTCCTATAACTGCCCACATTGCTACAAACAGGAACCCTTTGTCGCTTCCACGGTAAAACTCTTGGGCAAGGATGTAGCCTTTGAACGTACGCCTGTGGGGGCGGGTCGTCCTGCGTGGGAACTGAGCCAATTGGCTTATTATATCGCGCAAAAGCTCAATATGACCAAGCAAGTCCATGAGGCGATTTTTAAACAAATTCATGACAAGGGTGAGCAATTTACCCGCCCTGAGCAAGTGAAAGCCTTTTTTGTGGCTCAAGGTGCTAAAGCTGATGATGTGGATGCGGCGATGAATTCTGTTGACGCTAAATTTTCACTGATGAGTTACGATTCGCAAGCGGAATTGGCCGGGATTAAAGGTGTGCCATCATTATTGGTAAATGGCCGTTATTTAGTCACGTCTAAGGTTCATACTCCTGAAGAACTGGCTGAGTTAGTGAAGTACTTAGCCGCTAAATAATAACGTTGATACTGGCGTCTATGCTGGCGCCAATTTATCGATTTCCCATAACCCAGCCATGCTGGGTTATTTTTTGCCTGTCTGCTGACAAATCTAAGTGGTGTAGGTAGAGATGACAGCTCTCGTATTACACTCGAAGTAATACGATATTTTGTTTATATGACAGGCTATTACTACTTTCTAGTTGTTCCACTTATCACGCTAATTTGTCTCTTTCTAGCCTTAAGTTCTTCGACATTGGTCTAAGTTGCTCAAAAAACGACTTTTGCAACAAAATGTAAAATCATTGTTAAGATGATGGTTTTAAATGATATTTTATTTTTTGCTATGTGAGGTATTTCGCAAATTAGACTAAGGTCTTGATTGTGGTCACTCCAGCTGTTGCTAGATTTAACGAGACTTAAAAATAAAACAGCACAGGGGAGTCGCTATGGCGTTTGAAAATAATGATAAAGCAAAAGGTTACTGGAACGAGAATTTACGTCTGGTTTTGGGCCTATTAGCTATTTGGGCCGCAGTTTCGTTTGGTTGCGGCATTCTATTGGTTGATGTACTCAATGAAATCCATTTTATGGGATTCAAATTAGGTTTCTGGTTTGCTCAACAGGGATCGATGTATGTCTTTGTTGCGCTTATTTTTGTCTACGCGGCAAAAGCCAACGCCTTAGATAAAAAATATAACGTACAAGAAGACTAAGGAGCACTGAGATGGGTGTACAAGGATTAACTTATCTGATTGTGGGGCTGTCATTTGCCCTCTATATTGGGATTGCGCTCTGGACTCGCGCAGGTTCAACTAAAGAGTTCTATGTAGCGGGTGGTGGTGTTCATCCCGTTGTAAACGGCATGGCAACCGCCGCCGACTGGATGTCTGCGGCATCTTTCATTTCGTTGGCGGGTATTGTCTCTTTCGTCGGTTATGACGGCAGTGTGTACTTGATGGGGTGGACCGGCGGTTACGTTTTATTAGCCCTGTGTATGGCACCATACTTACGTAAATTTGGTAAGTTTACCGTGCCTGATTTCGTGGGTGAGCGTTATTACTCCCAAGCGGCGCGCACGGTAGCTGTTATTTGCGCCATCTTCATCTGCTTTACTTACATTGCTGGCCAAATGCGCGGAGTGGGCGTGGTATTCTCGCGCTTCCTTGAGGTAGAGGTAGATACCGGCGTATATATTGGTATGGCCGTAGTGTTTTTCTATGCGGTACTCGGTGGTATGAAAGGGATTACCTATACTCAGGTTGCCCAGTATTGCGTACTGATCTTCGCCTTTATGGTGCCTGCAATCTTCCTGTCTGTGATGATGACGGGTCATATCATTCCTCAAATTGGTTTTGGTGCTGAGTTACTCGATGCTGCGGGGAATAATTCTGGCGTTTATCTGTTAGAGAAACTGAATAATCTTTCTGTGGATTTAGGCTTTGCCCCTTACACCGATGGTTCTAAGAGCATGATCGACGTGTTCTGTATTACTGGTGCTTTGATGGTCGGTACAGCGGGCTTACCCCATGTTATTGTGCGTTTCTTCACCGTACCGAAAGTGAAAGATGCTCGTATATCAGCGGGTTGGGCGTTGGTGTTTATCGCCATCATGTACACCACAGTTCCTGCATTAGCGGCATTCTCTCGCGTCAATATGATCGAAACCATTAACGGCCCAGATCAAAAGGGTGTTGCCTATGAAACTGCGCCTGATTGGATCAAAAACTGGGAAAAAACCGGCCTGATCAAATGGGATGACAAAAATGGTGATGGCAAAATCTACTATGCCAAAGGCAAAATGGAAGATGCTGCTAGCCCTAACGAAATGAAAATCGACAACGACATTATCGTATTAGCAACGCCAGAAATCGCGAATCTGCCAGCTTGGGTGATTGCGCTGGTAGCTGCGGGTGGTCTCGCTGCGGCGCTATCTACCTCTGCGGGTTTGTTGTTGGTTATCTCTACATCAGTGTCACACGATTTAATGAAGAAAAACCTGATGCCAAATATTTCTGACAAGAAAGAGTTAATGTACGCTCGACTTGCTGCTGGTATTGGTATTGTTATTGCGGGTTACTTCGGGGTTAACCCTCCAGGATTCGTGGCGGCGGTGGTGGCATTCGCCTTCGGTTTGGCTGCGTCATCTCTGTTTCCTGCAATCATCATGGGGATCTTCTCTAAGACCATGAATAAAGAAGGTGCTATTTCAGGTATGGTGCTTGGCTTATTCTTCACCGCTGGTTATATCATCTACTTCAAGTTTGTTGATCCTACTGCAAACGTGCCTGCGAACTGGTTTCTTGGTATTTCGCCTGAAGGTATCGGTATGGTGGGCATGCTAGTGAACTTTGTGGTAGCAGCTATTGTCTGCAAACTGACCGCAGCGGCACCAGCTCATGTGCAGGAAATGGTTGAGTCTATCCGTTTCCCTAAAGGGGCGGGTGAGGCCAGCGGCCACTAACTTTCACCTAGATTAAGAGAAAAGGACGCGTTTGCGTCCTTTTGTTTTTGGTGGTGTCAGTGCAGAGTTTGAGCCTGACTTTAGTCGTATATGGCCTAACAATCGAGCGCGTTATAGTGGGATAAAATTCACCTAAAATAAGGTGTTGCTATGAACGCCAGCGAATTACAACCCGTTGTGCAGTTTTTAACGTCTACAGCTCCCTTTGATACTTTGCCCGATGAAACCATTCGCCATTGTGCTAAGTCAGTCATCGTCGGGTATTACAGTAAAGCCTCAGGGTTTGTGACCTTTGATGCCGATGCGCCGAAATTGTATTTGGTCCGCAGCGGTGCCTTTGAGGTGCGCGATCCCGAAGGAGTATTAGTGGATCGAGTCGCCGAAGGGGAGTTTTTTGGTTTTTCGACGCTATTGTCAGGGGAGAAGGTAGTCAATCGGGTCGCCATTCTTGAAGACAGTTTGGTTTACCACTTACCACAGGCATTATTCGATCAACTACGAAGTGAGAGTAGGCACTTTGATAAATTTTTTACCCGTGCTTTTGCCAAACGGTTACGCCATGAAGCGCGTTTTAAGGCTAAAGATCTGACGACCACCAGTCGTATTAGTACCTTAATGTCATCTTCACCGATTATGATCGACGCCCACGCAAGTGTAACGCAAGCAGCCCTTTTGATGCGTAACTCGCGGGTATCGTCTTTACTCGTCACCGATAATCGTAAGCTGGTGGGGATTTTAACCGATAAAGATTTACGCAATCGAGTGCTCGCCGCAGGGCTTGATGGCCGAATTGCCGTGCATCAAGCCATGACGACTTCACCGATTTCGATTTCATCGAATGCCTTGATCTTTGAAGCTATGCTATTGATGAGTGAACATAATATTCACCATCTGCCGATTATTGATGAGCAAAATAGCGAGGAAGTGAAAGCCATTGGCATGGTGACCAGTACCGACATTTTACGCGGTCAAGGTTCGCAGCCATTACTCCTCATTGGTGAAATCGAGCGCCAACGTGATCTCGCAAGTCTCATTAGTGTTAGTAAACAAATCCCCTTGTTATTGCAAAATTTAATCAGTGCTGATGCACGGGCTGAGGAGATTGGTCGCGTGCTGACCTCGGTCACCGATGCCTTAACCCGGCGCTTGATTGTGCTAAATCAGCAAATTCTCGGTGAGGCGCCGATGGCGTTTTGTTGGTTAGCCTTTGGCTCGCAGGGGCGGCAAGACCAAGCCGCCTGTTCGGATCAAGATAACGGCTTGCTGGTGGCCGAGGAAATGGATGATTATGCGAAAGGGTATTTCGATGCGTTAACCCATGCGGTTTGTGCAGGGCTTGATCAATGTGGTTATGCGTTTTGCCCTGGTAATATCATGGCGCAAAATCCCAAGTGGCGTATGTCGCTCAAAGAATGGCAGCAGGTTTTTGAAAAGTGGGTTGTCACGCCAGAGCCTAAGGCATTGATGCATGCAAGTATTTTCTTCGACATGCGTTCAGTCTTTGGCCCACAATCCCTGTTTGATGCCCTGCAGGATAAAGTGCTAGCACAAACCAAAGACAATGATATTTTCCTCGCGGGGATGACGGGTAATTCCTTAATAGAGTCGCCGCCTTTAGGCTTCTTTCGAAAATTTGTGTTAGAGCGCGATGGCAGTGAGGTAAAAGGCATTGATTTAAAGCATAAGGGTAATGCTTTGATCAATGATATTGCTCGCGTATATGCCCTGTCTGCGGGCATTAAAGAAGTAAATACCGCCAAACGCATTAGGGCACTGATGGACGCTAATATTCTTAATCGTAAGGATGCGCTTAACTTAGCCGATGCCCATGAGTTTATCGCCCATATGCGGTTATCAAACCAAGGTTATCAACATACGCAGGGACTTGAGATTAGTAACTATCTGTTACCCGCACATTTATCTTCTTTAGTTCGGCATCAATTACGGGATGCCTTCAAGGTGGTTCATGACGCCCAGTCGGGCATGAAGATGAAATTTATGCGGAGCTTTTAATGGGCGCTTGGTTGATTAATGCTAAGTTGCAATGGCGAGCACTGCGCTGTCAGCATCAATTATTTAAGGATTATTATCAGTCCTTAATCCCGCTGATGGCGCTGCCCATCAATCGTGCTCCCTTGATGGCGATGGATTTGGAGATGACAGGGTTAGATCCCCTTCAGGATCAAATCTTAAGCATTGGCTTAGTCCCCATTGAAAATGGAGTGATCCCCCTTGGTGAGGCGCAGCAAAAATTAGTGCAAATTAAGGGCAGTGTCGGCCAAAGTGCGACGATTCATGGGATTCTCGACAACCATTTAATCCAAGCGGTGAGCATTGAGGAGGCTATGGCATGGTTTATTGCTCAAACCCGTGGCCGAGTATTAGTTGCCCATCACTCCCCACTGGATTGTCGTTTTTTACAACAAGATATATTGGCTATCTACCATCAAGCCGTTTTACTCCCCGCTATAGATACCTTAGTACTTGAGAAACAGCGGTTATTACGTAAGCATTCGGTACTTAAAGAAGGAAGTCTAAGGCTTGGAGCCTGTCGAGAGCGTTATCACTTACCGATTTACGGTGCCCATAGTGCATTAACCGATGCATTAGCCTGTGCGGAGTTATTATTAGCACAAGTGGCGGCCATGGGGGGAGGTGCAGATATTTCGGTCGGGGATTTACTGACCTAATCACGTTAAGCCACTTCATTCGCAATCTTTTCTGGAACAGAAGGCTTTTCATATTTGATTAATGGCTCATTGACTACACTCACTACGAGTGAGGCATTTGCGATTGCTTAGCTTATACGGTGATTGGTTGCTATTGCCAAGTTGTGTTGAGCAAGTGGTGCACGCGAGTATTACTGCGTTGTATAGAGTGTTAAGCGAATAGGAGAAGATCATGCCACTACCGTTACTATGGATTGGCGGTGCAGCGATGGGCGCATTGATGCTCGCCGATGAACGCGAAAAGCGACAACAGCTTGAACGCAACCGACTATTAGGCAGCGTTCCTCGCCAAGTAAGCACAAAGCAGGCGATGATTACTGCGCCGAGCCAATGGCAAAAGGGTTTTAAGCAAGTCACGCCACAACCTGGGAGTATCGTTTGTTGTTATGTGTTTGGGGTGATTGAGCATACTGGGATTTGGTTAGCTGATGATTGCATTGTGGAGTTACATGGCTCAGGGCTTGTTCGAGCCGTATCGGTAAAGCGATTTTTAGCGGGTCGTACAGGTAGCCAAATTTTTATTGCCTGTAATCATCAACATCAACCGCTTATCGCCAATACCATTGTTAATCGGGCCGAGCGGGCGATTTATCAGTACCGTGAATATGACCTGTTTGACAATAATTGCCACCGATTTGTGTGGTCATGTTTGTGCGGTGAAGAACGAGCGATTAAAAGCTTTAATGAGCTAAATCAAAAACTCGCAGCTTATTTTGCGCAGGGGATTTACTGGGATGAAATGCATTTTGCATCAGCGCTTACAGATATATAAAGGCCATCCAATGATGGCCTTTATATGCATAAACTTACTTACAGAAATAGTCTACAGCGCGTTTTACCAACTCGATTCCACTTTGATCGCAAGGCGGTAATTGGGCATCACTGATTTGCACTGGCGTGACACGTTCACCCCATTGCAATAGCAATGCAGCAGAGGTTAATCCCGCACCAAAGGCGCAAGAAAGAATGGTTTGGTTAGGTTTAATTAACCCTTTTTCGAGTGCATCACAAATCGCGATTGGAATCGTTGCCGCCGATGTATTGCCATAGTTAGCAATATTCACAAAGGCTTTTTCTTTAGGGATCTTCATGCGGCTAACGAGGGTATCAATAATGCGCTCGTTCGCTTGATGTGGGATCACTAAATCAACTTCATCCTTATCGACGCCGCATTTTTCCAGCACTTGAGTGCTTAACTTATTCATACCATTAATGGCGCGTTTAAAAATTTCTTGGCCATCAAATTGGATGTAAAAGTCTAATGATTCGGCGGAGAATCGATCCATCGCGGTACCGAAACCCGCTTTGAGGATGTCCCGACCATCGGGATCGTTATTCAGCTCATAGCCTAATACGCCACCAGGGATATCGGTCGCTTCCACGACAACTGCGCCTGCGCCATCACCAAACAATACGGCGGTTTCACGGCGAGACCAATCGAGGTAGAAAGATAAGCGTTCGGCGCCCACAACGAGGACTTTCTTGCATTGACCACTCTTGATCTGTGAGCTAGCTAAACCTAAGCCGTACAAAAAACCACTGCAGGCGGCGTTGATATCAAAGGCTGCGCAGCTTGCACCAATATTGGCCTGCACTGTTGAGGCTATATTGGGGATCAAAGTATCTGGGCTAGCGCTGGCTAAAATGATCATATCAATTTCGCTGCCCTCAATCCCAGCCGCTGCAAGCGCACGCTTGGCGGCAACTGAGGCTAATTCCGAGGTGTTCACATGGCTGATATGACGTTGACTGATCCCTGTGCGTGATTTAATCCATTCATCGGACGTTTCGATAAAAGTGGCAAGATCATCGTTAGTCAAAGTGGCGGGTGGAACACATTTTCCCCAGCCAGTGATTGTGGCGTACTGCATGGTGTTTTCTCTCAAATAAAAAAGGCAGAACCTTTAGTGCTGCCTCAAATCGACAACAAAGCTTATCGGTATAACGAATGACAGTCCGTGATCTATACCACCTGTTTGGCGACCAGATCCCGAATTGTCATTGCGGCATGCAAAATATGATGTCGCAGTAACGCCGTGGCTTTCTCTGTTTCTCTTTGCTTACAATAATTGAGCAGTTCGCGGTGCTCGTGCTCTGCTGCGGGAATGCCTCCTGCGAGCAGTAATTGCAAACGAATATATCTATCGCAGTTGGTATTGAGGCCATGCACGACCTCTAGCGTATGTGGGCGATTGGCGGCTTGGTATAAACAGGTATGAAACTGTGTATTTAGCTCGCTCCAACTGGCGACTGCATCTTCATGTTTAAAGGCTGATTCCAATTGTTCTAATACGCGTTCAGCTCTTATTAAATCTTCTTCTTGAAGTCGTGGAATGGCTTTGGCGAGCAGATCCGTCTCGATCATGGCGCGCAACTCAAACAGCTCGGTCACTTGTTCAACGGATAATTCAGTCGCCGTTGCCCCTTTATGGGGTTCGAATTTTACCAGCCCTTCAGCTTCAAGTTGCAGCAAGGCTTCTCTTACCGGAATGCGGCTAACATTCAATGCTTCGGCTAGTGCGCTTTGTCTGAGTGGTTCTCCTGCGGCTATATCACCAGAAAGTATTTTCTCTCTGAGCACCTCTACAACTAACTGGGTGCGGGTTTTATGGACTATAGGCGTAGTTCGACTCATTATGACCGTCTATTTTTAGGTGTTTTATTGTTATCCGTGCAAGATTACCGTTAAAAACAGCACAAATAAAGGGAAAGCTCGATTGAGCTGCGTATCGACTAGATGGCAAAAACAATTATTCGCGGACGAATTCGCCCTTAAAGATGTGTTAATCGACCATTTATAGGCGTTACTATCGCAAATGAATTGTCAGAATATGAATCAAGCTCAAATTGCCAAGTGGTATCCGTCAACTTCGCGGTGCAATTTCTTGCAATGGATGGAATAATAGTAAAATTACGCATTAAGCGCTGTTTTTTGTGAGTGGAGTAGTACTGTGAGTGCAGTCAATCGAGCTGTTTTTTTGGACCGTGATGGTGTGATCAACAAAGATCATGGTTATGTGCATCAGGTAGATGACTTTGAATATATTGAAGGCGTATTTGAGGCGTGCCTTGCATTAAAGCAAATGGGATACAAATTGGTGGTGGTCACTAATCAGTCGGGAATTGCCCGTGGCATGTATACCGAAGACCAATTCCACAGTCTCACCGAATGGATGGATTGGAACTTTGCCGATAAAGGTGTCGACCTCGATGGTATCTATTATTGCCCGCACCATAACGAAAAAGGGATTGGTGAATATAAAGTCGATTGCGACTGTCGCAAACCCAAACCAGGAATGTTACTCGACGCGGCAAAATTTTTGAAAATTGATTTGTCCCAATCTGTGATGGTAGGAGATAAAGCCGACGATATGCTTGCCGCAAAAGCTGCGGGTGTACCAACGCGTATTCTTGTTCGCACTGGTAAAGCGATTGCGGATGATAGCGAGGCGTCTGTGGTGCTCGATAGCATTGCCGATGTACCGGTTTTTTTAAAGAAGTAGCCTATTCTTGCAACTTAAAGCGTGCATCAATCTATTTGAACCGTGAGATTGAACTTGAAGCGCGAGCTTAACAACAAAAAAGTGCGGTATTGGCTTTATCGTTTTGCTTAGTGACCGATGCTAACGGCGTTATCAGGCGATAAAGATAGCCAAAGTGATGGAAATTACAGCGAAATAGGCGCTAAAACCTAGGTTTGGTTTAAAAAATGCGCATTCACGTCGCTTTTTCTAATTATTTTGCCTAAAGGGGTTGCGGTAAAATCTGATATCCCTATAATGCGCATCCACTGGCCCAGCGGGGTCAACGGTGAAAGCCAAAAGCGCTAAATGCTTAAGGTAAATAACCATGCTCTTTAACAATTTATCAAGCAAATCTGTGTGGACACTCACAGGTGTTGAGTTAATCGAAATTACTCTGCCGTTTGGCGAGTAATCAAAGAATTAAATCAATGAATGAGTGTTCATAGCAATATGTACATAC
>NZ_JAMDJP010000029.1:0-53047 GCF_023475945.1 Shewanella sp. 8A
TCATTTAACAACGCAACAACAAAATTATCTAGCAATGTTATTGACATCGCAAACATCAACAAAACACCTTACATCTTTACAAAAAATGAAATATACAAATATAATGAAATCAGCAAAACACTTGAAAAAATAACAAACATCCATATTGACAACATAGCAATAAACAACGAAAAAATTACCTATTTACAAAAAAATAATATATACCATCTAGATCTATCCTCTCTCACGTCAGATTTAATAGGTATTCTTTCACAAACATTATTACAACCACCTCACTTACTATATCAAGGAGAAAACTACCTTTTCCTAGCAAGTGTTAATCAAGGAATTCAGTTCATTGGAATAAAAGAAAACACTATTTCACATATTGATAGTATCAATGAAAGTGTATGGAATATTTCATATGATAATGAACGTTATTTAGCTATAGCAACGAATACAAATACTATTAGTATAATAGACACTTTAAGTAAAAAAACAACTACAATAAGAACAAACACAGAAAATATTACCAGCGTTTCAATTAGTGATAATGAAATTTATTTTGGCGGTAAAAACGGTTTATTTTATATCGAACTAAAAGATAAAGTACCAGTTAAATTATCAGATGACGAAATTGTCTCCATTTCCAATATTAAAAACAACAAGATAGTATATGGAACAAATAACTTTGAACTAAAAGAGTTGGATATAAAAAGCAAAAAAACAATCAATACACTTCGTCTTTCTCAAAAAATGCCTATTTTTGAGATAAAGTCTATAGCTAGCGACCATCACATATTAGCAACACAAGCCGGTTTGATAGATATAAAAAATGGACAAGAAAAGTTAATTTTCCCAAATGAAATTGTTTACAGCATCGCGAATAAGAACAATATCACTTATTTTGGAACAAAATCTGCAATCTATACTTACAACCATCAAACTGAAGATATTTCTTTAAGCATAGAGACTAAAAATCCTGTTTACTCAATATCGGTAAATGCTTCGAATGATATTGCAGCATCGTCAATAAAAGAGATTATTATAAAAACTGACAATAGTGTTTACTTCCTTGACACAGATTTTGGAGCTCAAGATGAGTACAATACACAAAGCGCTGTTGCGATAGGCGATTTCTTCTACTTTGGTGGAATAAGTGGGTTAAGCCAAGTTAATATCGATGTAATAGAAAAAAATCTACGTAATGACGATATTGAAACTGTCATAAGCGAACTTTATGTTTTTAATGAGGTTCAAAAAGTTGGCAATGGTCGTTTAACCAAAGCAATAGCAAAATCACAAGAAATTGAATTAAAGTATTCTGATTATCCATTTACATTAAAGTTTAACTCTCCTCGTTCTGCCAGTACAAACATTGACTATTACTATCAATTAGATGAATTATCTAATGACTGGATTGCAGACAAAGGAAACAACTCCGCAACCTATACTAACCTTTCCCCAGGAAAATATATTTTTAATGTCTACGGCATAAGTCCTATTACAAAAACACCAGGAAAGATAAAAAGCATCAACATACTAATAACACCCCCGTGGTGGTTATCAATACAGGCAAAATCTGTTTATGCTATTCTTTTTATTTTTATTATATGGGGTGTAACAAAATCTATATTGCGCAAACGAGAAGTCCAGCGACAAATAGCTTTAAGTGAGGAGCGCCTAAAGCTTTCTCTCTGGGGAAGTGGCGATGAAATGTGGGACTGGGATATAGAAACGGGTAATATTTTCCGCTCGAATATTTGGGGTGCATTAGAGTTCCCAAGGGATGGCCACCGTTCTGGTAATACTGATGAAGAAAGCAACATTCATCCCATGGATCAGGAGCGCGTCAGAGAAGCGCTGAATAAACATTTCTATGGTGAGACAGATCACTTTGAAGCGGCATATAGAGTTAAGGGCAAAGATGATAGCTGGATCTGGATTTTAGATAGGGCCAAAATTGTAGAAAGGGATGATAAAGATAATGCCCTTCGAATGACTGGCACTATTAAAAATATCAGTCAATTTAAACAAAAAGAAGAACAATTAAAACTGTTCGAAAAAGCCATCGAAAATATCTCAGAAGGCATGTTTATTCTCGACAGCGAGTATCATTTTGTCGAGGTCAACGAAGCATGTTGTAGAATTTCACAGCGAAATCGAACTGATTTTATTGGTAACTTGCTTACCTTTGAGTTATATCCAGAGTCCTTCTCAAATCAGATCCGCAGTATGCTGAAGCAGCAAGGTCGATGGGCGAGTGAAGTCGAAGCTAGTCGTGGTGATAAAAGCCATTTCCATATGGAGCTCACCATAGACGCGATTTACGACGAGTCGGGCGAACTATCACACTATGTAGGTGTTTTCTCCGACATATCAAGACGTAAACAGCAGGAAGAAGAGCTTCGAAAACTCACCAACAATGATTTACTGACTGGCCTGCCAAACCGCTCAAACTTACAAGTCACATTAGGGAACTTAGTCAATAAAGAAATTAATCATGCATTAATGGTACTCGATTTAGATAATTTTAAGCGTATTAATGACTCATTAGGTCACCAAATTGGCGATCAATTACTTAAACTGGTATCTGTCAGAATAAAATCCTCCGTACCGAAAAACACGAGCATCTATCGTTTAGGTGGAGATGAATTTGCCATTGTGCTCGATAAAACCTCTGATATAAGTGCCTGCGCGGCAATTGCGGGACGAATTATTGAAGCTTTTAAAGCTGTATATGAAATAGGCAATGAGCAACTTGTTTTGGGTGCAAGTATCGGGATTGTACTTTATCCAGAGGATGAGCAGAGTGAACAAGCATTACTGAGAAAGGCGGATATTGCCATGTACCATGCAAAATCGGCTGGCGGTAATTGTTACCAATTCTACTCAGAATCCCTTAACCAACATGCGATTAAGCAGTTAGAAATTGAAAATCTTATCAGAGAAGGTTTAAAAGATGATTTATTTGAGGTGTATTACCAGCCTAAAGTTGATCTAAAGCATGGTCATGTTACCGGAATGGAAGCCTTAGTGAGATTAAATCATCCAATCTTAGGACTTATTCCACCGAATGATTTTATTCCTCTTGCAGAAGAAAATGGCCTCATTATTGAAATTGGTGAAATTGTACTCAGAAAAGCCTGTTTTGCCGCCCAAAAATGGCGTGAACTGGGTCTGTTTAAAGGGAGAGTCGCTGTCAATTTATCGTCACGTCAGTTTGCACTGCCCGATCTGCAACAACGAATTGAATCTATTTTACGATTAACACAATTGCCAGCAGCACATCTTGAACTCGAAATCACCGAAGGGACGGTGATTAAACAACCGGAAATGGCCATTACCGTTATGCAGCAACTGACGAAAATGGGTGTCAATCTAGCATTAGATGACTTTGGTACGGGTTATTCGTCACTTTCTTACTTAAAACGATTCCCTATCCATACGCTAAAAATCGATAAAGCCTTTGTCGATGATATTGATAAGTCAGATCGTGATTTGAAGATGGTCGATTCTATTATCACCATTGCTCATAATATGGGACTATCAGTGGTTGGAGAAGGTGTTGAACAAGCAGCACAGCTAAATATCCTACGCGCCCTAAACTGTGAAGAAATACAAGGTTATATCTTTAGCAAAGCGATTAATGAGACCGAGTTTACTCAATTGCTGCAAGATGACCGGAGTAAATTCATGCCCCACCACAACATTATTTGATCATCTAATTATCTCTCTGTCGGTAGTTTGAAACATTGGCACAACATCTGCAATTAGATGCCCAGTGTCAAAAAATAAAATATTATCAACTACCCTGAGAGATAAAACGATGAAAGGAATTCTAACTGCAGCATTGCTATCTACTATTGGCTTGGTTGCAAATGCTAATGCACTGGAAGGTGCTCCAAATGTGAAGTTTAAATCTGTTGAACTCGCTGGAGCTCCAAATGTGAAGTTCAAACCTATTGAACTTGATGGTGCCCTCAATGTGAAATTCAAGCCTGTTGAACTCACTGGAGCTCCAAATGTGAAGTTCAAGCCTATTGAACTTGCTGGTGCCCCAAATGTGAAATTCAAGCCTGTTGAACTCGCTGGTGCCCCCAATGTGAAATTCAAGCCTGTTGAACTTGCAGGTGCCCCCAATGTGAAATTCAAGCCTGTTGAACTCACTGGAGCTCCAAATGTGAAATTCAAGCCTATTGAACTTGCTGGTGCCCCCAATGTGAAATTCAAGCCTATTGAACTCGCTGGTGCCCCCAATGTGAAATTCAAGCCTGTTGAACTCGCTGGTGCCCCCAATGTGAAATTCAAGCCTGTTGAGCTTGCAGGTGCCCCAAATGTCAAATTCAAGCCTGTTCAGCTTGCAGGTGCTCCAAATGTCAAATTCATAAATATTGATCTTGCCTAATCTTCTGAACTAAGGAGAGAGATATGTTAAATTCAATCAAAAAAGCACTTGGTTTCGCAAAGCCTGTTCGTAAAAAAGTAAAATTACCAGAAGGCTTAAACCACCTTGAAGTGATCCCAGCAAAGGGTTGGTGGAATTAATTCCATCTAAATGTGGAAACATTATCGTTTAGATAGTCTAGAGCTACTCAGCTAGCGCGCGGCCTAGACCAATAAAAAAGGAGCATCAAGCTCCTTTTTTATTGGTCACATTTACGACAAATCATATCTATATTAAGCGGTTAGACTTCCGTCAGAACTCTGACACACTCTTCTTAGTGCAATACGCTTATGGGAGGAAAAGAGTGGAAATGCTAAGGGTCCTAGTATAAATCCCATTACAGCCCAATAGCTTACCGTTAACCCAGCTCTAAAAGCCGCAATCCCAAAACACCACGAACAACTCACCGACAAGGCAGCAACTATATAAAACATCAATCCCACAGCAACCTCTTTAATCGACTAAGTCATTATGTGCAAATCAAAAAATAGCAGTTTGCTATACAAATGGACTCCGAGCGAGGCTACTTATAAGCATTAATCAACATCAGATATGCACATACGGTATAACAGCACAACTGCCGTAATAGGACGCCATAATACAAGATCCCCCCAATAAATGTGAACGTTTTTTAGGCAAAACTTAGCCTTGAGGCAATAAAAAAGCGGCATAAAATTGCCGCTTTTTTGACCAAAACTTCTAAGTGTTAGAAGAAGCGAGCTTTTTCTGCCGCCATCGCCTTAAGGCGTGGGCAAGGCTCAAATCGATCGCCATATTGCGTTTGATAACGTTCAAGTATTTTAACTAAGTTATCCGCGCCTAAAGTATCGATATAATGGAATGGGCCACCCAAGAATGGTGGGAAACCGATGCCAAAGATAGCGCCGATATCACCATCGCGCGGTGAGGCAATAATGCCTTCATCTAAGCAGCGCACAGCTTCATTGAGCATTTGCACTACACAGCGTTCCGCTACCGCGCTCATTTCTTTATCGACACCAGGCTTGATGCCTAATACGCCATACACACTTTCATCGACGGCTTTTTTCTTGCTGGCAACACCATACTGATAAAAACCTTTGCCGTTTTTACGACCCTTTCTATCGTCGCTTAACAGCTTGTCGAAAGCCGCTGGGGCTTTAAAACGTTCGCCAAGCTCTTTTTCAAGAATGGGAGAGATCTTAGCGCCCACATCAATACCGACTTCATCAAGCAAAGTGATAGGGCCAACGGGGAAACCAAACTTCACTAACGCTTTATCGAGATGTTCAACACTTTGCCCTTCTAGCAGCAATTGTGCGGCTTCGTTCATATAAAGCGCGAGGATGCGGTTAACATAAAACCCCGCACCATCTTGTACTACGATTGGTGTTTTACCCTGTTTACGGGCAAAGGCAACCGTGGTGGCAATGGTTTCTGGGGAGGTTTTGGCGTGGGCAATCACTTCCACCAGCGGCATTTTTTCTACTGGCGAGAAGTAATGTAAGCCAATCACATTTTCAGGACGGCTAGCCGCTTGTGCAATTTGACCAATGGGTAACGATGAGGTGTTAGACGCAAAAATCGTGTGCTCACCGCATTCACGCTCAATGTCTTTTACCATTTGATGTTTGAGCGCTAAATCCTCAAATACCGCTTCCACAACGATGTCGGCATCTTTAACGCCTTTATACTCAGTGGTTGTAGTCATCAGCGCCATTAAATTGTCGCGTGCAGCTGGCGTCATATGACGACGTTTAACGCCTTTATCCAATAACTTATAGGCGTAGGAAAGCGCGTTGCTTAAGCCCTTTTCGTTAATGTCTTTTACCCGCGCAGGGATTTTAGCCTTAGTCGTCGTTACCGAAGCAATACCACCGCCCATCAAACCGCCCCCTAAGATCACGGCTTTTTTGACTTTACGTGGCGTAGCCCCTTCGGCGCCGGTTTCTTTCTTCATCTCTGTGGTTGCAAAGAAAATACTGCGCAGCGCTTCAGATTCTTTCGATACTACCAATTCAGCAAAATGGCTGGCTTCGACTTCCAGTCCCTTCTGCATACCTTTGGCCATACCTTGGCGCACACAATCAATAATCTTTGCAGGCGCAGGATAGTTACCTTGGGTTTTCTTAGCGACTTGCTTAGCGGCTTGATCAAAAATAATGTTGCGACCAAAGCCAGTACCTTCAAGCAATTGGTTTACTAGTGATTTTTTAACTGGCTTAGCTGTTTTTTTACCCGCGAGCGCCATCTCCACTGCGGTTTGCAGTAAAATAGTCTGTGGCACCACATCGTTAACTAAACCCATCTTTAACGCTTGTTTTGGACGAATTTGTTTACCTGTCAACATCATATCCAGCGCAGTGGTAATGCCCACTAAACGAGGCAAACGCTGAGTACCACCACCACCGGGTAATAAACCGAGTTGCACTTCGGGTACGCCCAGCATGGTCTTGCCATCATCACTGCACACACGTTGATGGCATGCGAGCGCGAGCTCTAAACCGCCTCCTAAACAGGCGCCATGAATAGCTGCAACCACAGGGATATTTAAGGCTTCTAACTCGTTAAACACCACATGCCCTTGCAGGGATAAGGCTTTAGCATCGCCCGCCGTTTGGCAAGCATCAAGCATAGAGATATCGGCACCGGCAACAAATGAATCTTTTTTGCCCGAAATCAGCACTAGGCCACGGATACTCGAATCGCGTTTAATCTCAGACAGGATCTCACTGATCTCAGGGCCAAACTCTGCCTTGAGGGTATTCATGGTTTCGCCGGGTACGTCCATCGTTAGAATGGCGATACCGTCTTCACGGCGGGTTAAATTAAATGTCTTTTCCATCGCCATTACTCCACTTCCACAATCATTGCAGCACCAAGACCACCCGCAGCACAGGCAGTTGCCAGACCCGTTCCGCCGCCACGACGTTTAAGTTCACGACAAACCTGAGTGATTAAACGCGTACCTGTAGCCGCAAATGGATGGCCATAGGCTAAAGAACCACCGAGCACGTTAAATTTGCTCATATCGATGTCGCCAATGGCGCGGTTGCGGCCAAGTTTTTCTTCGGCAAATTTTTTGGAGGCAAACATCTGCATATTCGCTAGGGTTTGCGCTGCAAAAGCTTCATGCATTTCGATGAGGGTTAAATCCTCTAATTCCATGCCAGCGCGCTTTAATGCCAATGGCGTCGCATAAGATGGGCCCATTAGCATATCTTGCCAGACATCAATCGCGGTAAATGCGTAGCTCTTAATGTAACCAATAGGTTGATAACCTAAGGCTTTAGCACGACCTTCGCTCATCAAAATGATCGCCGAGGCACCATCGGTGAGCGGCGTACTGTTAGCGGCTGTCACACTGCCATGCTTTTTATCGAAAGCGGGACGCAGTTTGGCGTAAGAGGCTAAAACGGAGTTTTCACGAATATTGTTATCGCGCTCGATAAACTGTTTGTAGGGTGGGACATGGGCCACCATCACTTCATCACGCAGATGGCCTGAAGCCCAAGTTTCACTCGCCAGCGTGTGGGAGCGGTGCGCCAGCGCATCTTGATCGGCGCGGCTAATATTATAGGTCTTGGCCATTTGCTCGGCGGTTTGTCCCATGGACAATCCAGTTGAATACTCGGCCACAGCGGGCGGCACAGGCAATAAATCTTTAATGCCTAAACGGCGGAAAATCTGTAGTTTTTGGCCAAAACTGCGGGCTTTATTTAGATCAACTAAGGCATGGGCGAGCTTTTTAGACACACCAATAGGTAATACAGAAGAAGAGTCGGCACCGCCGGCAATCCCGATGTCGATATTGCCGGTCATGATTGACTCAGCCACATTCACCGCAGATTGAAAACTGGTCGCACAGGCACGGGTCACGCTATAGGCATCGGTAGACACATCCATACCCGTTCCTAATACGATTTCACGGGCAATATTCGGTGCCGCAGGCATTTGTACCACCTGACCATACACGAGTTGCTCAATCAATTTAGGATCCAGTTCGCTACGAACAAGCAGTTCGTTAACCACCATTTTACCCATATCGAGCGCCGATACTCCGTGGAATGCGGTCGCCTGTTTCGCAAATGGCGTTCTTAAGCCCGCCACAATAGCGATACGCTCACCCTTTGCATTAGTTACCTGTTGTCTATCACTCATTTGTCACCCTCTTTATGTGCGCTATCGCTGAGAGATTTCAGGCGGCGCTATCGATTTCCATGTTTGCCCTGCTGTTTGGCACCAAAAAAGCCTAATAACAGGTCTGACCATTAAAGTGTGATCTGATTCTAACTTCTTGTCAGCAAGTTTTAAACACCTGTTTGTTTTTTTAACACTAGCCAAACCCTTAGGGAATTCTTTACCATATTCGTTGTCTTAAGCCCACACACGTATTTTCAATTGATATTTTCAACCTAAAAACGAGTAGCATCATGCCTTTGAGTCGCTTCCATGCATTACGCACTTACCTAAATAAGGTTGTTTTAGGGCAGCCAGTACTGACCGAAAATCTGCTCATTGCCCTCATCGCCAATGGCCATTTATTAGTAGAAGGTCCACCAGGACTTGCCAAAACCCGCGCGGTTAAAGCCCTTTGCGACGGAGTTGAAGGCGATTTTCACCGGATCCAATTTACCCCTGACTTGCTGCCTGCCGACTTAACAGGAACGGATATCTATCGCTCCCAAACCGGTACCTTTGAATTTGAAGCTGGTCCAATTTTCCATAACCTGATCCTCGCCGATGAAATCAACCGCGCCCCCGCTAAAGTGCAGTCGGCGTTATTAGAGGCCATGGCGGAAGGTCAAGTGACCGTGGGAAAAAATAGTTATCAATTGCCACCGTTATTTTTAGTGATGGCAACGCAAAACCCCTTGGAAAACGAAGGCACTTATCCGCTGCCCGAAGCTCAGCTCGACCGTTTTTTAATGCACCTGAATTTGGATTACCCAAGTGGCGACACCGAGATCGAAATCTTGCGTCAATCCCGTAAGGAAGCACTCACCCACGAGTTGCCAACCACTGAGCCGATTGCTCAAGCGGATATTTTTGCCGCCCGTGATGAAGCAATGGAAATCTATCTAGCTGAGCCGCTAGAGAAATACATAGTCGAAATTATTATGGCAACCCGTCAACCCGCGCGTTACAGCGACGAACTGACCAAATGGTTAGAGTACGGTGTGAGTCCTCGTGCGACGATTTCGCTTGAACGCTGCGCCCGCGCCAGAGCCTGGTTACACGAGCGCGATTTTGTCTCTCCTGAGGATATTCAAGCTGTTGCGCCCAATGTATTAAGGCACAGACTGCTGCTGAGCTATCAAGCGCAGGCCGAAGGGGTCAGCCGCGACCAAGTGATTAACCATATTTTGACTCAAGTCGCCGTGCCTTAGACCTGAACGCCATAAAACAGTCCCATAGCTATGTGTTCAGGTGGCGAACAAACTAACGTTAAGTTAAATAAATGGCTTTAAATGAGTGACTTTGAATGAATAACAGTGCGCTAAACGCATCCCTACACAATGATGTTGCACAACATGGCTTACCTCTTAATGGTTTGCCCTTGTTTGCCGACGGGTTGCATTTAACCGAGAAGGAACTGCTCGCCTGCCAGACCATAGCTCGGGCGATCCCAGAGCGTCACAGCCGGGCACGCGCCAATCTGGCGGGTCATCGCAGCAGTCTAATCAAAGGCCGCGGGATGGAATTTGCCGAAGTGCGCCATTATCAGCAAGGTGATGATGTCCGCACCATAGATTGGCGCGTCACCGCCCGCACTGGGCAAACCCACACCAAACTCTTTATCGAAGAGCGCGAGCGCCCTATTCTGCTGCTGCTCGATTTAAGCCAGAGTCTGTATTTTGGCTCGAGTTTGCTGTTACAGTCGGTTCAAGCGGGGCATCTGGCTACCACGCTTGGCTGGAACGCAATTAACCACGGCGACCGACTCGGCGCCTTAATCGCCTGCGAATCGGAGCACCTTGAATTAAAACCCCGCAGTCGCCGCCAAGGGATATTGCAGCTCATTTCAGGCCTGCGCCGAGTGCACGAGCAGCAACTCAATCAGCTCGGCAGTCATCCGCGCGATCCTGATCATATCCTGCGCGCCTGCCAGCGGTTGCAACGCATCGCTAAACCGGGCTCATTAATTTGGATCATCACCGATGGCAGCCATTTTACGCCGCAATGTATCGCGCCGCTGACAGAACTCAAACGCCACTGTGATATTGGCGCGTATTTGATAACAGACCCTTTGAGGCAAGGTAACCTGAATTTGCCTAAACAGTTCAGTTTACCCGTCCGAGATGGGGAGCAAGACTTAGTGTTGACTCGCCATAGCTATCAGGCGTGGCTTGCGCTGCAACACCAGCAACAGAATGACTTTATTACCATGATGCAAAAGCTTAGGGTACACACCCAATTTATCGATGCAGGCTTACCGCTTGCAGAGCAATTAGCATTGCTGCAGTAACCACATGGCAGAGAAGCAATTCAGTTGACAATGAACAGAAAGAATAAGTGAGTCCAAAGCGTGAACCCACAAACTTTACCGCCAGCCTCGGATAAGGCTGTAACGCCAAATCCCATGTTGGCGGATTTGCAGGATATTATTCTCCCCGATCCTATTGGTGCTTGGCCATGGGCCGTAGGCTATTGGTTAGTACTTGCTATCCTGCTGGTGCTAATCATCAGCGCGATCCTTTGGCTTAAAAAACGCGCCGCTTACTTAGCGCCGAAAAAAGCCGCCCAAGGTTTGTTTGCAGTACTTGACCCCAATTCAAGCCAGTACGCCTCGGAAGTCAATCAGCTATTAAAACGAACTGCACTGAGTTACTTACCAAGGGAAGAAATAGCGAAACTCGATGGCCCCGCTTGGGCAACTTGGTTAGATAGCCATTTGCCCGCAAAACAGCGTGGCCGCATTGGGCCCTTATTGGGAAAGCGTCATCAGGCTAAACCACTAAGCGCTGACGAGGCCCGTGAGTTACAGGCCCTCGCCCGCAGCTGGTTTGCCTCAAAAGCCAAATTAAGCGCACCGATAATGCACGCGGCTACAAACCCAAACCCGGCTACGTCAGCAGCATTAACACCGGCTCCAGCAAAGCCTGCGGAGGAGCAATGTTAACTTTAGCCTGGCCTTTTGCATTGATTTTACTGCCTTTACCTTTTATTTTTTGGCGTCGGCAATCAGTACATGCCGAAGGTGCGCGCCTGCAACTGCCCGGTATTAGTCAAACGGGCAAGGCCAATATCACTAGCCACAACCGTCAAAGCCGTAAACGCTATTGGTTAATGTGGTGCTTGTTAGTGCTTGCTATCGCCCGTCCACAATGGCTTGGCGATCCAATTGAGCTCCCTAGCCAAGGTCGCGATCTCATGCTGGCGGTGGATTTATCCGGCAGTATGCAGATTGAAGATATGGTGATCGACGGCAAAGTGGTCGACCGTTTTACCCTCATCCAACACGTGGTCAGTGAGTTTATTGAACGCCGCAAAGGCGATCGCATCGGTTTGATTTTATTTGCCGATCACGCCTATTTACAGGCACCACTGACTCAAGATAGACGTTCCGTTGCCCAGTTCTTAAAAGAGGCCCAAATCGGCCTCGTTGGTAAACAAACGGCGATAGGCGAATCGATTGCACTCGCGGTAAAACGTTTCGATAAAATGGATGAGAGTAACAGAGTATTGATTTTATTGACTGACGGTTCAAACAACGCCGGCAATATCGATCCTGAGCAAGCGGCCCAAATTGCCGCCAATCGTAAAGTGACGATTTATACCGTTGGCGTGGGTGCCGATGTCATGGAAAGACGCACACTCTTTGGTCGTGAGCGCGTCAATCCGTCAATGGATTTGGATGAAAACCAACTGCAGCAGATTGCCGATGTCACCCACGGCCGCTATTTCCGCGCCCGCAATAGTCAGGAGTTAGAACAGATTTATCAAGAAATCGATAAACTTGAACCCGTTAGCCGCGATCAACTCAGTTATCGCCCTCAAGCGGAGCTATTTTACTGGCCGCTCGCATTAGCACTTCTCACCAGTCTCTGGATTGCACTAGCGCAGTTACCGTTTTTTACTCGCGCTAAAACCCTTGTTTTATCAGCCACACCGCGGGGGAATGTCCGTTAATGAGCCTGCATTTTATTCGTCCTGAATGGTTACTCGCCCTATTGCCGTTAGGGATTATTTTATGGGCGCTTTGGCGCCAGCATGCAACTAACAGTGCGTGGAATCGTTATATTGCGCCACATTTGGCAAAAATATTAGTCACAGAAGGTTCACAAAAGTCCCGCAGGCCGCTGTATATCTTGGCCTTTTCTTGGTTTATCGCCGTGTTAGCGTTAGCGGGACCCGCCCTCAATAAACAATCTTTGCCCGTCTTCGCCGCGGAGCAAGGCCGAGTGCTGGTGATGGATATGTCCGTCTCCATGTTTGCCACCGATTTGGCACCTAACCGTTTAACCCAAGCCAAGTTTAGGGCGACGGATTTATTACGCGGCCTAAAAGAAGGGGAAACCGGGCTCATCGCCTTCGCCGGCGATGCCTTTACCATAAGCCCCTTAACCCGCGATACGGGCACACTACTCAATTTATTACCCACCTTAAGCCCTGAGATAATGCCCTTGCTAGGGTCAAACTTAGCCGCCGCATTAACCCAAGCCAAAAACCTGCTGGCACAGGGTGGACATCTTCGTGGCGATATTATTGTGATGACGGATGGCATCACGCCTAAACAATTCGATGAGGCCAACTCAGCCTTATCAGGCAGCCAATATCGCCTCGCGATTATGGGATTTGGTAGCCCCCAAGGCGCACCAATTCGCTTACCCGATGGTCAACTACAACGAGATAGCAGTAATGAGGTTGTCGTCGCGAAAACCGACTTTGGCTTGCTGCAAAAATTAGCCGATAACCATAATGGCACTATGATCCCCAATCGCGCCGATGGTGAGGATCTTGTCCAACTTCAACATTGGTTAAGCGATAGTGGTGATGCCAAAGCCACGGATCTCGATGGTGAAACTTGGCAGGATCTCGGTCCTTACCTCGCCTTATTCTTACTCATTCCTGCCCTGTTGAGCTTTAAGCAAGGTATGCTCGCCAACTGGCTGTTGATGGGATTAACTGGTTTATTATTCGGCGCATTGCCGCAAAACGCCCACGCCAGCGCCTGGGACTCGCTCTGGCACACTCAAGAGCAGCAAGCGATGCAGGCTTACCAAGCCGAGGACTATGCCAATGCCGCTCAAAAATTCGAGACGCCCCAATGGCAAGGCGCTGCACAATATAAGGCAGGCAATTTCGAACAAGCGCTAAAAACCTTTGAGCAAGATAATTCAGCCAATGGGCTTTACAACCAAGGCAACGCGCTGATGCAAATGGGCAAACCCGATAAAGCTAAAGAACGGTACCAAGCAGCGCTCGACAAGCAACCCGATTTCCCACAGGCCAAGGCCAACCTTGAGTTAGCGGAAAAACTGCTGGATCAGCAACAATCCCAGCAAAATGCTGACAACCAAGATCAGCAGTCTCAGGGCGACCAAAACCAACAAGGACAGAACCAAAACGATCAGCAGCAAGGACAAAACCAGCAGCAAGATCAGCAATCCTCGCAAAACGACCAAGCTCAAGAGCAGTCTCAAGAGCAACAGTCCCAACAGCAAAATAATGCCGACCAAGCGGACGAAAAACCGTCGCAGGATCAAGACACCTCATCCGAGCAGCAGGATAATGCTGAGCCAGGCGCGCAGGATAAACAGCAAGATGCTGATAAAGCACAACGAGATCAGCAAGAAGCTAAAAATGAACAACAGCAGGCACAGCAAGAAGCCAATCAGCAAAATGGCGCCGATAACAATGCTGAAGATAATGCAGAAGAGCAAGCCAGCAACGAAGCCCAAATGCAGGCAAAGGTTGCGGATGATAAGTCCAACACTGAGCAAGAACAGCAACAAGCCCTAGCGCAAAAAGCGGATAAAGAGAAACAGTCGCAGGCAGATAAAGACACTGAAACCGCCATCAGTGAAACACTAGAAGCCCCGCCCAGTAACAGTGAACCTTTGCCCGCGGAGATGCAGCGAGCACTGCGAGGCGTGAGTGAAGATCCGCAGGTGTTGCTGCGAAACAAGATGCAACTCGAATATCAAAAACGCCGTCAAAATGGCCAAATATCAAGGGATAACGAACAGTGGTAATCAGACAATTTTTTATCCTCCTCATTCTTTGCATCGCGGTTATCAATCCCGCCTTTGCCCTGAGCAAACTCGAGGCGTCGGTCGATCGCAATCCAGTAATGGAGGGAGAGTACTTTGTGCTCAATGTCAGTGCCGACGATGAGGTCGACACAGGTAAACTCGACACCTCCATCCTGCTAAAGGATTTTATTGTGGGTCGCACCAGCGTGAGCCGCAGCACTCAGATCATGAACTTTGACGCGGTTAAAGAAACCCGCTGGCAAGTGCTGCTAGCGCCAAAGCAAAAGGGTCAACTGACCATTCCATCCTTTAGTATTGATGGCGTCAGCTCCGCCGAAATTCCCCTCAAAGTAGTCGAAGCCGGTGCGCAACCTGAGCAGGCTAAGAATCTGTTTATCGATGCTAAGGTATCGAGTGATGAGGCCTACGTCGGCCAGCTTATCACCTATAAAGTGAAGCTCTACCTTGCGGTCGAACTGCAACGCGGTGTGCTTAATGCTCCCGTTATCGAAGGCGCGCAGATTAAGCAAATTGGCGAAGATAAAGACGGCTCGGAGATCATCGATGGCCGTCGTTACCGCGTCATTGAGCGCACCTATGGCATCATTCCCGATTTGCCCGGCCAAGTGAACATTAAAGGCGCCACCTTTTCTGGTGATGTATTAGTAGAATCACAACGCCGCGGCGGCATGTTTGGCTTTAATGAAAGCCGTCCTATGCAAGCAGGTGCGCCATCCTTAAGCATTCAAGTAAATCCGGCCCCAGCAAGCTTCCTTGGGCAATGGCTTGTAGCCGACTTGGTAGTATTAAAAGAGAGTTTTCCTGAGGATGTAAAAGAGTTTACTGTTGGTAGTCCCATTACCCGCACAATCACCTTGTTGGCATCCAATGCCGATGAAAATAGTCTACCGGATATTGTGCAAGGGCTGCCGCCAGAGCTCAAATCCTATCCCGAAAAACCCCAGCGCCAGAGCTTTGTGCGTGACGCGCAGATAGTGTCCCAATACAGTATTACCTCAGCGATTGTGCCCAGTAAAGCAGGCACTTTTACCTTACCGGAAGTGAAAGTACCTTGGTGGAATCCACATCTTAAACGCCAAGAAATCGCGACCCTGCCCGCTCGCACTATTGAAGTAAAAGGTGGCGCCATTATCGATACGCCCGTCGAACCCAACTGGCAAGCAAATACCAGCACCCGCAATGAAGGTAGTTGGAGCGCCAATCTGTTTGCCCTGCTATGGCTAGTAACATTGATTGCATGGGGCGTGACCTTGGTTGCTTGGCGCCGTGCACTTAAGCGCCAAACGCCTGTTAACACTCAGGTTCAACCTCAACCACTCGTCCTTGGCAATGGTCTTAAAGGCTTGGAGCAGGCCTGCGCTAGAGGTTATGTCAGCGATATTTTGCAGCAATTACAGCAATACTTTAGTGAGCAGGCCGCTCGCCCTATGACGCTCGATAAAATTGCCGCGCAATCGAATGAATTAGCAGAGGCTATTCGCCAATTACAAGCATTGGCCTACGGCGGAAAAGCCAATAGCGGTACACAACTGGCTGACGCGGTAAAAGCATTGTTAAGCGCGGTAAAAAGCGGCAATCTAAAAACCATGGTGCAGCCATCTACGCCATTACGGCCGCTAAATCCAAACGGCTAATCCTAAACAGCGCGACGGCTTACTCGAATGAATAAGGTGTAATATTTTGAATCGTAAAATAAAAAGAAAAAATCAAAAAAATGTTTACTAACTGGCGAAAGAAATCCGTTGAGCCTGCGGTCTCTTCTGACATGCTGAGTAAACAACGACGATATAACAGCCTAGTCAAGGCGCTGCACGCCGATATTTTCCGTTATGCCTTTTGGTTGTGCGGTGATAAGCCGGTTGCTGAAGATATAACCCAAGAAACCTTCTTGCGGGCGTGGCGCTCTTTAGATTCCCTTCAGGATGATAAAGCGGCGAAGGCTTGGCTGATCACGATTTTAAGACGTGAAAATGCCCGTCGTTTCGAGCGCAAACAATTTGATTACGCCGATGTCGAGCAAGACAGCTTAGAAGATCACATAGCCTCCAGCACTGAAGAGCAAACCGAGCAGTACTGGTTGAGAAGGCAAATCGCTAAGTTGGATATCGAATATCGAGAGCCATTACTACTGCAATTGATTGGTGGTTTTAGTGGGGATGAAATCGCCGAACTGTTGGAACTGAATCGTAACACAGTAATGACGCGCTTATTTCGGGCGAGGAACCAATTGAAAGAATTACTTGAGAAAACAGAGGTAAGAGGTCAATCCAATGGATGAGCTTAAATTTAGACGTCAAGCTTATGAAGATCCTCATAATCAAGACCCAGAGTTTCTTGAGCAAATGCGTGCCAAACCTGAGCATCAGGCCCTGGTTTCTGAGCTTAAACGCTTCGATGCAAAACTCAACCAAGCCTTAAAAGTGGAAGTACCGGAAGACTTAGCCGATAAACTCATCCTACGCCAACAACTACAACAACACCACAAACAGCGACGTCAAACGGGCTTTTTAGTGGCGATGGCTGCCTCCATCGCCTTTATCGTGGGCATCAGTTTTAGCCTGCTACGTTTAGGTCCAGTGGATTTAGCTGAGCATGCATTAGCCCATGTCTACCATGAAGGAGTGGCGTTGCAGGTTGATCAGAATGTCAATTTCAGCCAAGTGAATGCGCAGCTTGCCTCGATGAAAAACCTTCAAAATGCAAAATTTATCGAACAACCAGGCAAAGTTTACTACACCTCTTACTGTGATTTTCAAGGTGTTAAGAGTCTGCATTTAGTTTTACAAGCAGAAAAAGGCAAAGTCACACTGTTTATTGTGCTGATTGAAAAACGTATGGTACTGGATAACACCTTTGCCGATGGCAAATATAAAGGAATGGGATTTGAAACCCGCGATGCTTATATTTTGCTTGTGGGTGAGGATCAAGCAGACCTTAGCTTTGTAAAAGACGAAATCAACAATACCTTTATCTAACCAACTAATATATAAACCTTTCTTAAATCCACCTCCGAGATTTTTTCACGATCGGAGGTCGGATTTCGATCACATCTCCATCTACTAATGGGCTCTTGCTCAAACATCTGGTAGCATGCTTGCCACTTTTAATAATAACAAGATGGGATAAAAACAATATGACGATTGAAACCCCAATTTTAATCACATTTGTTGGCTATTTAGTATTGATGATGGGCATCGGATTTTGGGCTTACCGTGCTACCGATACTGTGGATGATTATATTTTAGGTGGCCGCAAAATGGGCCCCGCCGTAACCGCACTCAGCGTTGGCGCCTCCGATATGTCAGGTTGGTTACTGTTAGGCTTACCCGGCGCGGTATATTTAGGTGGTTTAGGTGAAGCGTGGATTGGTATTGGCTTAGTGATAGGTGCTTGGCTGAACTGGTTATTTGTAGCAAAACGCTTACGCATTTATACCCAATTAGCAGATAACGCTCTCACCCTACCCGACTTTTTCGAGAAACGGTTTCACGATAAACAGGGGTATCTAAAGCTGGTTTCCGCGATCACTATTCTAGTGTTTTTTACCTTTTACGCATCCTCAGGCATGGTGGGCGGTGCCATTCTATTTGAAAAGGTCTTTGGCTTAGATTACAACGTAGCCTTGGTAATAGGCTCAGCCATTATCGTAGGTTATACCTTTATTGGCGGTTTTTTTGCCGTGAGTTGGACCGACTTCTTTCAGGGCTGTTTGATGTTAATTGCCCTGCTGATCATCCCGTTTGCGGTATTTTCTCATCCCGAGAGTCATGCAGGCATTGAATCTATCGATCCTGCCATGCTGGCATTAATCAGCGATAAAACTACCGTGATTGGTTTGTTATCACTCTTGGCTTGGGGACTAGGTTATTTTGGTCAGCCACATATTTTGTCGCGCTTTATGGCGATCGGTAGTGCCGATGCGCTGCCTGTGTCACGCCGTATTGCTATGAGCTGGATGATTTTATCCCTGCTCGGTGCACTAGCGACAGGCTTGGCGGGATCATTGTATTTTGCCAATGAACCACTCGCAAATGCCGAAACTGTCTTCATTCACTTAGCTCAGGCGGCATTTAATCCTTGGATAGGAGGTTTACTGATTGCGGCCATTTTATCGGCCATTATGAGTACCATTGATTCTCAATTATTGGTGTGCTCGAGTGTGATTACCGAAGACTTTTACCGCAAATGGTTACGCCCTAAAGCAGATGACCGTGAACTTATGATGGTTGGTCGCATGGGCGTACTTGCTATTGCAGTGATTGCCGGTGTTATCGCCTTGAATCCTGAAAGTAGTGTATTAAACCTGGTGAGTTATGCGTGGGCGGGATTTGGTGCGGCCTTCGGCCCAGTTGTGCTTTTGTCGCTGTTTTGGAAGCACTATAGCCGTAATGGCGCTATCGCAACGATTATCGTCGGGGCGTTAACCGTGGTGTTTTGGAAGCAACTTTCTGGCGGTATTTTTGACTTATATGAAATTTTGCCCGGATTTATGTTTGCCATTATCGCCGGTGTGATTGTGAGTAAATTCACTCGACCAAGCGATGAAATCACCGCCGAATTTGAGCAATTTAAGTCAGCGTTATAACCGCCAAATATCGCTTCTTCTTGTAAAAAGCGTACAAGTGTACGCTTTTTACAATTTGTATAATTTTATTAACCTTCGCCTCATTACAAAGTATTAACCTCAATTAAAACCACCCCACCAATTAAAAGCCATAGATACCAAGCATCTGGCCAGACCATTCGTTCAAGCTAAAGTACAACCTAGTTTTAATTAACTGAAATTTAACAAATTTCAAATCTGGTCGGACTTGTTGAGATTACACACAATCCCTAACATGCCGAAGACTATAAAAGGATTTGCGCGTTGTTCTGGTAACTAGGACCGAACAAAATCCAATATCAAAATAATGAGAGAATAATAATGAAATCATTCAACAAGACGTTGCTTGCTGTTGCTGTTGCATTGGCGAGCTCACAGACTTTCGCTTCGGGTTTCCAATTAAACAGTCAATCGGCCACTGGTATGGGTCGTGCTTTTGCTGGTGACGCAGTGATTGCTGACAACGCTTCCGTGTTATCGCGTAACCCCGCAGCAATGGCATTATTTGATAAAGATGCGATCTCTTTCGGCTTAACCTATGCCGATATTACTGTTGACGTTAAAGACGTTAACTTTGCCGGTGGCGCCTATGACTTAGGCAGCATCGATGATGCGGGTAGCTCTAAAGTTATCCCAAACATTTTCTACATCCACCCAATCGACGATAAGTTAGCCGTAGGTTTTGCGGCATTCTCTAACTTCGGCACAGGTACCGATGCCAGCTCACTTTCGAAGAGTTTGCCAGCAGGCTCACCAGCACCTTATGACCTACTTGGTGAAACAGAAGTAACAACGGTCAACTTTAACGCCAGCGTGTCTTACCGCATCAACGATATGTTCAGCATCGGTGCGGGTGTAGATGCCGTCTATGGTGAAGGTCGTTTAACCCGTAATATGGGCACCACGCCGCTGGTTGACGTAGACGCAGACGGCTGGGCATTTGGTGGTATTGTGGGTGCCACAGTTGAGTTAGATAAAGATAACCGTTTCGGTATCAGCTACCGTTTCAGCCCAACAGTCAATGTTGAAGGGGATATCAACACCATCACCTCAACAACAATACCTGGTGTGGGTACGGTTCCTGTTACGACCAGTTTTGATAGTTTAGATGTACCGCTAGCAGATATTTTCCAAGTTGCGGGCTTCCATCAAATTACGCCTAAATTTGCGTTGCACTATACCGCGCAATACAGTAAGTGGGGCAACTTTGATCAAATCACAGCTAAAGACGGTACAGCAACAATTGCAGCTGTAGGGGCCACTAAAAGCGTAGGTGATATCGCCCTTAAAGAATACCAATGGAAAGATTCATGGTTATTCAGCTTAGGTGGTACTTACACCATCAACGAACAATTCACCGTTCGTGCGGGTTATATGCATGACCAAGGCGTTGTAGACGAGATTAGTTCGATTTCATTCCCAGACTCTGACCGTAACTGGTACACAGCAGGTATGAGCTACCACATCAATCCACAAAACACCCTTGACTTTGGTATTGCCTTTATTAAGGGTGAAGAAGTTCACCTGATTGAAAACAGCGCAATCACAGGCCCTGTGAACGCGGTAACTGAATCAAGCGGTATGTACTACTCAGTACAGTACAGCTACCAGTTCTAAGCTGTTTCGAACACAAAAAAGCCGCATTTTTGCGGCTTTTTTGTATCTTGCGTATTTATTGCCTAAAGTTAATCCATATTCCTCTCACTCTATAACCCTTATGGCAAAAGTCATTGGACTTGGTGGTATTTTCTTCAAAAGTACCGATCCCGTTGCCTTAGCAACCTGGTATAAAACTCACCTTGAGATCCCTATTGAAAACTGGGGAGGCGCGGCGTTCTATCATAGTGATAAATCCATCCCGAGTTACCATGTATGGACACCGTTTGACGATAACACGACCTATTTTGCCCCCACTAATAAAAGCTTTATGGTGAACTTTATCGTGGACGATCTTGAGCAAGCCCTACTTCAAGTCACGCTGGGTGGTGGCGAGCAAATCGGCGATATTGAAGACTCTGAATTCGGCCGTTTCGGCTGGTTTATTGACCCCGATGGTAATAAAGTCGAATTGTGGCAACCTAGCGCAATCCCACCCATGAGCTAACAGGTTAACTTACAAGCCACTTTGCGACTGCATGACGCGAATCCTGAATAACACCTGAGCATTTAGTATAAAGTTGAATGTGTTAGGCATTTGCCTATGCACAAAGCTAGCTAATTGAAGTAAGGTATCTGAAGGAATTCTATCAAGAGAGTCTGTTATGCAACGCAATTACCTACTTCCCGCCATCGTGCTCGGTGGTTTTTTATGTGCAGGCATGGTTTATGTTGGACAAAGCGCCAGCTCAGCGCTACTAGAAATGAAAGCACTAGAACGCACAGTCACCGTAAAAGGTCTTGCAGAAAAAGAAGTCAAAGCCAACATCGCTATCTGGCCGATTAACTTTACTGAGGTCGACAACAACCTCCCTAAGCTTTATGAGACCGTTCAGCAAAAAACCGACAGAGTCGTCGCCTTCCTTAAAGAAAGTGGATTTAGCGACAGTGAGATTACGGTGTCATTGCCATCCATCGAAGACCGTCAGGCCCAAGGCTATGTCGACCCCAATGTCAGGTATCGTTACTCGGCTAAGATTAATCTCTCTGTCTATACCTCACAAATTGATCTCATGCTAAGCACCCGTAAGCAAATGATAAACTTAGTTAAAGAAGGCATTGCTATCGCCAGCCAAGACTATGAAAATCGCACTGAGTTTTTATTTACGGCGCTCAATGATGTCAAACCGACCATGGTGCAGGAAGCGACGCAAAATGCGCGGGAAGTGGCCGAAAAGTTTGCTAAGGACTCACAATCACGTCTGGGTAAGATTAAGAGTGCCAGCCAAGGCCAGTTCACGATTTCCGATCGTGACAGCAGCACGCCTTACATAAAACAAATTCGCATTGTTTCTACGCTGACCTACTATTTAAACGACTGATATTTAAGCAGCTCTGATTGCGGCTTAAAAATGATGACGATGGCGATTGATGTAAGGGAAAACACATTCGCCTTTCCCCTATATTAGTGAAATCGATTACATTAAATTTTTCTAATAAATATTGATTGCCTATTGAAACCAACTCCATTAGAATTTACTCATGAATTACTCTTGGGATGATTTGTTATGGCAGCAATATCACGAACTCTGTTCACATTATTAGCATTTTCTACCTTCACGACGCAGGCATCTTCTTTAGAAACCCTGGAAGTGATGAGCAAACCCTACGCGAATTGGGTGACTTTAGATGCCAATATTGAGGCGGTAAAAGCTGCCACGGTGTCAGCGCAAACCTCAGGGCGTATCGTCAAACTCAACTACGATGTCAATGATGTGGTACCAGAAGGCGCAGCCTTACTCGAGATAACTAGTAAAGAACAAGGCGCTGAACTCGCAAGCTATGAAGCCGATCTCGCCAAAGCTACCGCACTAAATGTGGAGGCGCAGGCACAATATAAACGCTACAAAGAACTCTTTCCCCAAGGCGCGATTTCAAAAGGCGCTATGGATGAAGCAACCGCCAATGCTAAAGCTGCCGAACAAGCCGTGAGTGCGGCTAAGGCGCGGGTTATCAAGGCGACTGAGTCACTCAAATATACTGTGGTATCGGCCCCATTTAGCGGGATTGTTACCGAGCGTTTAGTCGAATTAGGTGAAACCGTGATTGTCGGTCAGCCGCTACTCTCTGGATTTTCACCAAGCCAAATGCGCGCCATCACCCAAGTGCCACAACGCTATATTCAACAGCTAAAAAGCGCCCCAGAATTTTTAGTACGCTTAAATGATGGTCGTGAAATCCTCTCTAAGGACCTCACCATCTTTAGCTTTGCCGATCCCGTGAGCCATAGCTATCAAGTGCGGATTAACCTGCCAAAGGATGAACCTAACCTGCAACCCGGAACTTGGGCCAAGGCGCTGTTTAAAAATGGTGAGCGAGAAAAAATCCAGCTACCGACCTCTGCGCTAATCACTATGAATGAACTCAGTAGCGTTTACCTGAAAAAAGGCGAGCAATTTGTGCTCACTCAGGTACGAGTATCAGAACCTGTCAATGGTGAAGTGGAAATACTCGCAGGACTTAAATCCGGAGATATTGTCGCCATGGATGCTTACCAAGTGTTGCTTGAACAAAAGCAATAAATTCCCTAGCGATATCAATTTGATGAGGTTGTTGAATGAAACACGCTAATGAATCTCCGATGACACTTGGTATTTCGGGTCGGATTGCGGCCGCCTTCCAAAACAGTGCCATCACACCGCTGCTGGCACTTTTAGGCTTATTGCTCGGCTTATTTGCTATTTTAGTGACCCCAAAGGAAGAAGAACCACAGATTGACGTTACCTTTGCCGATGTCTTTATCCCCTTTCCTGGCGCCACTCCGGTCGAAGTTGAAAACTTAGTCACCCTGCCCGCCGAGCAAGTGATCTCTGAAATCAAAGGGATAGACACGCTCTATTCTTTCTCCCAACCCGATGGCGCCATGATCATTGTGATCTTTAAAGTCGGCGTAACCCGCAATGATGCCATAGTGAGTCTCTACAACCAGATTTATTCCAATATGGATAAACTGCCGCAAGGGGCGGGAGTGGGTGAACCATTGATTAAACCACGCGGTATCGATGATGTGCCTATTGTTAGCCTGACCTTATGGTCCAAGGATAAACAGGTATCTGCCGAACAATTGACCCATGTTGCGCAAGGGTTAGAAACCGAAATCAAGCGTATCCCGGGCACGCGGGAGATATACACCGTCGGCCAACATGAAATAGTGGCCAATGTACGCATCGATCCCGCCAAAATGAATAGCTTTAATCTCACCTACGACAAGTTGAGACAAAGCCTAAATGACAATAATCACATCTCGATGCCTGCGTCTTTAGTACAAGGTAATCAAGAGATTAAGGTTCAGGCTGGGCAATTTTTACAAACAATAGACGATGTAAAACAGCTCGTTGTGAGTATTTCGCAGGATAAAAACGGCAGGCCTACCCCTGTTTATTTGGCCGATATCGCCGACATCAGTTTAAAGAGTGATATTCCCACTCAAAGCGTTTGGCACAGTGACAAGACAGATATTTACCCTGCGGTGACGATTGCCATAGGTAAGCAACCGGGGCAAAACGCTGTCGATATCGCCGATGCAACGATTGATCGCATTGCTAAGGTCAAGAATGTGTTGATCCCCAGCAATGTCGAAGTGACTGTTTCGCGCAACTATGGTGAGACAGCGGCGGATAAATCTAACACCCTTATTCTTAAGCTGATTTTTGCCACCAGCGCCGTTGTCGTATTGGTATTTTTAACCATGGGCGCACGCGAGTCCTTAGTGGTCGGTGTCGCCATTATTATCACCTTGGCGATCACTCTATTCGCCTCATGGGCGTGGGGATTTACCCTCAACCGAGTGTCACTCTTCGCGCTGATTTTCTCCATCGGGATCTTAGTCGACGATGCCATTGTGGTAGTGGAAAACATTCACAGGCATATGGCGCTGGGTAAAAAATCCTTTAGTGAACTCATCCCCGTTGCGGTGGATGAAGTCGGCGGCCCGACGATTCTCGCCACCTTTACGGTTATCGCCGCTCTGCTGCCCATGGCATTTGTGTCAGGACTAATGGGCCCATACATGAGCCCGATTCCCATCAACGCCAGTATGGGCATGCTGATCTCCCTTGTGGTTGCCTTTGTGGTCACGCCCTGGCTAAGCCGTAAGCTGCTCAAACACCATAGTGGCCCAGCGATCGAAACTGTCCACAGCGACGATGCCGTGATAAATGAAAGTAAAATGGTGCGCCTGTTTACCCGTCTAATTGGCCCCTTCCTATTAGGTAAAGGCGCCCGTAAAGCACGGATTGGACTCGCTGCGGGTGTATTTGTATTGATCGGTATCGCCGTGGCCTTGCCCATAGGTCAGCTCGTGGTGTTAAAGATGCTGCCCTTCGATAATAAGTCAGAGTTCCAAGTGATGGTGGACATGCCAGAAGGCACACCAGTGGAACAAACCCAGCGGGTACTTCAGGATTTAAGTCGTTACCTTGCCACTGTGCCTGAGGTGGAACATTTGCAGCTGTATGCTGGCACCAATGCGCCAATGAACTTTAACGGCTTAGTGCGTCACTATTTCCTGCGTAATAGCCAAGAACTAGGCGATATTCAGGTCAATTTAGTCGATAAAAAGCATCGCAAACGCGATAGCCATAGCATTGCACTCTCAGTGAGAGAGGAACTACAGCAAATAGGTGCGCCATATCAAGCCAATATAAAAGTGGTTGAAGTACCACCAGGCCCACCAGTCTGGTCGCCGATTGTGGCCGAAGTCTATGGCCCAAGCCCTGCGATTCGTGAACAAGCAGCTTATGATCTGCAGTCACTGTTCCGTGAGACTCAAGATGTGGTCGATATTGATATCTTCTTACCCGCAGCACAGCAAAAATGGCAGGTGATGATCGACCGCTCTAAAGCTAGCCTGATGGCGGTGCCCTATAGCAATATCGTTGATTTAATTGCGACCTCAGTGGGCGGTAAGGATGTAAGCTACTTGCATATTGCTCAGCAAAAACACCCCGTGCCTATCCGCCTGCAACTGCAAGAAGGGGCGAAAATCGATTTAGAACAAGTGCTAAACATGAAGTTACAAAGCCAAACTGGGCAATCCGTGCCCGTGTCTGAGCTGGTGACCATCAAGCGCGGTAAAATCGATGCCCCTATTATCCATAAGAATATGATCCCTATGGTGATGGTGGTTGCCGATATGGCAGGCCCGCTTGACAGTCCGCTCTATGGCATGTTTGACATGGCAGGCAAAATCAACGGCGACGGTGGCTTAGGTTTCGATCAGCATTATATCCACCAACCAACAGGCTTAGACTCAGTGGCCGTACTTTGGGACGGGGAATGGAAGATCACCTATGAAACTTTTAGAGATATGGGTATCGCCTATGCCGTGGGCATGATTGCAATTTACTTATTGGTCGTCGCCCAATTTAGATCCTATCTCGTGCCGCTTATCATTATGGCGCCCATCCCACTGACGGTGATTGGAGTGATGCCGGGCCATGCCCTGCTTGGTGCACAATTTACCGCTACCTCGATGATTGGCATGATTGCCTTAGCGGGGATTATTGTCCGTAACTCGATATTATTAGTGGATTTTATCAATCAGGAAACCGCCTCAGGTGTGCCCTTTGAGCGCGCAGTGATCCACTCGGGTGCGGTGCGAGCCAAACCGATTATGCTGACCGCTTTGGCGGCCATGATTGGCGCCCTGTTTATTTTGGATGATCCGATTTTCAATGGGCTTGCGATCAGTCTGATTTTCGGGATCTTTATCTCGACCTTACTGACCCTAATCGTGATCCCTGTGCTTTACTACGCGGCGATGAAAAATCGCATAAACTTAACTCAAACAGCTGATTAACCCACAATAAGCAGCCATCGTGCTGCCTCTAGGAGCAAGCTATGTCACTCGAACGCAGCATTATGGCCTTTGCCGGATTTATGGTGTTACTGTCTTTGGTATTAACCGCTTTTGTTCACCATAACTTTTTGTGGTTAACCGCCTTCGTAGGCGCTAACCTATTCCAAAGCGCTTTCACGGGTTTTTGCCCAGCGGCAATGGTATTACGCAAACTCGGCATCAAATCCGAAGCTGAAATCGCTAAACAACGTTAATGCAGATTTGCAAAGGAGAAAGTCAGTGTTTAACAAGTTACTGTTTGGCAGTAAAAAATTACTTGGAGTAGCCCTATTGAGTCTTTTGTCACTCTCCATAGTACCTCATGCAGCAAATGCGGCAGATCAACAGCCTCAAGTAGCATGGGAGAAAATCGCTGCTGGGGCCATGGTGCTTGATGTTCGCACCCCTGAGGAATTTGCCGCGGGCCATTTAGCCAATGCGGTTAATATTCCCTTTGAGCAAGTCGCCGCAGAATTCGCTAAACGCGGTATCGCCAAAGATGCGCCAGTGGTGTTGTATTGCCGCAGCGGTCGACGCAGCAGTATCGCGACCGAAGCCTTAGTCGCCGCGGGTTACACTCAAACCTATAACGGTGGCGGTTATCAGACCTTAGCCGACGCTCAGCCTAAAACAGAGTAACTTGCTGTTTCGATTCACGATGGAAAAGCGCCTGTTGGCGCTTTTTTATATTTCTGCCGAGATTCATGTATCTCACCCACCACTCACTAGTCGATTATCCTGTTGCGCTCATGCATAAAAGCCAATAAATTGGCAAATGCCAAACCACCGACACATTAACTCAATAAAATTGCATAATCAATCACTTGAATTAAACTCAACATCAAACGCTTAAAAATACTATAGATTTCTCATTTTTTAATTCCAAAAAATTATAACTTTAAATTTCAACAATATATACAATTACACTAACCCATTGTTCACTGTTAAAGCCGCTAAAATTCACTTTTACTTATTCACCTTTTCCACATAAATAAACATAAATAGTGCCGATACATTCGTTACAAGTTGTAACAATTGATTATTTATTCAATAAATTCGCTTATTACCTCAGGCAATTTTACCAACCGCCATACCATCAACATTTAATTTACAAATACTTACACGAAAGATAAATTCACTAACCGAGTAGCATCTGAGTCGTAGTTATTCTTTAAAAGCACAAAATAATAATGATTAACTCTAAATTTAACATGGAAGAAAAACATGACAATCAACCGAACCACTAAAATAGCCCTGAGTTTATCCAGCTTAGCTATTGCAATTTCAGCAAGTGTTCATGCTGCCCCCGACGCACCGGGTTTCAACGCAGCGATGCAAGCACAGACCTCTCCTTTGCCTAAGCGCTATATCGTTAAATTTAAAAATGCCGATGCCCCCGCTCTGATGTCTGTCGATAGCGCTCAAGTCAGCGACCAATTACCCACCACCATGAACTACCAGCCTCAAGTGGCTGAAATTAGCGCCCAGCACAGTGTGCTGAACAAGGCGCAAGCCAAAGAAATGAAGCGTATCGGCCGCAGTAACAGCTACTCGGTCAAGCTAGATAACAATGGCATTAAGGCATTAAGAGCCCGCGCCGATGTGGAATATGTGGAAGAAGACATGCCACGCCGCTTTTTAAGTGAAACAACGCCTTGGGGACAAACCTTTGTGGGTGCGACCCAATTAAGCGATAGCCAAGCGGGTAACCGCACCATCTGTATTATCGACTCAGGTTATGACCGTGGTCACAGCGACTTAAGCGGTAACAATGTCACAGGCACCAATAACTCCGGCACAGGTAATTGGTTTGAACCTGGCAATAACAATGCCCATGGTACCCACGTTGCTGGTACTATCGCGGCGATCGCCAACAACGACGGCGTGATTGGCGTGATGCCAAATCAAAATGCCAATATCCATGTGATTAAAGTATTTAATGAAGCTGGCTGGGGTTACTCATCTTCACTCGTATCCGCGGTCGATACCTGTGTTAATAATGGCGCCAATGTGGTCACCATGAGTTTAGGTGGCGCAGGCTCAAGCACAACCGAGCGCAATGCCTTAGCCGCCCACTACAATAACGGCGTACTCTTGATTGCAGCCGCGGGTAACGATGGTAACAATACCCATAGCTACCCCGCTTCGTACGATGCGGTAATGTCAGTAGCGTCTGTTGATAATCACAAAGACCACTCAGCCTTCTCGCAATACACCAACCAAGTCGAGATCTCGGGTCCTGGTGAAGCCATTCTCTCTACCGTTACACGCGGTGAAGGACGTTTAGCCGATATTACTATCGGTGGTCAGTCATACTTTAACTCCGGCGTTGTGCCACACAATCGCTTTACGCCATCAGGCACTAACTATGCGCCCAATCCATACAATGGCACGGCAACCGCAACCTTAGCCGAATGTACGGTTAGCGGCTCAACCTTCAACTGCGGCAATATGACCAACAAAGTCTGTCTAGTTGAGCGTGTGGGTAACCAAGGCACTTCTTATCCAGAAATCAATGCGGTAAAAGCCTGTAAGAATGCGGGCGCTAGCGCTGTTATCGTGTACAGTAACACCGCCTTACCTGGACTACAAAACCCCTTCTTGGTCGATGCTAACAGCGAAATCAACATGGTGTCAGTATCTGTTGACCGTGCAACCGGTCTAGCACTGCGTAACCAGTTAGGCGCAACCGTTACCGTAAGCAACCAAGGTAATAAAGACTACGAGTACTACAACGGTACATCGATGGCGACTCCACATGTTTCAGGCGTGGCAACCTTAGTGTGGAGCTATCACCCAGAATGTAGCGCTGCTCAGGTGCGTAATGCACTCAAGCAAACGGCTGAAGACTTAGGCACAGCTGGCCGTGATGATTACTATGGTTATGGTCTGGTCAATGCCGTTGCAGCGAAAACCTTCTTAGATGCGTCCTGTAATGGTCCTACGGATCCGGTTGACCCTACACCAACTGACAGCGTGTTAGTGAACGGTGTGCCAAAAACAGGTCTAAGCGGCGCCGCCAGTGAAGAACTGCATTTCTCTTTTGAAGTACCACAGGGTGCAACTAACTTAGGCTTTGTGATGAACGGTGGCACGGGTGATGCGGATCTGTACGTACAGTACGGCGCAGCGCCAACGACCTCAAACTACGATTGCCGTCCATACAAAGGTGGTAACAGTGAATCTTGCCCAATCAGCAACGTTCAATCTGGTACTTACTACGCGATGGTAAAAGGCTATTCAGCCTTTAGCGGTGTATCGTTAACCGCAAGCTACACAGCCCAAAGCGATGGTGGTACTCCTACCACGCCAGCAAGCTACACCAACACCGATAACTACAATATTCCTGATAACAAGACCACTGGTATCACGAGCCCAATCACAGTTACTCGCACGGGTAACTCAGGCACTGTGACTGCCGTGGTGAATATTGTTCACCCTTATATTGGTGACTTAAAAGTGCAATTGATCAGCCCAAGTGGTCAAACTTCAACATTGCACAATAGAACAGGTTCTGGCACTGACAATATCAACAAGAGCTACACAGTGGATATGACTGGCGTTGAGTCAAGCGGTGTGTGGAAACTTAAAGCAGTAGATAGCGGCCGTGGTGACGTAGGCTATATCGATAGCTGGGAATTGAAATTCCAATAATCACAGCGAATTAACACAAGAGCCTGCAATCGCAGGCTCTTTTATTATTGATAATCCTTAAGCATCTCTGGTTCGATAAGCAGACTATGCTCATTGTCAGATAGCCAGACTTGCCCTTCACTGATAGACGCTTGCAGCGACATAGTGCGGCTCACTAACGCCTCCATCGCCGTCACTGACTCTTCGGCAATATTCCATACTTTTAAATTTTTATAGCGCTCTAATGCTGCTTGATTCTGTTTCCACCAAATAGGAACACTACGTCCGCCGTAGGTAAACAGCTGCACCGCTTTCGCGCGGCCGCTCGCCTTACGCAGCCACTTCTCATCGGCTTGGCCAAACTCAATCCACAGGTTTACTTCCCCTGAGAGACTCTTATCCCACAGTTCGGGTTCGTCATCCACACACAATCCCTTAGTAAAGCTTAAGGTCTCGGAAGCATTGAGGATAAAAGCCAGCAAACGCACCATCATGCGACCATCGGTTTCCGAAGGATGCTGAGCTAACGTCAGTTGATGATCTTGATAATATCCCCGGTCCATATCAGCGATCTGAAGATTGACCTTAAACACGGTCGCTTTAAGCGCCATAGTACATCCTAAGCTTAATGATAAAAAATAACGGCGAGTCTACCTAAGACTCGCCGTCAGCTCAAACAAACTGCGATAAAGAAGACTAAATCGCACCGGGGCGTAAATGCTTCGCGACAGGAAAGTGGGCCTTTAGCTGATTAATTTTCTGAGTATCGGCAACAATCAGCATTCTTGTGCCCTGCTCATATTCGTGAGTTATTTCGCTCAGAGCGAGTAATCCGCCGCGGTTAGCATCACGGCGAACGAATTCTGATAATTCATCTGTTAAGGTCTCTTGGCTATAAATCCAGTCAAGGCGTTGCAGTAACGGCATGGCCGCCAGCGGCAATAACTCGACAGGCGTGGCCTCGTCCAATAGCAGGATTTCCCCGCGGCTGACGATATGGTTAAAGGCATTTTGATAATGCTCTAGCGTACGTGCATCAAACCTATCACCATTGGTATCGAAAAAACGTTCCCAAAATAATCGACGTGTCGCGGTTTTGGTGAGGCGTTGTTGTACTTCGAGACGTTTGTCGGCCACAAAGTCAAATAGCGGTTTCAAGGATTGCGGTAGACTGGTTTCTAATCTCGCTCGGATGGTACGGGCAAATACAGGCGCGGCCCCTGCGGTACTGATCGCCACAACAAGGCGCCCTCTATCCACGATGGACGGCGTAATAAAACGGCAAAAAGCGGGATTGTCCACGGCATTAACCCAAATGCCACGCTCAGTGGCTAAGGTCGCTAATTCACTATTGAGTTTATCGTTGGCCGTTGCGAGATAAATAAGATCGTAATTTTGAATATCAGCCTGCACGACTGATCGTTGTGACAATAATATCCGTCCCTTATCAGCATAGGCTTGCACCTCAGAATTTACCTCTGGCGCAATAACATGGATATTCGCTTCGGTACGCGTTAGCAAGGCAAGTTTACGACTCGCTACATCCCCTGCCCCAACAAGCAGCACATTCAGATTAACGGTATCAATAAATAACGGGAAATATTGCATCGTATAAGCCTAATAAATATTGAGTAAAAACAAACTTCAATTATTTTCATGCACAGGGTTAACATCTGTTTTGGTCTATATAAAAATCAAGGCTCTGATTATAAACAGCGTTAACTCAACATTATGAATAAGCGCATTATCTGACAGAATAATGCAGGCATATCTTATCGTACTAACTAAATGATAAGTCAGCGTAGATTAACACGATACTCAACAATAAATACTTAATAATATGAATAAGTTAGAAAATTTTTATCTAAATAAAAATATGCAATGATGGTCGGGAATATGGATCCCGACGATAGATGGATTGATGAGTAAATTAATTATGGCTCTCGCTACGCTCAGCACTACAATGCCAACACAATTCGAAGCTGCCCTCATTCATCTCATGGCACTGTACACATTGCCATTGGGGACTAACCACATCCAAGCCGCTTAATTGCGCTTGTGCGTTAGCCACCTGCGACTCTCGAACCCAAAGCTCAACATTGTGAAGATTGGCAGGTAACTCACCGACGCCACCCAACAAGGCCTCTCCACGTAACTCCACATGAATACCACAGGCTTCTAATAATCCCTTCCATGTATGGGCCTGTAATAGGTTTCCACCAGCAATTAATGTTTTACGTTCTTCCATGCGACTTCCTACTGCATTTATCTTTTAAAAATAGCGGCAGCCGACATGCTACAGTGAAATAACTGAGCCTGTCGAGTGCTGTTTTTTACGCCAGTTGTTAATCAATTTAACATTTACGTTTTACAGCATTAGTCACTATAAAGTTGTGAGTTTGATAGCAGATTATCGAAAGCGAGTAATCACGGCGAAAAAAATGCCACTTTAAAAGTGGCATTTTTATCAACAATATTGGTATCTAAAATAGATTAATTTGAGACCAATTTACGGCATCATCGGTGGTTGATCTGCACCTTCTTTCTCTATCTCAACTGGCATCATATGCTCACGGCAAATGCCGAGTTTGATCGCTAAGAAACTCGCCACATAGATAGAAGAGTAAGTACCAACGAAAATACCCAGTAACAGTGCGGTCGCAAAGCCATGGATCATGGTGCCGCCCTTAAGGAACAGCGCAACAACTGTCACCAGCGTCGTACCCGTCGTGATAATGGTACGGCTCATGGTTTGGGTAATTGAAACGTTCACGACTTCTTCAGGATCGCTCTTACGCATCTTGAGGAAGTTTTCACGGATACGGTCAAATACCACGATGGTATCATTCAGTGAGTAACCCACAACGGTTAACACACCAGCTAATACTGTTAGGTCAAACTCCAGTTGAAATACTGAAAACACCCCTAAGGTCACAATCACGTCATGGGCCAATGCCGCGACTGAACCCGCAGCTAAACGCCATTCGAAACGAAACGACACATAGATCATGATACAGATTAGTGCAACTAACACGGCTAAACCGCCCTGCTCAGCCAGTTCTTTACCCACCTGAGGACCGACGAATTCAACCCGTTTTTGTTGAACGCCTGCATCCACTTGCTGAGCAGCTGTCATCACAGATTTAACCTGAGCATCACTGCTCACGCCTTCTTTCACCGACAGACGAACTAACACGTCGCGACTTGAACCAAAGTTTTGCACAATCGCGCCATCTAATTCAGGCGATGACAGTTTTGTACGCAACACGTTCAAATCAACAGGTTTAGTGAACTCCATCTCAACCACAGTACCGCCAGTAAAGTCTAAGCCCCAGTTGATACCCTTAGTCGCCAGAGAAACAAGCGAACCCAATACCAAAATGGCCGACATAATACTGATAGGCAGCGCATGACGGAGGAAGTTAACCGTACGTTTTAAAGATAAAATTTCTAACATTATCGCTTCCCCTTAGATAGACAGCGTCTTCACGCGCTTACCGCCCCAAATCGCGTTAACGATTGCGCGGGTTCCCACGATAGCGGTAAACATTGATGTCGCAATACCGATCATCAGGGTCACTGCGAAGCCTTTGATCGCGCCCGTACCTACGGCGAACAGGATCAATGCTGTTAAGAAGGTAGTAATGTTAGCGTCGGCGATAGTAGAGAATGCGTTGCCGTAACCTTCGTGAATGGCCTGCTGCACGCTGCGACCAGCACGTAACTCTTCACGGATACGCTCGTAAATCAGTACGTTACCATCAACCGCCATACCCACAGTTAACACCATACCCGCAATACCTGGCAGGGTTAACACGGCGCCAGGGATCATAGACATCACCCCAACCACCATCACTAAGTTGGCCGTTAGGGCCAAGTTGGCGATAAAGCCAAAACTGCGGTAGTAAACCAACATGAAGATAAGCACGACTGCCATACCCCAGATCATGGCTTGCACACCGCTTTCGATGTTTTCCGCACCTAGGCTTGGACCAATGGTACGCTCTTCCACAATCGATACTGGCGCGATCAAAGCACCCGCACGTAGCAATAACGCGAGGTTTTGTGCTTCACCGTGGCTTAACCCAGTGATCACAAAGTTGCGGCCTAAACGTGCTTGAATCGTCGCTACTGAAATCACTTCTTGGATTTTCAGCATTTTGACGCTGCCATCGGCGTTACGTTCACCACTGTCTTTATATTCAATGAATAAGGTCGCCATCGGTTTACCGATATTGTCCTTAGTCACGTTAGAAAAAACGGTACCGCCTTTAGCGTCGAGGTTAATGCTTACCTGTGGACGGCTATATTGGTCAAAGCTGGGTTGTGCGCCAGTGATATGATCACCCGTTAGCATCACTTCCTTCTTCAGCACCACTTGACCGCCTTCACGGCGTTGATACACCTCAGAACCCGCGGGTATACGGCCAGATTGCGCCGCATTAGGGTCAGCCTTATCGTCCACCATATGGAATTCAATCGATGCGGTTGCACCTAAAATTTCCTTGGCGCGAGCGGTATCTTGTACACCAGGTAACTCAACGATAATACGCTCAGCACCTTGGCGTTGTACCACAGGTTCAGCTACCCCTAACTCGTTCACACGGTTACGGATAGTGGTAATGTTTTGCTGCAACGCTTCTTCTTTAATCTGCTTGAGATAGGTTTCGCTCATCACGGCTTGCAGGGCAAAATCTTCACCCTTGCTCACATCGGTGAACACCATATCGTTACTACGAGATTTTAGGAAACGTTCTGCACTGGCTAAACTTTCAGCATCACGGAATTTAATCTCGATACCTTGAGCATTATTGCGAATGCCCGCGTAACGGATTTTTTCTTCACGTAATTGTGAACGGAAATCAGCCACTTTGGCTTCTTCCATCTTACGAATGGCTTCGCCCATGTCCACTTCCATCAGGAAGTGCACACCACCACGAAGGTCCAAACCGAGTTTCATTGGGCTACCACCCATAGACTCGAGCCATTTAGGTGTTGCAGGGGCAAGGTTAAGTGCTACGGTAAACTTATCACCTAAGTCTTCGGCGATAGTTTCCTTGGTCAACAACTGTTGATCCGCGTTTTGTACGCGAACCAACAATTGGCCTTTTTCAAGCTCAGAACGCTTTACCGCAATGCCCTTACTGGCTAACAGCTCGTTCACTCTGGCTTGGGTAGATGCCGTGACTTCAGCACCTCGAGTCGCCACTACTTGCACCGCATGATCTTCACCGAACAGGTTAGGTACGGCATAGAAACAACCTATGGCGATGATAAGCACCACCATAATGTTCTTCCACATTGGGTATTTATTTAACACGCCTGAGCCCTCTTGGCTTACAACGACTGGATAGAGCCCTTAGGCAATACAGCTGCAATGTAATCTTTTTTAATTGTAATTTGAGTCGTGTCGTTCAAGCTCAGTAACACGTAGTCATTGTCATCGCTGATCTTTGCAATCTTGCCTAAAATGCCGCCGCTGGTCAGCACTTCATCACCTTTTCCAAGTGATGACATCAGGTTTTTGTGCTCTTTAACACGCTTAGATTGCGGACGGAAAATCATGAAATAGAAAATCAGGCCGAAAATCACCAGCATGAAAATCAATTCCATAGTGCCACCACTCTGTGGAGTGCCAGCAGCATTTGCATATGCATTTGAAATGAACATAGTTTTCTCTTCTTATTAGCAAAAAATCAATCGACTAACTCTGGTACTTCGCGACCTTGACTGGTATAGAAGTCCTTCACAAAGGCGTCTAATGTACCCGTCTCAATCGCACCGCGCAAACCTTCCATTAACATTTGATAGTATCTCAAGTTGTGAATGGTGTTTAAACGCGCACCCAGAATCTCATTACAACGATCTAAATGGTAAAGGTATGCCCGTGAATAGTTTTTACAGGTATAACAATCACACTTAGGATCGAGCGGTGAAGTGTCATCACGATGACGCGCGTTGCGGATCTTGATGACACCTTCACTGGTAAACAGATGGCCGTTGCGGGCGTTACGGGTTGGCATCACACAGTCAAACATGTCGATACCACGACGCACACCTTCAACTAAATCCTCTGGCTTACCGACCCCCATCAGATAGCGCGGCTTGTCAGCAGGAATTTGTGGACAGACATGCTCAAGAATGCGGTGCATGTCTTCCTTAGGCTCACCTACGGCCAAACCACCGACGGCATAACCGTCGAAACCAATTTCGACTAAGCCTTTTAAGCTCTCGTCGCGTAAATCTTCATAAACACTGCCTTGGATAATCCCAAATAATGAATTGGGGTTTTCCAGGCGGTCAAACTCGTCGCGTGAACGCTTAGCCCAACGCAGTGACATCTGCATTGACTTGCGCGCTTCATCTTCGGTTGCTGGATACGGAGTACATTCGTCAAAAATCATTACCACATCACTGCCCAATGCATGTTGAATTTGCATTGACTTTTCAGGATCTAAGAAGATTTTCTCGCCGTTAATTGGCGAGCGGAAATGCACACCTTCTTCAGTAATCTTACGAATGTCACCCAAACTGAACACTTGGAAACCGCCCGAATCGGTCAGAATAGGACGCTGCCAATTCATAAAATCGTGAAGGTCACCATGCTTACGCATGATTTCTTCGCCAGGGCGTAACCACAGGTGGAAAGTGTTACCGAGCAGAATATCGGCGCCAGTAGCACGCACTTCTTCTGGCGTCATCCCTTTTACCGTACCGTAAGTCCCTACAGGCATAAATGCTGGGGTTTCCACTGTACCACGTTCAAAAATCAAGCGACCACGGCGCGCACGGCCGTCGGTAGTGTCAAGTTCAAATTTCATCATTCACCTCGCCAGATAAACAGTCTGACTACATTTTTAATGGCAAGCGCCATTTTGATTAACAATAGAGATAGGGACAGTTCAAAAAGGTTCAACCTTTGGCTGAAAAAAATACCCGCCCAAACTCAATGTGGGCGGCTATTTTAAAACAAAATCTTGGTCTAGTGAGCTTTTTTCGTCACAAACATGGCATCGCCATAGCTAAAGAAGCGATATTTTTGCGTGATTGCGTGTTGATACGCCGCCATAACATGATCAAAACCGGCAAAGGCACTAACCAACATGATGAGCGTCGATTCCGGCAGGTGAAAGTTAGTGATCATGGCATCGACGATTTGGAACTGATACCCAGGGTAGATAAAGATATCGGTATCGCCGCTAAAAGCGGTTAACTCACCTTCACTTGCACGGGCCGCACTCTCCAGTGAACGTACAGACGTCGTGCCCACAGCAACCACACGCTTGCCTGCCGCTTTCGTTTGGGCAATTAAATCCACCACATCCTGCGGCACATTGGCCCACTCGGAATGCATTTTGTGCTCGAGCACATTATCGACGCGCACAGGTTGGAAGGTGCCGGCACCGACATGCAGAGTCACAAAGGCGATATTTACGCCCTTGGCTTTTAATGCCTCAAGCATGACATCATCAAAGTGTAGACCCGCCGTAGGCGCGGCAACCGCACCGGGGTTCTGGTTATACACGGTTTGATAGCGCTCTTTATCGGCATCCTCATCGGGACGGTCAATATAAGGTGGCAATGGCATATGCCCTACTGCTTCGAGCACTTCTAAAATTGTGAGATCGGATAAGAGTTCGAGTTCAAATAAGGCGTCATGGCGAGCAGCCATCTTCATCTCATAACCGCCGTCGAGATGAATAATGCTATCTACTTTCGGGGATTTAGAGCTGCGCACATGGGCGAGGATACGTTTATCATCGAGCATACGCTCAACTAAAATCTCGAGTTTGCCACCACTGGCCTTTTGGCCAAATAAACGTGCAGGGATCACCCGGGTATTGTTAAATACCATTAAATCGCCGGGATTAATCATCTCCAGCAGATCGGTAAACTGTTTATCGGCGAGCGTGCCAGTATTGCCATCTAAGGTTAACAGACGTGACGCCGTACGTTGCGCCATGGGATAACGAGCGATAAGTTCGTCGGGAAGATCGAAAGAAAAGTCTGTTACGCGCATGCAAAGGCCTCTAGATAGCTTAGAACGGCGGCTAGTCTATGGTTAGAGGCCAATAAGATCAAGATTACTTGTTCACGATATCCATATCGGTCACTGCATCCTGCTCATTGAGCGTATTTGAGCTCAATGCGTCATCTACATCATATTTAGCCCGAGTGCGGGCAAAATGATCGATGCTGAAACTATGTTGCTCATAGGGAATATCAACCAGCATTTTTTTACGTTTGGGACGCTCGTCTTTACCAAGCATTTTGATGAACCAGTTCCACATCGTCCATGATCCTTAACAGGTTAGTTGATTAGCGCATTTTCTGTCTTTAGCATCAGCATTTACACTCCTGTTAGAAATGCTGAATCTAGCACTACCTTACAAAAGCACACGATTTTTGCCTATTTGCACTTTCCTCAGCGCGCCTGCCCATGATAACGTGAACCAACGCGATTAACCAAGCACAAAAAATGAACATTCTTACACACTTACATCTGGCTGATATCAGTAAAACCCACCTTGGTGCCAATCTAGCAGGCAATTTTATTACCGCGTCGATAGACCATGCCCCACAAGCACTACGCCAAGGACTGTGGTTAAACCATGAAATCAATCAGCTCTGCGCGACCCATGAGTTGACTCAAGAACTCATCGCATTGTTTCCTAAAAAGTTAACAAGTATAGCAGCAGATTTGATGTTCATCAGTTTCGATTATTATTTAGCCTTCTATTGGGAAGAATATCATCATCTGTCACTGCCTGATTTTAGCCAAAAAGCCTATAGCGAATTGGCAGAATTTGCCGCGCAAAGCGATGTGTATCACCCTCAGCCATGCCTAGACATTATCGCCGATATGCGCCGTCAAGATTGGTTAAACGGCTACGCCACACCTAAGGGCATTCAACAGGCATTAACCCAAAGGGCCAAAGGTCATCCCCACAGTGCCTTATTTAACGGCGCGGATAAAATTTTAGCCCAAATGCAGATTGAGACAGAAACCGCCTTTCGCACCTTCTACCCCCAGTTGATGGCCTATACCCGTATTTGGAGCCGTAAAACTCCGAGTGACTATTTACCCGAATAATCCCGAGGAGACCATCTCAGTGATAAGAGCAAGCTCAAGGGAGCAATCACCTCATCCAAAGGGATGGAAACAAAAACTGCAAAGCCCTAGATTTTGGCTAAAGCAACTTAGGGACGTCGCCATTATGGCGCTACTACTCTATGGGGTAAGCCTCTATTTACAACGGGATATGGTCACAGGCCAAGCGCCAGTATTAAGCGGTATTACCATTGATGGCGGCAAGTTTGCACTTAATACAGCCCAAACTGAGCCAACATTAGTCTATTTCTGGGGAACCTGGTGCCCAGTATGCCGCGTAACATCGCCGATGGTTGAGACCATCAGCCAAAATCATCGGGTGATTTCAGTCGCCGTTGCTTCAGGTAGTGATAGCGAGATTCAAACCTTTATGGATGAACATCAATATCACTTTCCGGTACTTAATGATGATAGTGGAACGCAAAGTGCTCTCTGGGGCGCGATGGCATTTCCGGCCATTTATGTTATCGATACGCAAGGAAATATTCGTTACGTTACCTCAGGAGTAACGTCTACCTGGGGGATGAAGTTTAGATTATGGTTAGCGCAGTTTTAATGCCCCATGACATTGTTGAGAATATACTGCTTAGTAACTGATATTTTGCTAGTATGGCCGCGCAAAAGATGAGGATAAGATGCAGATATTTGATTACCAGCCCCCTTCAGTCCCTTGGTTAGATCTTCGCTATCAAGATAGAGATGTGATCGTTATTAATAAACCTTCGGGCTTATTGTCCAACCCCGGCAGAGCCGCACATACCTTCGATTGTGCCCTCACTCGGCTGCAACGTCTTTATCCTGAAACGATTCTGGTGCACAGACTCGACTGCGCCACCTCAGGAATTATGGTTTTTGCGCGCAATAAAAAAGCCGAATCCCACTTAAAAACCCAGTTTCAAGATCGACAAAGTGAGAAAGTGTATATTGCCGAGGTCATGGGACTGGTCGAGCTGGATGCAGGTATGATTGATTTCGCTATCGCCCCCGATCCCGAGCACCCACCCTATCAAAAGACGCAAGTGGCGGGGACGGCTGACGCGAAAAGTGCTCTTACCCATTACCGAGTGCTCGAAAGACGCGAAAACAGCACCTTAGTGGAATTAACCCCAGAAACGGGCCGAACCCACCAGCTTAGGGTACATATGCTCGCCCTTGGGCATCCCATTTTAGGGGATGAATTTTATGGTAATGCTGAGGTGATCAAGGCCAGACCGAGACTGTGTCTCCATGCCCAAAGCTTGAGCTTTACCCATCCGTATTCGGGTAAAAGGATGCATTTTTACAGTCAGCATTCTTTCAATGAATAATCGGCAAAAATACAAGAGGTCGCGTTAAGCGACCTCTGTTTTAACCAAACCTGACCATCCCGCTACACAGGGATAAGCTTGAGAGGGAATATTATTCGCCCAACTCAGTTGCCATTAAAAAATCACAACCGTTTTAAGCAACGCGCTGATTAAAATCAATATCCACAACTAATTTATCTACTTGAAAATAACTACCCTGTTCGTTGCAAAATTGCAGTTGCATATTAGGCGTTACCATAAAATACTCACCGAAGAAATTACCGCCCACATCTTCTACTTTTTTGCCCTGTGGCGTATCAGTTAAATTGACTTCATCTAAGCTATGGCAGCCATCACTGAACCAAGTTTCTAAATAATATTTATCTGCTTCTTTATAGAGGGTAATTTTGTCACCTAGCAGTGGACGCTCATCTAACCAACGACCAATAATTTCACGATTTTGCATATCTGTCTCCCGCCAATGTAGGCGACGGCGTTTTTCAATCCCAGACATCCTGATATCCTTATGCAATACCCAATCACCTAAAGTGAACGTCAGTTGTGGTAGTACATTAAGCATAGAACCCATTTACCGCTTTACTCCCCCGAGTCGCAAATTACGTCAAACTCATCAAAAAATGTAATTTTTTGGTTAAATTTAATTTGCTAAACATTTAAAAACTAAAAGATAATTTAGCTTGATTAATTAATGGGCAGTGTAGCTTAATTAGAAAATAAAAACGCGATCTTTATCACTATTTACCTATCGCTAAAGTAAAGATAAATAACCTGTTGTAATACGGTTTATTTAATTACGTATGACTGAGCTTGTTACATCTTTTAATGTCCACTTACAGTGAGATTCTGATATAACAAGATGGATTAAAATCGCCCTACAAATAAACAACAATAAAGCAGGAAGCCTATGCACAATATTCATCGCCGCCATTTTCTGAAAGCCGCAGGCGCCGTCACTGCCGGCCTTGTTACGGCCAATATTGCCCTCGACGCTACCGCCAGTAACGTTGCCCCGAAACCCAGTCGTGGGAAATCAGTTATTGGACTCATTGCCCCTAAAATGGAGGTGGTTAGAGTTGGTTTTATCGGTGTGGGAGAGCGTGGATTTAGCCATGTCGAACAGTTTTGTCACTTAGACGGCGTGGAGCTAAAAGCCATTTGCGATACACACCAAGCGGTTATTGATAGAGCGGTTGAGCATATCGTTAAACAAAAACGGCCAAAACCTGCGATCTATACCGGCAATGATCTGAGCTATCGCGAGCTATTAAACCGTGATGACATTGATATTGTGATTATTTCCACTCCGTGGGAATGGCATGCTCCAATGGCTATCGACACTATGGAAAGTGGTAAACACGCCTTTGTTGAAGTACCACTCGCCCTCACAGTCGAAGAGTGCTGGCAAATCATCGATACCGCCGAGCGTACCCAGAAAAACTGCATGATGATGGAAAACGTCAATTACGGCCGTGAAGAACTGATGGTGCTTAACATGGTGCGCCAAGGCTTATTTGGCGAATTACTCCACGGCGAAGCCGCTTATATCCATGAACTGCGCTGGCAAATGAAAGAAATTGACCATAAAACCGGCTCATGGCGCACTTATTGGCATACTAAACGCAATGGTAATTTATATCCCACTCACGGTTTAGGGCCTATTTCCCAGTATATGAATATCAACCGTGGTGACAGATTCGATTACCTGACCTCCATGAGTTCGCCTGCTTTAGGTCGTGCTTTATATGCTAAGCGAGAATTTCCCGCCGATCATGAACGTAATCAGCTCAAATACATTAATGGCGATATGAGCACTAGCCTGATTAAAACCGTGAAAGGCAGAACCATTATGGTTCAACACGATACCACCACCCCAAGACCCTACAGTCGCCATAATCTAATTCAAGGCACTAACGGTGTGTTTGCTGGCTTCCCTAATCGTATCGCAATCGAAAATGGGGGTTTTGGTCAGAGTTACCACGAGTGGGATATGGACATGCAAAAGTGGTATGACAAATACGATCACCCACTGTGGCAACGTATTGGTAAAGAAGCCGAAATCAACGGCGGTCACGGCGGCATGGATTTTGTGATGCTTTGGCGAATGATCTATTGCCTACGTAACGGCGAGGCACTCGATCAGGATGTCTATGATGGTGCGGCTTGGTCTGTGGTCAATATTTTAAGTGAGCAATCACTCAATAACCGCAGTAACTCAGTAAACTTCCCCGACTTTACCCGCGGCGCATGGGAACATGCTAAGCCCCTAGGGATAGTGGGAGCCTAAATCGCGCTGAGTTGAACATTTCGCAGTAGATTAAGGGGACAAGCATTAGCTTATCCCCTTATGACTCAATAACAGCCTATTGATTTAATTTTTAATGCAAAATCACCACTTTGCTGCGCACCAATCACTAGCCCAATACTTGTGAGACGGCTCAAATCAATCTCAGCACGCTCAATCGGCTTGCCACGGCACTGGGGATGAAACGCCGTAAAGGGGATTTCAATACGTTGCCAGTGAATAATACTGCCACCATTAACGCCAAAAGACTGATGCTTAGCATCGGGCATCGGTGCTTGATAAACCGTACTCTGCGGCGTGTCGGCATCTTTGAGATTCACTTTGTAGTGCTTACTTCTATCACGGTCGAGTTCGAGATAAATCCCAGTGAATTCACTCACATTTTTGGGTTCAAACTCACAGCGCACCGAGGCAAACCCGCCACCATTGGCGAGTGACACATGGCCGCTAAACATCCCATAGCCTAACGGAGAGATGGTGAGCTTACTGCGTGACAAACCGCCCATCACAGTATCATTAACGCCATACCAAGACTTTGCGGCATTTAACTCTTTAAAATCGAAAAGAATCATAACTACTCCCATAAAAAAAGCAGCCACCGAAGTGACTGCTCCTATGATACTTTCTTCTACACTAACAACAGCACACTTTATCCAAGTTTAGCTTTGTTTTCAGCGGCTTCACAAGCAGCAGCGGTAAAAATCACGTCCGTAGAGCTATTCAGTGCCGTTTCGGCTGCATCTTGGATCACGCCGATAATAAAACCAACAGCAACCACTTGCATCGCCACATCGTTAGAAATGCCAAACAAGCTACAAGCAAGCGGAATAAGCAATAACGAACCACCCGCCACACCAGATGCACCACAGGCAGAAATCGCAGCTACCACGCTAAGCAGCAAGGCAGTCAGCAGATCAACTTGAATCCCCAAAGTATGTGCCGCAGCTAAAGTCAGTACGGTAATCGTAATCGCAGCGCCGCCCATATTGATGGTTGCCCCTAACGGAATAGAGACTGAATAAGTATCTTCGTGCAGATTTAACTTTTCACACAATGCCATATTCACTGGAATATTGGCCGCACTTGAGCGGGTGAAAAATGCCGTCACACCACTCTCACGCAGACAGCGGATCACAAGTGGATAGGGATTACGTTTGATTTTAACGTAAACAATCAGCGGGTTAATAATTAAGGCGATAATAGCCATTGCACCGAGCAATACAGCTAATAACTGAGCGTAGCCCGCAATTGCCGCAAAACCGGTTTCAGCAAATGTGGCAGCAACTAGACCGAAAATACCAATAGGCGCTAACCGAATGATAAAATGCACCATTTGCGAAATACCATGGCTCACATCCGCAAACACTTGTTTGGTTGAATCACTCGAATGATGTAAGGCTAAGCCAAGACCCACGCCCCAAGCCAAAATACCAATATAGTTCCCCGTCATCAGGGCATTCACGGGATTATCAACCAGTTTAAACAACAGGGTGTTAATCACCTCGCCAATTCCCTGTGGCGGACTGGTGCCTTCAACACCCGCAACTAACACCAGATTAGTCGGGAACATCATACTTAAAATCACTGCGGTTAATGCCGCAGCAAAGGTACCCAATAAGTACAACACCACGATTGGGCGCATATTCGTTTGAGTATTTTTCTTTTGATTCGCAATGGAGGATGCCACGAGAATAAAGACTAGAATAGGCGCTATCGCTTTTAATGCACCAACAAATAAACTACCTAAAAAAGCGACTTGCTTGGCCCATTCATGTGAAAAACTGGCTAAAGCGACACCAGCGATAATCCCGACGAGAATTTGCAGCACCAAACTGCTATTAGCCAACTTGGCTAAAAAAGATGATTCTTGTTTCATTACTTAACCTATCGTTATTATATTTCGGCTGAGTTTCCCCATCCCACACCTTCAAAATTGAGGCCAATAAGGTTTTATAGGATGTGATGGAACTTGTCTAGCTTTGCAGGGAAATAAGCGAATTAAATTACCCAGTCCCTGCAAAACCCTTACAAAAATCCAACACGCTCTAATTTCACCGCTTAGCCGCTAAATCAGCCCCCCGTAGCATAGCTTCCACAAGCTCATGGGCATCAAACTTAGTCAGCGCCTCATTTGCCCCAACTTGATGGGCTTGGCTGACGCTGATTTCGCTCGACAACGAGGTATGGAGAATAATATAAGCATTAGCCAACAGTGGATTATCTCGGACTTCAAATGCCAGCTCATAGCCATCGAGCCCCGGCATTTCGATGTCACTAACTAAAATATCAATCGGGTGACGCTCGGCAGCCGCCTGCTCCATAATAGAGAGCGCTTCTCTTCCATCAGGGGTCACGAAATAGGGAATATTAATACTATCGAGCGCATCGGAAAGTTGCTTACGGGCCACCTTAGAATCATCGACCAACAGAATCCGCATGGGTTTTAACTTCTCCCGCTGCACATCCGTTAGGATTGCTCGATTGGCCTCGGGTGCATCGGGGAACACCTTCGACAGTAACAGCTCCACGTCAAGTAACTGCACTAACTGATTATCGTAGCGCGTCACCCCAGTTAAAAAGGCATTTCTCCCTAAATTTGCCGATGGCGCTTCAATGTCACGCCAATTGCACTCAATAATCTTATCAATGGCGCGCACTAAAAAGCCGATAATCATGCGCTGGCAATCAGTAATGATGATATAGCAATGTTTACGTTCTTCATCACTGATTGGCCGATAACCAATGGCAGCCGCCATATCCACCACAGGGATGGTATGACCACGAATGGTCGCGGCACCCATGATTGTCGGATGAGATTTAGGGATCTTACTCAGCGGCGTGTAAGGCACTAATTCACGAATTTTGAGCGTGCCTAAGGCAAATACCTGATGTTGAGATAACCGAAAAAGGAGTAGCCCTTGTGACTGATTTGCCTTACTTTTCATGATAAAACTAAGCGCTCACTCAAATTAAACTGCCAGTATATTAACCTTAACATGCCTTAAAAGTGATGACTAAGGTCAAATGTGATCAAATCAGCCAATTACTTTATCTTTGGAACAATCTTCCCTTCTCAAGGACTAATCCTGCAAAGCATAGAGCACATCGAAGGCAAACTGATCCCACCCCTCAGCGCTAAAAGCAATGTCGCGAATGCTGCGCACTTGGCTAACGGCATGCAACGGCGCAGCACCATTAACCATGAGGTAATAAGCCATAATGAGCCCGGTACGATCTTTTCCCGAACGGCAATGGATTAACACGGGTAAATCATCGGCTTCACATTGTTGAATAAAGGCTAGCGCTCTAGGTAATTGGGCGACACAAATGGCGATATCCCCTTCCTGTGGCGGCACGTTTCTGGAAAACGGGATACATTCATAACGCAAACCATGGTGCTGAAAACTACCGGGCTAGCAGCCTTCTCCGCCATTAACGGATAACACGGCGCGGATCCCCGATGCTTTAAGCTCTGCTAAATCCCAAGGGTCCTTATTAGGGCCACTGCGGCCCGCGATTTTACCTTCAACTAACCAAAATAAATGCTGCATACTGCCTCTACCAAACCAATTCGAAACAACCTGAAGATATGCTAAGCATAACTCACACCTGAGGAATTAAGACTTTTTACCCCAAAACTCAACATTCGCCACGGGTAACTGTTTACGCTTTTTCTTGCCAGAGCCTTCGGGCTTGGCCTGAGGTTTTTCCTGCGCTAACACATCCAGCGGTATTTCAGCATTGGCTTCAAATCCGGGGATTTGTTCACGCACCAGTTTGATTTTGTTTTTCTTTTCAATCACACCAAAGTGGTGATATTCCTCATGGGAAATTAAAGTCACCGCGAGGCCCGCCTCGCCCGCACGACCGCTACGACCAATACGGTGCATATAATCGGCTGGACTTCTTGGTAAATCAAAGTTAATCACGACGGGGAGTTTATCAATATCAATACCACGGGCTGCGATATCAGTCGCAATTAGCACACTAATGTCACCATTTTTAAACCCATCAAGGACGCGAGTCCGCGCACCTTGAGCTTTATCGCCATGGAAGACTTCGGCGCTAATTCCCCGTTTTGACAACTTTTGCGCGAGGTGGTTACAGGTATTTTTAGCACTGACAAAAATTAACGCCTGTGACCATTGATGCTGTTTAATCAAATGGGCCAATAACGCTGTTTTTTGCGCGCGGTTAACGGTTATCACACGCTGAACAATGGTGCTTTCTTGCTCACTTTGCAGATGAAACTCAAGCGGTTGATGGAGTAATTGGGTCGTTAGCGCGCGCACTTCTTCGGGGAATGTCGCCGAAAACAGTAAGGTTTGTTTTTTGGCAGGGAGCGCCTCAAGCACTTGATTTAATTCATCAGTAAACCCAAGGCTTAACATGCGGTCCGCTTCATCCAGCACTAAGGCCGAGACGCGATTTAACTTAAGCGCATTGCTGGCTAATAAATCCAGTAAACGCCCAGGAGTTGCGACCAACACATCGGCGCCAGCGCGTAAGCTTTGCATTTGCAGATTGACAGACACACCACCAAAGGCCGCGACAATCTTAAGCTGACCATTAAAATGGGATGCATAGGATAAAAAGCTGTCGGCGACTTGCTGCGCCAATTCGCGGGTAGGTACGAGCACCAAACACCGCACTTGGCCTGTCGACTTATCAGCACTTTTCGCTTCACTCAATCGCTGCAATAACGGCACTGCAAAAGCAGCAGTTTTTCCAGAACCGGTATTCGCCCCTGCTAACACGTCCTGTCCACTGAGTACGGCAGGAATGGTAGCCGCTTGTATCGGAGTGGGAAAAACATAACCCAGCTCAGAGAGTCGATTACATAAGGGGGCAATAATGCCAAGTTCGGCAAAGCTGGCAACGGCGGAAGAAGCTTGGGTCATAAAAAATTACATGGCTCATCAATAACAAATATGACCGCTATTCTAACGTAAAATGCGCGCCCTTGCTTGTCGATTCCAGCATTAACAGTTGCTGTTTCATCGTAAGTCCATAGGCATAACCCGTTAATTGGCCATTTTTACCAATGATACGGTGACAGGGGACAATAATCGCGATGGGGTTGGCACCATTAGCCGCACCGACCGCCCTGACAGCTTTTGGCCTGTCGATACGCTGGGCGATCTCGCCATAACTGCAACTCTGGCCATAACCGACCTGCACCAAGGCCTGCCACACCTGCTGCTGAAATTCGGTGCCCTTAGGCGCTAAGCTTAAGTGGAACTGGGTTAGCTCACCGCGAAAATAATCCAGAAGCTGCGCCTTTGCCTGATCAATATGACTTTTAGCCCGCGCGAGTTCGTCATCACTTGCGACCTTTAGGGGGAGCTCGGTTCGACTCGACCCCACAACAGTTAAATGGCTCAATCCGTAGGCATTGGCATCAAGTTGTAGTACGCCCACAGGAGTACTTAAGATATCGACAGCGCAGGGCTGATAATCTTTGGCCGTTGGGGCGCTAATCAGTTGCGATAAATTCGGGCTCATAGTGGTTCTCGTCAACGGCTTTAGTACAGTGTTTTAGTACTGTGTTTCAAATAGTGGCTCTCATATAGAGCCTCGGTACTGAATCAATAACTACATGGCCTGAAATGCCCTATGCATTGGACCACAGCAGGAAGGTCAAATAACTCCCCCAAGGGGCGATATCCGCACTGATCCGCTCAACAATCGCTGAATAATCCAGTTGTTTTTGCGCTTCATTATCTAACCCTGTCTGCTCACCCATCGTCGCCAGTAATTGCTTTTTCACAATTAAATCCGTGTGCAGGAAGATATTTGGATCGCCAAGCCCACGTAATTTGGCATAGGCAATGGTCCAGGGGCCAATGCCTTTTACCCCAATCCACTCATCGGCTGTGGCTTCTGGGTGCTCACAGATAAACGCCGCAAGCGCATTGAGCGCCAGTTTGCGCGCACCAGGCATTTTAAGCTCATCGAGGCAGGCATGACGGATCAACTGCGGTGTAGGGAACAAGCGATACTCTTGCCCGTTTAAGCTAAAACGTTCGCCATAGGCTTCGACCAATAAATTGAGTAACTTAGTGGCCTGCACTACGCTCACCTGCTGACCTAAAACGGCTCGGCAACCCGCCTCAAATAAAGATCCTGCTCCCGGGATCCTAAGACCTGATTTAGGGATTAACTTAAGATCGGTCAAACGCTGTAGGTTGTGCTCAATCAGCTGCATATCGGCATCGAGATCTAAAATGCGCCGCACTTGGGTGATGAGTTTTTGTAGGCCCGCCAAGGGCGAGTCGGGTGTTAATGTCAGCGTGATTTTAAAGCGATGCAAATGTGCCTCATGGGCGATACGCACCACTGCGCGGATATCCTCAAGTTGCAGGGTGCGACCATACTCAAGTGTATCTTGGGGCATCATGTCGTTGGAGTCATGATTTGCCCCCTCACAAAACCACTCCATTCCCGCCACGGCGCGCAGGCGATAAAAAGCTAACTGCGCCGGCCAATCGAGCGGCGGTCTGTAATACTGATATAAACTCAAACTGTGCGCTGGCATCTGCTGCGGACTAGCCTTATTAGTTCTCTCCCCTTCCTCTAACTTGGCAGTCGACTTCAGACTGGATTTTCTTAACTGTGTGGGCGTTAATTGCAGAGTCTGTTGAAATGCCTCGTTGAAACGGCGAATACTGTTAAAGCCTGCGGCAAGCGCAACCTGAGTGATGGGCAGCTGCGTCTGATGCAACAACTGTTTTGCGAACATTAACTGACGATAGAGTGCAAATTGCTTAGGCGAAGTGCCAAATCCAGAGGTAAATAACTTATTTAGATAACGGCTGCTGATCCCCAGTTTGTCCGCCAAGGCCTCGACCGTTAATCCATGCTCACCCGATAAGGCGCCAGCTTCAATCAAACCTATAGCTCTGTCTAGGGTTGTGCCTGTACCTTTCCACGGATTAGAGCCTGGTGCACTGTCTGGGCGGCAACGTAGGCAAGGCCTCAGCCCCGCCTGTGCGGCTTTAATGGCCGAGTCGAAATAACGTACGTTTTCTTCTTTAGGTGCAACGGCAGGGCACACCGTTCGGCAGTAAATGCCCGTACTTAACACGCCCACAAAGAACTTACCGTCAAAACGTGGATCACGGCTGATGCGAGCCTCGCGGCAAATCGTCGCGGATAAGTAGCACTCTTGCAAATCGTTTACTACAGGCACGACTAGTGGTTTAGTGGTTGGTTTTGGACTCACTGCTATCAGCTTCATTTGGCTATCCGACAATCTTATTCACAATTTTGTACTTGTCGGTTACTGTACGTCACCCTATGCTAGCACACTCGCGGAAAACGGAACTGGATCATCGCGTGCTTTTAAAGTGCAAGATCCTATATGCTAGACACCTCGACGTTTTCCCCATTTACTTTTCTCAATAAAATAGAGTCAATTCATGTTTAAACGATTTGAATCTTGGGTGGAAGCCCTACCGGATGGCGAACCAACCAAGCCTCCCACGGGGGTGTATGCGTTTTGCCGTCACTACACTAAGGGTTATGAATTACCGCTGATATTAATGTCAGTGCTGACAGCCTTCATCGCCATGCTCGAAGTTTCACTCTTTGGCTTTATGGGACAATTAGTCGATTGGTTAGTGAAAAAAAGCCCAGAGACGCTCTATCAGGATGAAGGTTCAACGCTGATATTAATGGGTTTAATGGTCCTAGTGGTGATGCCATTGTTAGTGCTATTTCATGCACTAATCATGCATCAAACCTTGCTGGGCAATTATCCCATGTCGATCCGCTGGCTTGCGCACCGCTATCTGCTCAAACAAAGCGTCTCCTTCTATCAGAATGACTTTGCTGGCCGTATTGCCACTAAGGTGATGCAAACCTCCCTTGCGGTGCGTGAAACCGTAATGAAGTTGCTCGATGTACTGGTATACATTTTAGTGTACTTCACCTCCATGCTGGTGATGGTGGCCAGTGCCGATGTGCGCCTAGTGGTCCCGATGCTGATTTGGCTAGCGCTCTATATTGGTCTGCAATGGTACTTTGTGCCGCGGCTTAAAACGGTCTCAACCGAACAGGCCGATGCCCGCTCGACAATGACGGGCCGAATTGTCGACAGTTACACCAATATCACCACGGTAAAACTGTTTGCCCATACGGATAAAGAAGCCGATTACGCTAAAGCGAGTATGCGCAGTTTCCTCGATACCGTTTATCGCCAAATGCGCCTTGTCACGGGGATCAGCGTCAGCGTACAAATCATTAACTACTTACTCGCGTTCAGCATTGCCGCCGTATCAATCACGCTCTGGAGTGACAATGCTATCTCGGTGGGTGCAATTGCAATTGCAGTGAGTTTAGCGCTGCGCCTCAATGGGATGTCGCAGTGGATCATGTGGGAAATCAGTTCATTATTTGAAAATATTGGTACAGTCACCGATGGGATGAACACCCTTTCCAAGACGACACTCATTCAAGACTCGCCAGATGCAAACACCTTAGTAGTGGAACAAGGTCGGATCGATTTTAATCAGGTGAGCTTTCATTATGGTGAAAATACTGGCGTAATCGACAAACTCAACCTCACGATCAAAGCGGGCGAAAAAGTCGGTCTAGTTGGCCGCTCGGGCGCGGGTAAGTCTACCTTAGTCAATCTGTTAATGCGCTTTTACGATGTTGAGAAAGGCCAAATTTGTATCGATGGACAAGACATTAAGTCCGTCAAACAGGATTCGCTACGTTCACAGATTGGTATGGTCACCCAAGACACATCCCTACTGCACCGCACGATTCGTGAAAATATTCTGTACGGCAATCCAGGGGCGAGCGAAATCCAACTCGAACATGCGATTAAACAAGCTCAGGCCCATGATTTTATTAATGAACTAACCGACCCTAATGGCAATCATGGTTTAGATGCACAAGTCGGTGAACGCGGCGTGAAACTCTCTGGCGGACAAAGACAACGTATCGCGATTGCTAGGGTGCTATTAAAAAATGCCCCTATTTTACTGCTCGATGAGGCCACTTCTGCCTTGGACTCTGAAGTTGAAGCTGCGATTCAAGAAAGCTTGTACGAATTGATGCAGGGCAAAACCGTAATTGCAATCGCCCATCGATTATCGACTATTGCCGCAATGGATAGATTAATCGTGCTCGATCAAGGTCGGATTGTTGAACAAGGAACCCATCAAGAGCTGATTGCTGCTGGCGGTATCTATGCCCAGTTATGGGCTCACCAAACTGGCGGATTTTTAGGGGTTGAATAGTGTCGAGTTGTAACTTAATGAACTGATTTTAAAGGCGACATTAAGTCGCCTTTTTATTTTGTTCTGCCCCGTCCTTAATAGCGTTGACACCTTAAACCAATTGTATTGAATATCTGTTCATTCAGCGGGAATTCAACGCGCTTTAGACAAGGCGAAGGCTTGAAGGCATAGTGGTGCTCTGTCGAAAGCCTTAAACGCAGTATAAAGCGCGTTGCCATACAGTGAACATCAGCCGCCCTTTGGGAGCCACCCAGGCATCCCACTCCGATGTTGTATTGACTTAAAAGGGAATGACCATTTCTGCGTCAATGCGCCTTGGATTGAAATGCCTGTGAGGCTCTGAACTGATTAAATATTTAATGTGATTGGTTTACATACTAACAGCGAGACATCGTTCCAAGACTTTATCCCAATATGCAGCAAGCAAGTCTAAACCCAATAGAAACAGAGGAACCAATAAACGTTGTGGCTTGTGGCTTGTGGCTTGTGGCTTGTGGCTTGTGGCTTGTGGCTTGTGGCTTGTGGCACGATAAAATAATAGATACAAAAAAACCATCTTTCGATGGTTTATTGTCTTCAACTAACGTTAGCGATTAACCTTAGTTAAGGTGGTATCCCCTAGGGGATTCGAACCCCTGTTACCGCCGTGAAAGGGCGGTGTCCTAGGCCTCTAGACGAAGGGGACACAAGGACTTATGTTTTTCCTCATAACTGAGGTC
>NZ_JAMDJP010000030.1:0-51272 GCF_023475945.1 Shewanella sp. 8A
TATCCCCTAGGGGATTCGAACCCCTGTTACCGCCGTGAAAGGGCGGTGTCCTAGGCCTCTAGACGAAGGGGACACAAGGACTTATGTTTTTCCTCATAACTGAGGTCTTGCTATTTATCTCAAACAACTCGCTAGTTATTTGGGATGAAAGTGGTATCCCCTAGGGGATTCGAACCCCTGTTACCGCCGTGAAAGGGCGGTGTCCTAGGCCTCTAGACGAAGGGGACACAAGGACTTATGTTTTCCCTCATAACTGAGGTCTTGCGATTTATCTCAAATAACTCGTTAGTCATTTGTGATGCACTCTATCTTATTAGGGATAGAGTGGTATCCCCTAGGGGATTCGAACCCCTGTTACCGCCGTGAAAGGGCGGTGTCCTAGGCCTCTAGACGAAGGGGACACAAGGACATATTAATTTGACAACTATTATGACTAACAGTGCTCTCGCTTAATATGGCGAAATTGGTGGAGCTAGACGGGATCGAACCGTCGACCTCTTGCATGCCATGCAAGCGCTCTCCCAGCTGAGCTATAGCCCCAAACTCTTTCGACAAAACTGAAACTCAGTATATCGCAGAAATTTAGATTTGTTCTTACCAGACAACTCGTTAGCTATTTGGTAGGAGCACTATGTCGTAAAACATAGTGGTATCCCCTAGGGGATTCGAACCCCTGTTACCGCCGTGAAAGGGCGGTGTCCTAGGCCTCTAGACGAAGGGGACACAAGGACATATTAATTTGAATTTCGTTAAAAACTCTCGCTTAATATCGGCGGTAAGTTTGGTGGAGCTAGACGGGATCGAACCGTCGACCTCTTGCATGCCATGCAAGCGCTCTCCCAGCTGAGCTATAGCCCCAAACTTATTAAACCACATTTAAGTGCACTACAAGCATTTGCTCGTCTGTGTCTCAACTGCGAGGCGCATTCTATGCAGCGCACCTAAATGTGTCAACTCGTTTTTTAGGAATTTATTCTATCTGCTACAAATTCAATCGCTTTGGATATTCTTTGCTCAGAGCGTGCCTTTCCTATTAAGAATAAGGTGATATCTAAGCCTGGAGACTGCCCAGCTCCGGTCACAGCGACACGTAATGGCATCCCCACTTTACCCATACCTACTTCTAATTCCGCAGCGGTGGCTTCAATCGCTTGGTGGATACCTTCAACGGTCCATTCCGGTAATGCCGCTAGCTTTTGTTGCACTAATTGTAATGGCTCAAGCGCCACACCACGTAAATGCTTTTTCGCCTGCTCGGCATCGAACTCTGCAAAATCCTCATAGAAGTAACGGCTAGATGCAGCTAACTCTTTTAACGTTTTGGCACGTTCAGCTAATGCAGTCACTACAGCTGATAAAGCTGGACCATTTGAGGTATCAATCTTTTGATCGTCCATATGCCACTGTAAGTGGGAAGCCACATATTCAGGATCAAGCGTCTTAATATAGTGTTGGTTTAACCAAACCAGTTTTTCGGTATTAAAAGCTGAAGGGGCTTTGTTAATATCATCTAACTTAAAGTACTGCTTCATTTCCTCTAAAGAGAACACTTCTTGGTCGCCATGTGACCAACCTAAACGTACTAAATAGTTAAGCAGTGCTTCAGGCAGATAACCATCATCACGGTATTGCATCACGCTTACCGCACCATGGCGCTTAGACAGCTTGGCACCATCATCCCCTAAGATCATCGATACGTGGGCGTATTCAGGAATAGGTGCACCCAATGCTTTAAGGATGTTGATTTGGCGTGGCGTGTTGTTGATATGATCTTCACCACGCACTACACAGGTAATCCCCATATCCCAATCGTCTACCACTACACAGAAGTTATAGGTAGGTACACCATCGGTACGAGCAATGATCAGATCATCTAACGCGTCGTTTGAGAATTCGATACGGCCACGAACATGGTCATCAAATACGACTGAACCACCGATAGGGTTTTTAAAACGTACAACAAAAGGCTCATCAGTATCACGCGCCGGCAAGTCACGGCAGCAACCATCGTATTTTTGCGCTTCGCCATTTGCCGCTTGTGCTTCTCTTAAGGCATCGATACGTTCACGCGAGCAATAACATTTATAGGCAGTGCCCTGCTCTAACATTTGCGCGATGATTTCGTTATAACGATCAAAACGCTTAGTTTGATAGTACGGGCCCTCATCCCACGTTAGACCTAACCAGTTCATGCCCTCTAAAATGGCATCACAAGCGGCCTGAGTAGAACGCTCAATATCCGTATCTTCGATACGTAAAACAAACTCACCGTTATTGGCACGGGCTTGTAACCAAGAATAAAGTGCAGTACGGGCACCGCCCACATGCAAAAAGCCTGTTGGGCTAGGGGCAAAACGCGTCTTAGTTGTCATAGTGGGACACTAACCTATATAAAGTCGTCTAGATAAAGACAATCACGATAAAAAGTGGGCTTATTCTAGCAGCCTAAGTCTGCGCTGCAAATGGAACATATCCGCTGATAATACAGATAACACAAAAGTCGATGTATTAATTCGATATAGATATCGCTAGCTGACCAATCATAATAGAAACTAAACGCGCTCACTCACCTCGACTCAGGATCATAAATGTATACCAACGCTGTTGAACTCATGCCCTATAACCGACCTAAAAATCCATCGTCTCGTCGATAATGAAAACCTGATAAAGTATAGTGGTTATTTGCGCGGTAACATTCACTATGGGCTGATATACAAAGCTTGCTTAAATCACTCAATCTTAAATTGCCCAATAAAGTAACACTTTAAATGAGCGCATGATTAACATTAAGTCAATGCGAACAAAAATAGCGCGACCAATGCTTTTTTCATTAAAAAGCGTTGACACCCGATCGAACCTCCCTATAATACGGCTCCACACAGCAGAGGTCGCTTAGCTCAGCTGGGAGAGCACCTCCCTTACAAGGAGGGGGTCACTGGTTCGATCCCAGTAGCGACCACCATGTGTTAAATGCAAATTTAATCATGGTTTACATGTTGTTATATACCCGGGTCGCTTAGCTCAGCCGGGAGAGCACCTCCCTTACAAGGAGGGGGTCACTGGTTCGATCCCAGTAGCGACCACCATATAACCTCACTGTGTAGTCATTCCCAGGTCGCTTAGCTCAGCTGGGAGAGCACCTCCCTTACAAGGAGGGGGTCACTGGTTCGATCCCAGTAGCGACCACCATATTTGTGAATGACATAAAAATTTGTATTGAAAGAATTCCGGTCGCTTAGCTCAGCCGGGAGAGCACCTCCCTTACAAGGAGGGGGTCACTGGTTCGATCCCAGTAGCGACCACCATATTCTTCATTACTGATTTACCCCGGGTCGCTTAGCTCAGCCGGGAGAGCACCTCCCTTACAAGGAGGGGGTCACTGGTTCGATCCCAGTAGCGACCACCATATTCTGCATTACTGATTTACCCCGGGTCGCTTAGCTCAGCCGGGAGAGCACCTCCCTTACAAGGAGGGGGTCACTGGTTCGATCCCAGTAGCGACCACCATATTTACCTCAAAAACTTTACCGCCTTAGTATCTCAACTATGCTTGTTCTAAATCAGCATGACGTTAATTGAGTCCATTACCTAGCATTTACCCTGATTTTGGCTAAAACGCGCTGATCCATTGTCTTGAGCTATTTGGAGATCAGCACTATGGCTAGCGTCAGTCAATCCGCATCCCTCACCAATATCGCCGCTTATCTTAAACATACTCATGCCTGTGACGAGCAAACTGCCTTAAGAGAAGCCCGTGAGGTCATGCAAAACCTTGTGAGTATGCGCCAAAAAGGGTTTATTACTGGCTGGTATTTCGATGAACGTGGACACTTGGAGTTACTCCCAAGTGATGAGATCTTAAAAAGAATAGGCGAAGATCACGGCTGACTCCCGCATTGCTTCCTCTTCGTCATCTCAGCCATCCCCTGCTCCTCAGTCATTTTTCAAACAGCTTTTGATCTAAAAGCAACTTATTTTGCTCAGTTAATCATCAAGCTAAAAACCTCAGCTCATATCTCACAAAATGCAGTTTGGGTGGATTTCCACCCATAGGCAAAATCAACGTGAGCGAGATCTCACCCACAAAACTAAAAGTGTGACAAACGTCAAATGAACTACACTTTATTAACCAAACACTTACAGAATCCATCGTAAGTTGGCGTGGTATTTGCCTTTATTAAGACAGACCTCAGGGAAATCAAGGCTGTATTCCTACTCACACTTGGTAACAAACTAACCAAGGCTGAGGACAAATCCTAACAACAGAAAAAGGAACTCAAAATGACATTGAATCAACAAACTGGATTGACCCGTCCACTCAAAACCTTAGTCAAAATGCTCGCCGTTGCCTCCGTATTCGCAACCAGCTTTAACGTATTTGCAGAACCGATTGAAATTAAGTTTTCGCACGTTGTGGCAGAAAATACGCCCAAAGGCCAAATGGCACTGAAGTTTAAAGAACTCGTTGAGCAACGTTTACCGGGTGAATACAAGGTCAGTGTATTTCCTAACTCACAGTTATTTGGGGATAACAACGAGTTAGCAGCACTATTGCTAAACGATGTGCAATTTGTAGCACCTTCACTCTCAAAATTTGAACGTTACACCAAACGCTTACAAGTTTTCGACTTGCCTTTCCTGTTCAATGACATGGATGCAGTAAACCGTTTCCAACAGGGTGAAGCCGGTCAAGCATTACTCAACTCAATGAGCCGCAAAGGGATTGTGGGTTTAGGCTATTTACACAATGGTATGAAGCAGTTTTCTGCTAACGCACCACTCAAGCAACCTTCTGATGCTAAAGGCTTAAAATTCCGTGTAATGGCATCTGACGTATTAGCCGCACAGTTTGATGCAGTTGGCGCTATCCCAGTGAAAAAACCATTCTCAGAAGTGTTCACCCTGCTACAAACCCGCGCAATCGACGGTCAAGAAAACACTTGGTCTAACACTTACTCACAAAAATTCTATGAAGTTCAAAGCCATATTACAGAAAGTAACCATGGCGTATTGGATTACATGGTCGTGACCTCTGATGCCTTTTGGAAAAGCTTACCTGCGGACAAACGTAAAGTGATCAAAGAAGCATTAGACGAATCTATCGCTTTAGGTAACAAGATCGCTGCAGAAAAAGATAACGAAGACAAGCAATTAATCCTTGATTCAAAACGTTCTCAATTGGTGACCTTAACCCCAGCAGAACGTCAACAATGGGTTGATGTGATGAAACCAGTATGGGCTAAGTTTGAAGACCAAGTCGGTAAAGATGTGATTGAAGCCGCTGTTGCTGCAAATAAATAATAATGAAATAAGCCGCTTAATCTCATTTTGAGGTTAAGCGGTATTTAAGCGAGGGGAGTACAGCTGTGATATCGCGAATTTTTGGTTACTTTGAAGAAGGGGTGCTCAATCTCTTGATCACCTTAATGACACTCTTAGTGTTTACAGAGGTAGTGGCACGATTTTTCTTCAATACCGGTTTCTTATGGATCCAAGAACTCACCTTAACCCTGTGTGGTTGGTTTGTACTCTTTGGTATGTCCTATGGGGTGAAAGTCGGCGCTCACATCGGTGTTGATGCGTTTGTAAAAAATCTACCACCTAAAGCTAAAAAGCTCACATCTCTAGTGACAGCATTGATTTGCTTGGCTTATTGCGGACTATTTCTAAAAGGTAGCTGGCAATATCTGTCGCAGATGTACCAAATTGGCGTTCCGATGGAAGATATTCATTTCCCTAAGTTTTTGTTAAACAGCTTAGATCCTGACTTTGCTTGGAACACATTAAAAATTGATATTGAAGACGGCGCTGTGCCAATTTGGTTATCCCAAAGCATTCTATTGATTGGTTTTAGCATGTTGACTTGGCGTTTCTTAGAACTGTTTATCGCTATCCTGCGCAACCAAGTCTCTGGATTCCAATTTGCCGATGAAGCGAAAGAAAGCATGCATTTAATTGATGAAGCTGCTCAGCACGCACAACAAGAAACAGACAATAAGGAAGCGAAGTAATGGCCATTGCGACCCTCTTTACTGCCCTACTCGTCTGTATGTTTTTAGGTATGCCTATCGCAATTGCGTTAGGTTTCTCGAGCATGCTGACGATTTTATTCTTTTCCAACGATTCCCTCGCCTCTGTGGCATTAAAACTTTATGAGTCATCGTCAGAGCACTATACCCTGCTGGCGATCCCTTTCTTTATTCTGTCCTCGGCTTTCCTATCAACAGGTGGCGTGGCAAGGCGGATCATCGACTTTGCAATGGATAGTATCGGCCATATCCGTGGCGGTTTAGCTATGGCCTCTGTGATGGCCTGTATGTTATTTGCCGCGGTTTCAGGTTCTTCCCCAGCGACAGTAGCCGCGATTGGCTCAATTGTTATCGTTGGCATGGTAAAAGCAGGTTATCCCGAAAAATTTGCTTCAGGGGTAATTACCACCTCTGGCACTTTAGGGATTTTGATCCCACCTTCAATCGTGATGCTAGTATATGCAGCGGCGACAGAAGTCTCTGCGGCTAAAATGTTCATGGCGGGTTTAATCCCAGGCTTAATGATGGGTTTCCTACTGATGATAGTGATTTATATCGTCGCCCGTTTTAAGAATCTGCCATCACGTCCCTTCCCTGGCTTTAAGCAACTGGGAATTTCCAGTGCCAAAGCCTTAGGCGGTCTGGCGCTGATCTTTATCGTGTTAGGTTCAATCTACGGTGGTGTAGCCAGCCCAACTGAAGCCTCTGCCGTGGCCTGTATGTATGCTTACCTTATTGCGGTATTTGGATATCGTGATATTGGTCCATTGAAAAATGTTGCATGGCGTAACCCTAATGAAGCCATCCCAAGCGCGATCGCTCGTAACTTAGGTCATATGGTGCTGGGGCTGATAAAAACCCCAATCGACAAAGAAATTCGCCATGTGGTGCGTGATGGTGCCAAGGTCAGCATCATGCTGCTGTTTATTATTGCCAACGCCATGTTGTTTGCACACGTGCTCACCACTGAACGTATCCCGCATATTATTGCCGAGTATATTGTGGGGATGGGGCTACCCGCTTGGGGCTTCTTAATCATTGTTAACTTACTGCTGTTAGCGGCGGGTAACTTTATGGAGCCATCAGCGATCGTGTTAATTATGGCACCAATTCTATTTCCGATTGCCACTCAACTCGGTATTGATCCTATCCACTTAGGCATCATTATGGTGGTCAACATGGAGATTGGTATGCTAACGCCGCCTGTTGGGCTTAACCTTTTTGTGACTGCGGGGATCACTGGCCGCAGCATTGGTTGGGTGATCCAATCCGTACTGCCATGGTTAGCACTGATGTTGGCCTTCCTGGCGCTGATCACCTACGTGCCACAAATCTCGCTATTCTTGCCAGAATTACTGGATAAGCTTAATGGATATTAATCTTCAGGAATAAAGATTATTCCTTGATTCTAGATAGTTTTTAAGCGAGCCTACTCAGGCTCGCTTTGTTTTATTCAGTGTGGATCAGGATCGCCTGCTATGTTGCCCATGACGCCTAAAGCCAAAAAACGTCTATTCATGACCATAGTGCTACTTGCGGGTTTGTTTGCCATCTTAAAATTAACGTACTGGGTGCATTTTTATCAGGGAAAAATAGACATCCAACAACAATCTGAGAAACAACTCAAAGAGCTAGTCAGCTTCTTAGATGGCGCCCTGTCACGTTATGAAAGCATCCCTCATGTACTCTCAACCAATCCCATGCTCGCCAATGTGCTCAACGATCAACAAAATGCCAAGAAGGTGCAAGAGCTCAACCTGTATTTAGAGGAAATTCAGCATGTAACAGAGGCGTCTGATATTTATCTTATCGATGCCCTCGGCATTGCAGTCGCAGCCAGCAACTGGCAACAGCCATTTTCATTTATCGGCAAAGACTACTCCTTCAGACCCTATTACACCGATGCGATTTCGGGCAATTTAGGCCGCTACTATGCGGTGGGCACTAGCTCGGATAAACGCGGTTTTTACTTTTCTTATCCTATTTATCAGCAAGGCGGAAAAGGCATTCTGGGCGCCATTATTGTGAAAGTGGATATCGCCGATATTGAACAGCAAAGCACCAGTATTGCAATGGCTGGCCAATACCAATTTTTAATCAGCGATCCCGACGATATCGTGTTTATTTCAAGTGTGGATGAATGGCGCTTAACCTCACTCACACCACTGACTCAGGCCAAACAATATGCCTTAAATGCCTCAAAGCGTTACGCTGAACGCCCGATAGGTGAACTATTAATAAAACCGCAATATCAAGAAAATAGCCTCAGCAGCGGCCATATCTACCAAATCCGCCAAGGCAATAATCAAGCGCAATATATGGATACCCACCATTTGATGACTAAAGCGGGTTGGCGAGTACATATTCTTGCACCATTAAAACCGCTACATGACTCTTTACCCGCACTGATGCTGCTATCGGCATCTATCTACTTGCTGCTTGCCTTAGGTTTACTCTTTAGCAGTGAGCGACGCCGTAACTTGCAGCGTATGCAATTAGCACAAAGTTTGTTAGAGCAACGGGTCGAGGAGCGTACCCAAGATCTGCAGCAGGCAAATGATCGTCTAAAAGATACCCAAGATGAACTGATCCAAGCCGCTAAGCTGACCGTGATTGGTAGTTTATCCGCCAGTATCAATCATGAGCTTAATCAGCCCTTAGCGGCCCTTCGCAGCTACGCGCAAAATACTCAAACTTTCCTTACCCGCAATATGCAAGATAAGGCACTGGATAACCTGAAAATTATTATTGAGCTGACCGACCGCTTAGCCGATATTGTTGGGCAATTTAAAAGCTTTACCCGTAAGAGCAAAGGTGCGGATAGTGCCACCGATCTTAAGGGCTGTATAAAACAAGCTCTGACCATAGTGCAGCCCGAAATCGACAAACAAGGGGTTGAACTCGATGTATTGCTACCTGAAGGCCAATATCAGGTTTGGGGCGACAAAGTGCGCTTGCAGCAAGTGTTTGTCAATATTATCAGCAATGCGGTAGTCGCTATGCAGCAATCTCCAAAACGCACACTGAGTATTAGGGTAAACTGCCAAGATAAGTTCTGTATCAGTATTCAAGATTCTGGCCCTGGAGTACGCGAAAGCCAAATGGAGAAAATTTTTGAGCCTTATTTTACCACTAGCGAGCGTACAGGACTTGGCCTAGGTTTATCCATTTCCCAGCGCATTATTGAGTCTATGCAGGGGCAGATTAATGTTGCCAATGCCGAGGACGGCGGCGCAATTTTCCACATTATTTTACCGATTTATTTAGCTGAGGAACGCCAGTCATCATGAGTCTTCCCAATTCAATTCAAGACTATAGCGTACTGATCATCGACGATGAGCCCCATATTGGCACAGTCCTGGTACAACTGTTTGAGCTTGAAGGCATCAAAGCCTTTGCCACCACCGATCCTAAAGGCATTGCTAAACTCCTTGATAGAGACTGGACAGGTGTGGTGATTTCAGATGTGAATATGCCGCAACTCGATGGCATCAGCCTAATGCAGCAAATTCGCCAGCAGGATCCCGATTTACCCGTCGTACTGCTCACTGGCTTTGGCGATATCGCTATGGCAGTCAATGCGTTAAAGCAAGGTGCCTACGATTTTCTCGAAAAACCCTTTAACAACGAGCATATGTTAGATGTGGTGAAACGTGCCTTGGATAAACGCAGCCTCACCCTCGAAAACCGCAAGTTAAAGAAAGAGTTAGAAAGCCATAACGTGCCAGGGCCAAGAATATTAGGCCACAGCGTCGGCATTTTGCGTATGCGCCATATTATCGACCAAGTTATCGACACCCCCGCAGATGTGCTTATCGAAGGTGAAACTGGCACGGGTAAAGAATTGGTCGCCCGCTATCTGCATGACCACAGTAGTCGCAATCAGGCCAACTTTGTCGCTATTAACTGCGGCGCTATTCCTGAAAATTTAATTGAGAGCGAACTCTTTGGTGCCGAAGCCGGCGCGTTTACCGGCGTCGATAAGCTACGGATAGGTAAGTTTGAGTACGCTAATGGTGGCACACTCTTTTTAGATGAAATCGAAAGTACACCGCTGTCGTTACAAGTCAAACTGCTGCGGGTGCTCGAAGATCGCAAGGTCGAACGCCTAGGCTCCAATAAAAGCATCCATTTGGACATTCGGGTGATTGCCGCCACTAAAGTGGATTTAAAGTCCCTATGTGACACTGGGGAATTCCGCCAAGACTTGCTCTATCGCTTGAATCTGGTGACTGTGCCAATTCCACCACTCAGGGATCGCCGCGAAGATATCCCTTTATTGTTCTTACATTTTGCTCGTATGGCATCAGCGCGCTATCACAAGGCCTTGATTGCCCTCAATGCCGAGCAAAATGCCATCCTTACCTCCCACGATTGGCCGGGTAATGTGCGCGAACTTAGAAACCTCGCTGAGCGTTATGTGTTACTCGGTGGTGAAGCCGCCTTCGCTGGCAGCTTAGGTAATGCACCGAGTCTGCATACCAGTATGTCCTTACTGCAACGGGTTGAGTTTTTTGAGCGAGTCTTGATTGAAGAGGCCTTAAGTCATAACAAGGGCAGTATTAAGCAAACCATGGAACAACTCGAACTGCCCCGCAAAACCTTGTACGACAAGATGCGTAAGTACGATTTAGACCGCAAGCAATATATTAACGCCGACGAATAAGCCTGTCGGTGCCAATAAAAACCCCGCAAACCGGTTCACGGCTGCGGGGTTTACTTTATCTAAGGAACTGCAAACTCGCATTACAATGCTTATGTTTCAAAAACACATATTGCAAAAGTGAGTCATTACTCATCCCGCACGCACATGCCTTTTGATGATTTCACATAAGGCGCAAGAATAGGCATCATCCCTTTCATCACTTGTAATGGCAGCGCCGAGGTAAAACTAAAATCATCGGACTTACTGCCCGGCACAAAGGCAGTTAAGGTGCCGAAGTAGTTATCACCTAAGTAAAACACAAAAGTCGCAGTACGGTTCATCGCCGTGGTAGCGACTTTTCGGCCCTGCTGCATCTGGGTCACAATACGGTTGTCGCCCGTACCCGTTTTACCGCCAATGGCCAGCATCTCGCCGTTATCATCGGTAAAGATACCCTTAAGACGTCGTGCAGTACCGTTTTGAACGACATTTGCCAACGCCGCCTTTAACGCCTGGGCGACTTCATGACGCATCACTCGTTCGCCTTGGGTATTTTGGTTTTCGAGCCGTACTTCATAGGGCGTACCTTCAGCAAAGTGCAATTGATTAATCCGTACCGTCGGTAAACGATAACCATCGTTTTGAATAATCCCCATTAATTCCGCTAAAGCAGCAGGTCTGTCGCCCGAGCTACCGAGCGCCGAACCTAAAGAAGGCACCATAGATTCAAAGGGATAGCCTAAACGCGCCCAACGCTGATGAATATCAAGGAAAGCTTCGACCTCCAGCATTACTTGTACACGCACATCCCGCGCGTTTTTGTGCCGAGTTCTAAACAGCCAGCGATAGACTTCCTGACGCTCATCTTTACTGGCCTCTTTCACATCGTTGAGGTTAGCTTCAGGATGTTGATTCAAATAATCGAGTACCCAGAGTTCAAGCGGATGCACCCGCGCGATATAGCCTTGATCTGGGAGGTTATATTTTTCGGGGCCGTACTTGTTATATAGCTCTTTGATGCGCTTATCGGTGTAACTATTTTGTGGTAGCCGCTGCTGTAAAAAGGCCTTAAAGGCGGCGATAGACTCATTAGGCTGCAAATAACGATAAGCCGCAGTGAGTTGTTGTTCAGCTTGGGTTTGACCATCGAAAAACAGTTCTAAACGCTCATTGGGTACCACTTTCTTATATTTACGGTAGAACTTAGTCACGAAGGTATTGCCTTCACGATCAGCAAATACCCGCAGATATTCCTCTCGGCGCGGATCCTTATCATTGCGCAGCAAACGCGCCATATTGCCTTCGTTTTGCATACTGCTGCTGTAGTTGACAATGTCACGCATTAAACGCACGAAGGGCAAGTTGATCGAGTCTTGCAGTGCTTGATACATGGTCGGAATCTTAAGATCTTCCGTTTTCTTAAAGTTATTAAATACATGCAAACCACCGCCAGTGAAGAACTGCTCATTAGGCGAGGCGGAATATTCCCGTTGCAGCGCAGCATCGAGCATACGATCAAGGCGCCTATCGGGATTGACAATCAAATAGTCAATCGCCCAGCGCGTGAGATGATCGCGAGGTTCAATCACAATCGACTCCAACTCAATGCCGTGCTTTTTCGAATACTTATCGTGAATTTCAGCAATGATCTCAAGGTAAGTCGCGAGCACCCTTAGCTTTGCCGTCGACCCAAGCTCCAACTTACTACCTTCGTTAATATCGAAAGGTTGGTCAGTACTGTCTGTTTGTACCCGTACACGATTGGCCGTGGCGGTTTTTTCATACAGCGTAAAACTGTAGAGTACGTTTTGCAGTTGGCTAGGTTCGAGTAAACGCTCACCTAAAAGTCCGACTTTTTCAGCCGTTGAAGTTTGCCCAAGGCTGCGTAAGTAGTTACTTACTTGCTGTTGTAACTCACTGTGTAGACTACTATTCACGGTTAAATCGAGTCGGTCCAAATCATATAACCCGACATTCAACATACCCGCTGTACGAATACGGATAGTGTTAACGCCCTTGTCTGCGCCCGATTGGGTATTACGCTGAGGTTTAGCGACTTTAAACTGTAATTTTTGTCCTAGTGCGGCATCCCTGAGTTTACGGTCAATCAGATAATATTGGCCGAGTAAACGGATATGGCTATCAACTAGATTCTCTAAATCTTCATGTCCCTGTAATAGGTAATAGGAAGGACGACGCTGAGCAATCATCAGTGCCACCACCTGGCGAAACACTTGGCCACGTTTGGCTGTATTAGCTTTAATTTGGGGGGAAGACAACAGCTGGTTTGCTGTATCGAAATCAGTACCAAACCAAGCCCATAGGCCGTCACCTATGCCATGCACTTCACCATGGTTAGGGGCTGAGGATAAAGGCACTGTGTTTAAGTAATCTTGGATGATACGTTTACGGGCAGGTTCAGTGATTTCTCCCTGTTGGTACACTCGCACTGTTGCTGAGCCTATTTGCAGCAACTTATCCTTAATGCTTAAAGTTAACCCTTGGGAGGAATGGCGGAACTTTTCAATTTGCGTCGCCAAGGTACTGCCACCCGCTGTTGAGACATTCATCCCCACCATTTCAGCGATTTGGCTCATCCCCGCCACAATAAAACGTGGCCAATCAATCACCGGATTTAGTTTTGGCTCTGTGGTCCACAACTCGCGGTTTTCAATAAACAGCAAAGTATTGACGATTTCATTCGGGATTTTATCGTCATCCTGATACACACGTTTTGGATAAGTGAACTCGTAGAGATCGGTATTGCGACAGTCAAGCAAAGTCAAACCCGATTGTGCTTTCTCATGGTAAGGCGGGAAAAATCCTATCTGGGCGTATTCCTGCAACGCAGGAGAAAACTCAACCTGCTGTGTCACTTGGAAATTACGTTGCAATAAGCGATCAATATATTGTGGCAACTTACTGTAGCCATGACGCTCATCGAAGGGGCCATAACTTGGATAGATAATCGACTGAGTAGGCTCGTTTTTCAGCTCATAGGTCAGAGTTTTAGCGTATTGGTGAATATACTTAGACTGGTAATAAGAGGTTTTGACCTCCTGACCAATCAAAATCGCTAAACAAAAAACCAGAATAAATAATAGAAACCAAGCACGCCCTTTAGATCTAGGCTTACGCTCACGCTTTGCCTTAGGCTCGGGTTGTGGCGGACGAGGACGATAGTTTTCAAATTGCATTTCTTGCGTAGAATTAGGCAAAACGGCTCCAAAAAATCACTTAACACATCCTTTCTACGTGGGATTTTTCCCAACTTATGCTTAATGCATCAACATGAAGTACAACGGCAAAACTCACACTTATGCTTATCTGAGTGTATCGCCGCGATACATTCTTATTACCTTGCTCGAACAAGATCTAACTGCTCTTGGATGATGGATTATATGTGTTATATCTCACCATATTTTAATGACTTGGCAGCAAGCCTCAAAGTGGTTAGCACAAAAATTCTTATATTTTGGTTAAGTGCTAACCGAGCTTAGGTTAATCCCAAATAAACTCACGAAAATGTTTACGGCATACCGATTCGTAACTTTCATTACCGCCAATTGCGACCTGCTCACCTTCGCGCATGACTTTTCCTTCACCATCTAGCCGCACCACCATATTCGCTTTGCGACCACAGTGACAAATGGTTTTTAGCTCAATTAATTTATCTGCCCAAGCTAATAAATAATGGCTACCACTAAAAAGCTCACCTTGAAAGTCAGTCCTCAACCCATAGCACAATACAGGGATATCTATATTATCAACAATATATGTAAGTTGTTTGACTTGTTCTTTAGTTAAAAACTGGCATTCGTCTACCAACACACAACTCAGATGATTCACTTGATGGGCAGCGGTAATCATTTCAATCAAGTTGTCATCACTGCTAAAAACCTGCGCCTCAGTCTCAATACCAATCCGCGAAGCTACTTTGCCCTTACCGTATCGATCATCGATAGAAGCCGTCATCACTAACGTATTCATACCGCGCTCACGGTAGTTATAGGAAGATTGTAATAAAGAGGTAGATTTACCCGCATTCATTGCTGAATAGTAAAAGTACAATTGCGCCAAAATGAATCCCTTTTTCAAACTGATTGATCATATCTCTGTCACCAGAGTTTATTCTGCTTAGTTTAGCATTGCGCTTGACCCTAGCACACTAGGCCTTTCTCAGCTTTTATACTGAAATCTCAATCTAAATATCTAGAATGGATATTTTAGTGATTTCATGGTCAATCAACTTTGAAAATCATTGTTCGTATTTCTGTTCAACGCTCAACATATGGAAACAGATAAAGCCATAAAAGCGCAATTGTTACAACAACCTTAATTCAACCTTAAACATTGTTTTAATTAAGAAAAATAACATTAACAAAAGTTTAGAAATGCGATCTACCTCCAAAGTTATAGTCCTAAATGCGGTTTGGTTCAAAAAACAAACATATCAATAACAGTAATATTTCATCCGAGACCAAAAGTACTCAATTTAAAAAATAAAAGTATTCGATGCTTGCAAATGAAATCAGCGGTTCAAAGCACTAATCTCCCCTGCAAACGTTAGTGCTGCAATCCGTGCCTTTAAATGCGTATTGGATTAATGGAGATTATGATGAGAATATTCACCTCTAAAAAACTGGCATACGTTGTCGCCTTAGCACTTACCGGTGTTCTCGTAGGTTGCGGCAGTGATGGTAAAGATGGTGTAGATGGCGCGCCAGGCACTCCGGGGACACCTGGCACACCGGGAACACCGGGTGAACCTTGGGTTCCACCACCAGTCACGAGTTCAACAGTCACCAATGTAAAAGTACTGAACTATAGCTTTGGTGAAGGCAATATCACCTATGAATTTAAGATCACTGACGAAAATGGCAACTTAATCAATGGACTGAAAAATGCTGAAGCCAAAGTTGCAGCATTAACCGATAAAGGCTTTATCAATAATAGAAATGAAGCCGACAAAACCGACGCAAGTGGCAATCCTGTCAAAGATAACGTCAATATCGGTGGCGCTGCGACTCAAGCAACTGAGGGCGCTTTGCTCACTTCATTAGGCGATGGTCACTATAGCTTTAAAGCCCCAATGAAAGGTGTTAACGCTGGTACCGAAGGTATTGTATGGCTCAGAGTCGGCGGTAATGCTGAAACTGGCATTGCTCGCTCAGCACCGCTGGTGGTGAACAAGCCAGAGGGAACTCATTCAACCACGACCGATAGTTGCTATTCCTGTCACGTAGACTATTCAACAAGCCCACGTCGTCACGCTAGTTATGTAGCAACCGGTATGGACAGCGAAGTCACCTTCGTTGAAGGCTGTTTAGTCTGTCACGGCTCAGTTAGCTTTGCAGCAAAAAATGCCGAAGGTTTCTCTATCGGCGGTTATGCAACCAACACACTGTCTAAGATTGGCCACATTAATCACCAGAAATTTACTAAAGATTTCAGCGTGATGAACTGTAGTTCTTGCCACGTTGAAGCTCCAACCAATATTAGTGTTTCAGGCCCAGGCTGTATTGACTGTCACAATACTGGTGGTGTACCAGGCGCGATTGTGCCAAGTAATGGTGCCGATGTCCGTCCGATGCATGAAGGTAAAACAGGTATTACTGAGCGCCAAGCATTACGTGCTAAGTATAAACTTGAATTATCTCCCCCTGTTAAAGTTGATGATATTTCAACAAAAACAGATCATTATGCGCCAACTGGTGCAGCTTCTGCCGTTACCGCACCAGGCTGGTGTACCACTCTGACAGTAAAAGATACTGACGGTAATATCTTTAGCATTAAAGATAACTTCAACTACTCAAATCCGCTGGTATTTGATGCTAAGAAACCGATTGTTTACGCAGGTGCTTATCTGCATTCCTACGAAAAAAATAGCTTAGTCGGTCGCCCAGGTAACCGTACTAACTATTACTATGGCTACAATGCTGATGGTACTAAAAATATCTGTCATCTGCTGACCGATATCAGCCCTGTAAACGCCAACTATGTCTACTCTGCACGTGTGACCTTCAGCACCGCAGGTTGGATGGAGTACGACGGTAACCAACGCTATCAAAGCAATGGCAGCCTCAGAGCCAATGGCTATGACGGCTCAATGGGGGTCTCGTTCACCGCATACTCTGATGTAGTCGATCCTGCGACTGCAACCAAAGTATCCGCCTTTGAACGTCGCACCGTAGTCAGTGATAACAGCTGTACTACTTGTCACAATGATGCCACCGCATTCCACAAAAATGGCGCATTTGACGAAGGCGGTAAGGCTTGCGTAGCTTGCCATGATAACGGTATGGCACGGACTTCGGCCACTCTGGGTGCTGGTTTTGGTCCAATGGTGCACAGCTGGCACTGGGGCAACGGTGCGAATGTCGGTGAGATGAAGGCCGATGGCACTCAAGCGAAAACCGCTAACGGTGCAGGTGCAATCAACCCAGTCACAAGCTGTGTTGCCTGTCACGAAACCGCTATTGATTTAAACAAAATACCAAACCAATACATCCTTGAACCTGGTAACAAAATGACCAGCCCTGTCACCGCTAACTGCTATGCTTGCCACACAGGCGATGCAGTCAAAGCTCACATGGCTAGCAATGGTGGCGAGATCAGCGTTCCTGCAGTAGGTGATTGGTTCAAACAACCAACAGGAGAAGCATGTGCTGTTTGCCATAACACAGGTAGCAGCTCAGGTATCGACAAATACCACAACTTCACCCGTAAATAGTTAATCGTCCCGCTATTTTCCCTGCAAGAAAATAGTTCAAAGCGCCCCGTAACCTTGGGGCGCTTTTTTTGTTTACTTTTACTTACAACTTCATCCCATAGGTTTTCAGTCCTATTTAAGTTAGTAACGCTAGAGTCACAAAAACTACAATTCTAAGGAAATCACTCAACTATGCGTAAAAGTTTTATTGCCATCGCCATTGGCGCCACACTGATGACCGGAGCACTAGCTGGCTGTAGCACTCAAGATACAAAAGCTGCAAATGTCACCGCAGTACAAACCCAAAACCCCTTATTCCAAGCCAGTACACTGCAATATCAAGCACCTGATTTTAGTGTTATTAAAGACGAGCATTTTCAGCCCGCTTTAGAACAAGGTATTAAAGAGCAGTATCAAGAAATTTTAGCGATTGCTAACAATCCTGCTGCGCCGACCTTTGATAACACAATTGTCGCCATGGAAAAAAGCGGCGCCCTGCTCAACCGTGCATCGAGCGTGTTTTACAACCTCGCAGGTTCGAACAGCAATCCAGCCCTGCGTAAAATCCAAGGTGAAATGGCCCCCAAAATGGCTGCTCACTCGGATAACATCAACCTTAATCCTGCGTTATTCGCTCGTATTGAAGCCATTTATAACGACCGCAATAACTTAGGTTTAACGCCTGAAGCGGTTCGTTTGGTCGAGGTGTACCATCAGCGCTTTATCATGGCTGGTGCTAAACTGACCGATGAGCAAAAAGTGAAGATCCGTGCCTTAAATGAAGAGCAATCGACGCTGACCAACGAGTTCTCTCAACGTTTACTACGCTTAACCAAAGAAATCGCTATTGTTGTCGATAGCAAAGAACAACTGGCTGGCCTAAGTGACAGCGAAATCACCTCGGCAGCAAATGATGCCAAGGCAGCAGGCCATGAAGGTAAGTACTTAATCAATATCACCAACACTACTCGCCAGCCAATACTCGCCTCTTTAGAGAACCGTGAACTGCGCCAGCGCATTTGGGAAGCCTCGGCAAACCGTGGCTTAACGGGTGAAAACGAAACCGCATCTTTAGTGTCTCGCTTAGCCCAATTACGTGCCGAGCGCGCCGCTCTCTTAGGTTATGAGAACTGGGCTAGCTATCGCCTTGCACCGCAAATGGCAAAAACGCCAGAAGCGGTTTACAGCATGTTTGGCTCTATGGTGCCAGCCGTAGTCGCCAACACAGAGAAAGAAGCGGCCGATATCCAAGCGATGATCAACAAGACCGGTGGCAAGTTTGAGCTCGCACCATGGGACTGGGAGTTTTACGCAGAGAAAGTCCGCCAAGAAAAATACGCTCTTGATGCCAATAGCATTCGCCCCTACTTCGAATTTAACCGCGTCCTAGAAGACGGCGTGTTCTATACGCTTAAAGAGTTGTATGGCGTGACGTTAAAACCACGTCCAGATTTGCCTGTATACCACCCAGATGTGAAAGCCTATGAAATGTTTGATGCCGATGGCTCAAGCATGGCGATTTTCTATGCTGATTACTTTGCCCGTGAAGGCAAACGCGGTGGCGCATGGATGAGCTCGTTTGTAGGGCAATCCTTCCTCGAAGGTACTAAGCCTGTCGTAGTTAACGTGATGAACATTAAAAAGGCGCCTGAAGGCCAACCGACCTTCGTCAGCTACAACGAAGTCACCACCATGTTCCACGAAATGGGCCACGGTACCCACGGTATGTTCTCCAAAGTGACTTACCCAAGTCTTTCTGGGACTTCGGTATCCCGTGACTTTGTGGAATTTCCATCGACTTTCGAAGAAGATTGGGCGGCCCACCCTAAAGTGTTAGCCAACTACGCCAAGCACTACGAAACAGGCAAGCCTATCCCTGATGAGTTACTGCAAAAACTGTTAAAATCCGGCAGCTTTAACCAAGGCTTCGATACGTTAGAGTATATGGCTGCGGCGCTAGTGGATATGGAATGGCACTCATTAAGCCCTGATGCACCATTGCAAGATGTAGCGACCTTTGAGGCTAATGCGCTGAAAAAGCACGGCTTAAATATCACCGCTGTACCGCCACGTTATAAGTCAACTTACTTTGCCCACGCCTTCCCGGGTGGTTACTCTGCAAGTTACTACGCGTATATGTGGAGTGAAATTTTAGCGGCTGACGCCTTTGCCTATGTGCAAACCCAAGGCGGCCTAAATCGTGAGATCGGCATGAAATATCGTAAGACCATTCGCGAAGTGGGCAACAGTATTGCGCCAATGGAAGCTTATAAAAACTTCCGCGGCCAAGAGCCTACCACTGAAGGTTTACTCAACCGCCGTGGACTCAATCAGACTCAGTAATTTTAGATACTGAGTAGATAAAAATCAGCCAGCATAGTTGCTGGCTGATTTGTTTTACATTCTCAATATAAGAGCGAAGTTAAATCACGGACTTATAAAGCCGTACTTTTGGATTTAATGTGCAAACCAAAAATCGTCAATACAAACAATATGCTACAAGTCACTAATCCCGCATTGACCGATTCAGTAAAGCCAAGCACTACGTAGCCGAACATGCTGATCAGCGCAACGATTACGGCGTAGGGAAGCTGCGTCACTACGTGGTCGATATGATGGCAACTGGCCCCCGTCGACGACAAAATAGTGGTATCAGAAATCGGTGAACAATGATCACCAAATACCGCCCCCGCTAATACCGAAGCCAGCATAGGTAACATCATGGCTGTGTGACTTCCCATCGCCATATCCGCAGCTATCGGCAGCATAATCCCGAACGTACCCCAACTGGTTCCTGTAGAGAATGCTGTCAGGCCCGCTAACACAAACATTAATGCAGGTAAGAAAGCAAAGGGAATATTCCCAGTGGCTAGGCTAGCCATAAACTTACCGGTTTCAAGCTGGCCGATCACACCTGCAATGGTCCAAGCAAATAACAAGATGTAAATCGCAGGCAACATAGAGCGAGCGCCCTGCACTACGCCTTTTAATACCATTGATTTTTCAACGCCTTGCACTAGGTTAAGTACCAGCGCAACTGCTAAACCAATCAGGGCACCAAAGAACAGTGATGAACTCACATCGGTTTTTTCAAAAGCTGAAATAATATTAAATTCAATACCTTCTTTCGCTAATACCTGGGCACCACTGTCGATCATAAAATACAGGGTCGCAAATACCAGCACGGTAATAGGTAAGAATAAACCGAGGATTTTACCCGTTTCGGCTTCGGGTAAATCGGCATTCGCTCCAGGCGGAAATCCTTTATTCTCATCATATAAATTACCGCGCTGCGCATTTAATTCATGCTCACGCATAGGGCCAATATCTAAGCCCATAAATGCAACACAAAGTAATAATAATAAAGAGAAAATAGCGTAAAAATTCATAGGGATCATTTGAATAAACACACTCAAATGACCAGAGTCGGCAAAACCGTGGGCGGTTAATATGCCGCCGATCAGCGCAATAATATAAGCACCCCAACTGGATACCGGCGAAATAACACAAACCGGTGCCGCCGTTGAATCTAATAAATAGGCTAACTTAGCGCGGGAAATATAATAACGGTCGGTGACGGGCCTTGCGACGGAACCAACGACTAAGCTATTGAAATAATCGTCAATAAAGACAACACAGCCTAAAAACATGGTCAGTAATTTGGCATCGCGTTTATTGCGAATATGCAGGCGCGCCCAATCGGCAAATGCCCTAGCACTACCACTGACGGTAATTAATGCCGTGATCATCCCTAATACAATTAAAAAGCCGAGAATGTATAAATTCCAAGAATTTACGCCATCTTCTGACCAAAACAGTCCTTTTACACTGTTAAATAAAAACTCACCGCTGGCAACAGGTGAAAATTGATTGAGTAATAACACCCCAATCACAATACCTAAACCGAGGGAAAGGAGAACACGGCGAGTGAAAATCGCCAACACAATTGCGACCACAGGCGGCAGCAGAGAAAGTGCCGAATCGGCGTAACTTACTACAGTCATTGATTATTTCTTCGTCAAAATACGAATGGAGGGCGACTGAACTGGTGGGAAAAGGCAATAGATACCCAAGATCACCTGTCCTATCAGTAGCGCTCCATAGTAACTATTCCTAATATCCGTATCAGAAAATACTATGGCAGTGTTGTACCTATTCGGCACAACCCCAGCAGTTGATCGTGATAAATCAAACCACTTCGGCACCAAATCCTTTCGTGAACGATCAACGGAATCACCCTACTGATCACTACTGATATTTGGTGCGCCTCTACTTCTAAGAACGCCCATGCACGGGCGTGAGGCACATAAAAACATAAGCGGCTAAGCAGTTACCACCGCGAAGCCGCTTACTTTGACTTAGCTCACAAATAAAATCAACTTAAGCTTGCAATCAACTGCGGAACGGCTTCGAACAGGTCAGCTTCGAGGCCATAATCGGCAACTTGGAAGATAGGCGCTTCAGGGTCTTTGTTGATAGCCACAATCACCTTAGCGTCTTTCATTCCCGCTAAATGTTGGATCGCGCCTGAAATACCTACTGCAATATAGAGGTTAGGTGCGACAATTTTACCAGTTTGACCGACTTGCAAGTCATTCGGAACAAAGCCTGCGTCAACCGCCGCACGCGAAGCTCCTACTGCGGCACCAAGCTTATCAGCCAGTTGCTCTAACATCCCGAAGTTTTCACCGCTGCCCATGCCACGGCCACCAGATACGATAATGCCAGCATTACCTAACTCTGGACGTGCTGAAACTGTCAGCGCTTGAGACACAAACTGAGCTTTGGCTTCAAACACTTTATCCAAGGTAGTCACAGCAGCGTTATTACCCTGTGTCACCGCATCGAACGCACTGGCACGCACTGTCATCACTTTAATCGCGTCATGACTTTGAACTGTCGCTAAGGCGTTACCCGCATAAATCGGGCGAACAAAGGTATCGCTACTCACCACGCCAATCACTTCCGAAATTTGCGCCACATCTAAAAGTGCTGCCACACGCGGTAACGTGTCTTTACCCGAACTCGATGCCGCTGCGAGGATATGGCTGTAATTTGGTGCTAAGTCCACCAGCAATTTAGCCACGTTTTCGGCTAAATGCGCTTCATAAGCGCTGTTATCGGCGACTAATACTTGCGCGACACCTTGTAGAGCTTGAGCGGCTTGCACCACTGCACCACATTGATGGCCCACCACCAATACATGGACATCACCGCCGATCGCACGAGCTGCGGTGACAACTTTAGCGGTATCCAGTTTCAGCGCCGCATTATCGTGTTCTGCTAATACTAAAATGGCCATTTAGATCACCTTCGCTTCATTCTTTAACTTTTCAACCAGCTCTGCTACAGACGCAACCATAATACCGGCCTTACGTTCAGCAGGCGGCGTCACTTTCACTAGGGTTTGGTGGTTTTTCAAGGTCACACCTAAATCAGCTACCGTCAGCACATCTAATGGCTTACGTTTAGCTTTCATGATATTAGGTAATGAGGCATAACGTGGCTCATTCAAACGTAAATCCGCAGTCACCACAGCTGGCAACGGTAGATTTAAGGTTTGCATACCACCATCTATCTCACGAGCAACTTGAAGTGAATTACCTTCAACTTTAATTGCTGAAGCAAAGGTCGCTTGCGGCATATCCGTTAATGCAGCAAACATTTGGCCCGTTTGGTTATTATCACCATCAATGGATTGCTTACCAAACAGCACTAATTGCGCTTGTTCTTTTTCTTGTACTGCTTTAAGTAATTTGGCAATTGATACTGGTGCTAACTCTTCTTCAGTATCAATGTGAATCGCGCGATCAGCACCTAGTGCTAATGCGGTACGCAATTGTTCTTGAACGGCTTTATTGCCGATGCTCACGACCACTACTTCAGTAGCACTGCCCGCTTCTTTTAAACGAACCGCTTCTTCTACTGCAATTTCACAAAAAGGGTTCAACGCCATTTTGAGGTTTGCGGTATCAACGCTGGTGTTGTCAGCTTTTACCCTGACCTTCACATTGGCATCAACTACGCGCTTAACAGGCACCAATACTTTCATAGGGCTTCCTTCCTACACTTTCATGTACATGGACAAAACATTGGTGATCACCAATGCAGGATAGAGCCACTTTACGTCCTGTTAACGTTAACGTCAACCAAAGTCAAACGCTTGTTTGCATTTTTAAGACTGTCGTATTGGCCACATTTTTGAACACTTATTTGCCATATATAAAAAGTTCAAAAATTAAATAATATTTAATTTTTGTTTATTGCATAATTTTATTTGATTCGAGCAATATTAGTTTCTATCATTTAGCTGTTGTTCACCATTATCCTGTAATAAAAATAGAGTGGGACGAAAATAGATATGAGCGAATTTTTAGAGATATTAACTCACGGTCGTCGTTTTAAAGCTGCTGTAAAAGATCTTAGCGTTGAAGAACTGCGTGATTTAGCGGCTAAACTAGATAAAATTTTAGTTGAGCGTGAGTCAATGGAAGCAGAAGAACAGCAAGCTATTGCTGCTCGTAATGCAAAAATTGAAGAAATCCGTCAACAAATGGAAGCCGTTGGTTTATCAATCGACGATTTAGGTGGTGTTGCAGTTAAAGCCTCGATCAAGAAACGCGCTCCTCGTCCAGCGAAATACCAAATTGAAGTTGATGGCGAAGTGATCCAGTGGACAGGTCAAGGCCGTATGCCAACAGTATTTAAGAACGAAGTCAATAAAGGCCGTTCTATGGATGATTTCTTAATCTAATCCAATACCGTAATGGTAATGACAATAGCCATTCGCTATTATCATTGAGTAACATAAAAAAGCTCGCGCCCTGCGAGCTTTTTTATGCCTATCCCACCCCGCCCATTGTCATTCAAGTAAATGCTTAAATTGCGTTACAATTCATCTTTAGTATTTACATCTACTTTAGGTTACTCTTTATTCACCCTCCGTCTAAGTGAATAAAAAATGCAGATAAACAATAAGATAATAATAATAAGCTGCGGCATAATAAGTAGTTTTGTATCTCAACCCATTTTTGCCGAGGCCAATCCCATCACTCCCGTCAATAAGTTAACTGCATTGACCAATGCAGAATTAATTCTTGCACCGGGGAAACGACTCTCAAATGCCACATTATTAGTTGAAAACAATCGGATCAAAGCCATTATTGACCAAGGTGATATCCCCGCGGCGGCACTAAAAGTCGATCTCAGTGGTTATACTATTTATCCCGGTTTTATCGATCCTTTTACCGATTATGCTATCGAGTTTGAATATCCCAAATTGCAGCTCACTCGTCCAGTATATGATATTAAGCGTATTGGCGGGAATGCTGAAAATGGTGCAATTCACGCTGAAAAAGAATGGTTTAATTACATTTACCCCAATAAAGAACGCGCACGAGATTGGATCAATAACGGCTTTACCAGTGTACAAAGTAGTAAACTCGATGGTATTTTCCGAGGCACGGGTGTCAGTCTTTCACTCGCGGACAAAACTGCCAACGAGGTAATTTATCGGGCGCGCAGCCAACCTTTTATGGCCTTCGATAAAGGTACGTCAGAACAAGACTACCCCAATTCCCTCATGGGTAGCATCGCGCTTATCAGGCAAACCTTTGCTGATGCTAACTGGTATAACCAAAATAAGCACAAATCGGTTAATAGTTCAGCTACACCTCAAATTGAATTTAATATTGCCTTCGAACGTTTAGATAACTTAGCCGAGAAACCAATCGTATTTGAAACAAAAAATCTGAACGATTTGTTGCGTGCAGCGAACCTACTCAAAGAACATAAGCAGCCCGCCAACTTACTCGCAAGTGGCCAAGAATATGCTCGGATCAACGAATTAAAGGCTTTGAATTATCCTTTAATTCTTCCTCTTAATTACCCACAAGCACCCGATGTGGGTACCGATGATGCCGAACGCGAAGTCTCCCTTGCAGAACTCAGACAATGGGAGCGCGCGCCCACAAACCCTGCCGCAGTAGCAAATGCAGGTATCCCCTTTGCGTTTACCCAATTTGGCATTAAGACCGAGGCGTTTTGGCCACGCCTTCGTCAAGCGATTGCGCAAGGACTCAGCGAAGATAAAGCCCTCGCGGCCCTCACCACTCAAGCTGCTGAAATGGCAGGAACCGCTGACTTGACCGGAAAACTTGCCCCGGGCTATATGGCGGACTTTGTCATTACTAAGGGCAATATTTTTAAAGACGGACAAATTTACAGTGTCTGGCTACAGGGACAAGAACAAGCCATCCGCTCACTTTCACAAGCCAAGATGTTGGGTGACTATCAGCTGACGTTGAATAATTTAACTTTAGATTTGAGCCTTGAAGAAGCAGACAAAGCAGGCAAAACCACTTTGCAAGGAAATCTGAGCAGTGGCGAGAAGAGTATTCCACTCTCCAACCTCAAGCTTGAAGACGACGGCCGCGTCAGCTTTAACGCCAATTTAACTGATGCAGGCATTCATGGGATCAGCCGTTTTACCCTCTGGTTTGCCAAAGACGGCATTCAAGGCCGGATGGTAGACGCCCAAAGTCGTAGCATTAATGTTGCTGGTATTGCCCTTACGCCTCCGCTAAAGACGGAGCAAGTAAGCACGCCTAAAGCCGATGCAACGCAAACCTTAGTCAGTCAACTTACCTACCCTAACGTCGCCTATGGTTTAAGTGAGGCGCCCAAAGCCGAGAAACTCCATATTAAAAATGCCACCCTGTGGACCTCAGATAAACAAGGTATCTTGGAACATGCGGATCTGCTAATGGCCAATGGCAAGATTGAAAAAATCGGCCAGCAACTCAACACGCCTTCTGGATATCAAGTCCTCGATGCAACGGGCAAGCACTTAACAGCGGGGATTGTCGATGAGCATTCCCATATTGCCATCAACGGCGGCACCAACGAAGGCACAGACGCAGTCACCTCTGAAGTGCGGATTGGCGATGTGATTAATCCTGAAGATGTCTCCATCTATCGCGCACTCGCGGGCGGCGTGACCAGCGCACAATTACTCCATGGCAGCGCTAATCCTATTGGTGGCCAATCCCAGTTAATAAAAATGAAGTGGGGAGAAAGCGCAGAACAGCTAAAGTTTGCCAATGCCCCTGCCAGTATCAAATTCGCCCTTGGCGAAAACGTTAAACAGAGTAACTGGGGCGAAAAGTTTGTGCAGCGCTTCCCGCAGACGCGCATGGGGGTAAAAGCCTTATTTGAAGAAACCTTCGATGCAGCACTCGCCTATGAGAATGCACTGAAGGATTATGATGATTTACGCAGCAGTGAGAAGAAGAAAACCCTCGCACCGCGCCCAAGTTATCGCCTGCAGGCGGTGGCCGAAGTGCTTAAGCAACAGCGCGATGTGCATATTCACTCTTATGTACAGTCGGAAATCTTAATGTTCCTGCGCTTAGCCGAAGCCTACCACTTTAAAGTGCAAACCTTTACCCATGTGCTTGAAGGTTACAAGGTTGCCAGTGAACTAGCTGCCCATGGTGCGGGCGCCTCGACCTTTGCCGATTGGTGGGCCTATAAGTTCGAAGTTTATGATGCGATCCCGCAAAACGCGTGCCTAATGCAAAAACAAGGTGTGCTGACGAGTATCAATTCCGATGACTACGAAATGCAGCGCAGACTCAACCAAGAAGCAGCTAAGTCAATGATGTACTGCGGTATGTCAAAGGAAGATGCCTGGAATATGGTGACCATCAACCCAGCGAAACAGCTCAGAGTCGATGAGTATGTTGGCTCACTCACCCCAGGCAAAATGGCCGATATTGTGCTTTGGAACGCCGAGCCGCTGTCGATTTATGCCAAAGTGACCCAAGCTTGGGTTGAAGGCAAACGCTACTTCGATCGCGACCAAGACCAGCTTGCCCAGCAGCAAGTAGTGGCTGAGCGTGCCGCCCTGATCCAAAAAACTCTCAGTAGTGATGATAACGCTAAGGCGGGTGAAAAAGTTACACCGCTTAACGAGCCACAATGGCACTGCGATACCCATTATCAGGCTTGGGGCCAACATCATCAGGGAGCAAAATAATGAAGCACTTACCAACCACCTTACTACTGTCTTCGCTAGCGCTCACTTTATCAGCACAGGCGCATAACTTGGTCCCTGCCCCAAAACAAATCCAGAGTGTACTGATTAAAAACGCCACTGTGCATACGGTCAGCCAAGGGGTTTTAACCAATACCGATGTGTTGATTGAAAACGGTAAAATCAGCGCGCTAGGGCCACAGCTAAGCGCCAATGAGGCTGATGGCCAGATGCAGATCATCGATGCTACGGGTAAGCATTTATATCCAGGCCTTATTGCACTGGATACCAGTCTTGGCTTAGTGGAAATCGAGATGGTTCGCCCGACCGTAGATAACGCTGAAGTCGGTGACTTTAACCCGCAAATTAGTGCCGCAACGGCTTACAACCCGGATTCGGAGTTGCTGCCAACCATTCGCTATAATGGCATCACTCACGCACAAATTGTCCCCAGTGGTGACGGACTCGCGGGCCAATCGGTGGTCGTCGATCTCGATGCGTGGACCATTGAAGATGCATTGCACCCAAGTGAAGGCCAATTTCATGTTTACTGGCCACAGATAAAACGCATGCCAGAGGATGAAAAAGGAAAAGCCAAAGCGATTGAAAAAAATCAGCAGGCTATTGATAAGCTAATCAACGCCTTTGAGGACGGTTACCGCTACTTTTTGAGCCAAAATACACCGGATGCCGACCACAAGCCTAATCTGCGTTGGCAGGCCATGTTGCCACTGTATCAAGGTAAAGCAACGCTATTTGCCCACGCAGACAGTGTTAACCAAATCGAGCAAGTAATTGCCCTGACTAAAAAATATCAATTTAAATTGGTCATTGTCGGTGGTTATGATGCATGGCGATTAGCTTCAAGTTTAAGGGAAGTGAATGCCAGTGTGATTTACCCGCACACCCTAAGCCTACCTAAACGTACAGATGAACCGGTAGATTTACCGTTTAAAATCCCGTCGTTACTTGCGAGCGCTGGCATTCCCTATGCGCTTGGCTTTTCATCGGATTGGAACAGTCGTAACCTACCCTATGCCGCAGGTTACAGCGCAGCTTATGGCGTTACGGCAGAGCAAGCGTTGAAATCTGTCACACTAGATGCTGCAAAGCTGTTAGGGATTAACGATTTAGGCGCTATCGAAGTGGGCTATCAGGGCAGCGTTGTGCTGAGTGACGGAGATATCCTCGACCCCATAAGCAACAAAATTGATGCGATCTGGATTGAAGGAAGACAAATAGATCTGAATAATCGCCACCAGCAGCTTTATCAAAAGTATCTTAAGCGATAGAATTTACTGAGATAAATCGCACAGCACCGCGCAGTCCATGGGACTGCGCTTCTTTACCCTTAATCTCAGGTCAAACCATGAAAATCATCCTCTCAAGTGCATTAGTGCTCCTGCTTAGCGCCTGTGCCAGCGACTACAGTTTTAATAGCAATTTAGACGGTGAGGCGATTAGTGACTACTTCAAGGCAGGCGATGTTACGCTATTTGAAGGTGATAGTTTGCCTAAAGGCCACTACGAGTTGAAAGGCTTAGTGCAAGGAGAATCTTGCCAAGCGGATGTAAATGGCGTGCCAGCATCCTTAAGCGAAGCGAGAACCGAAGCCCGCCGCGCTGCGGCTGATAAAGGTGCTAACGGTATCATCATCAAACAATGCGTGATGATGGAAGAAGCTGCGCAAGGCTGTATCAGCCGCGCGTTATGTGTCGGTCAAGCGATTAAAATAGCCACCGCCGACTAGTTCATCGCGTGTATACTGCACGCCATTCTTGTTGTACTTTACAACCTAAGCCATCTGAGTTTGGGTTGTTGCTCCTTCCTTTAGGTGTTTTTTGCATGACATTTACCAACCAAATTACCGCTGTGGCCACCTGCCGTACCCCCTATAAACAAAAATTTGGCATTCCAAGGCAACCCGGTTTGGTGGAGGCACGCGGTTATGTTGAGCTGGAAGGCCATATCAATCATCTCGACGCCGTGCGTGGCATCGAGCAATATTCGCACCTTTGGCTGCTGTTTTGTTTCCATGAAAATCTCGCCCAAGGCTGGAAAACCACAGTTCGCCCACCGCGTTTAGGCGGTAATGAAAAACTCGGTGTTTTCGCAACCCGCTCGACGTTTCGCCCAAACGGCATTGGCCAATCCGTGGTAAAACTCCACCGAGTGGTGCAACGTAAAGGCAAAGTATGCCTGGAGATTTCAGGCATGGATCTTGTCGATGGCACGCCGATTATCGATATAAAGCCCTATATTCCCTTCTCAGATTCGATTGAAGGCGCCGTCGGCGGTATCGCTCAAGAAGCGCCTAAGCTGATTAGCGTGGTGTTTTCCGAGCTCGCGGCAACGCAGATTAACGCCTATAGCAAACAGGACGCTTATACTGATTTGGCCGAACTTATCCGCGGCGTACTCGGACAAGACCCTCGCCCTGCCTATAAAAAAGCCAAGGATGATCCCAAGCTATATCAAGTGGCTTTGTATGATTTGGATATCTTTTGGCGGATGGCGGTTGATGAGGGTGATCGGGAATATATTCAAGTGCTCGAACTCAAACCCGGGAAATGTGGCTAAATGCAGACGCTAAACACAACCGCATTGCCTGATTATCAGAGCCAACACAAAAAGCGTCTGTCTTGGATGCCCTGGCTGTATTTTTCACTCAAAGAAAAACACTTAGTCTGGGCTAAACCTTGGCAGGATGAAATTCAAGCCAACCTTTGCGCCCTCGAAACCGTCACCATTGGTGATAACTGTTTTATCGCCCCCGAGGCACAGTTATTTGCCGAACCCAATCGCGATATCAAGATAGGTAATCACTGCATGATTGCCGCCGAATGTTTTTTACATGGCCCTATCACCCTAGGAAATGAGGTCGCCATCAATCATGGCTGCTCCTTCGATGGCGGTCGAGTGGGCATTCAAATTGGCTCCCAAACTCGCATTGCTAACCATGTGACAATCTACGCCTTTAATCATGGCATGGCGCCCGATACGCCCATTTATCAACAAGCCTCCCACTCTAAAGGCGTCGTGATAGGTAAAGATGTGTGGATTGGCGCACAGGCCGGGATAGTTGATGGTGTCACCATTGGCGACCATGCGGTGATTGGCATGGGCTGTATTGTCACTAAAGATGTCCCCGCATGGGCCATCGTCGCCGGTAATCCGGCACGGGTGATTGGCGATCGGCGAAATAAGTAAGCAGCGACGAGAATCTAGATACGAGCAATGACGAAGTCGCACCCTAACGGCGCAGCGCTTATCTTTGCTTTAACCGTTATCCAGCATCAAAAATGCTATTTGTCTCCCAGCTAGTTGAATTTAACCTAAATCCATAGGTGACATCATCAAAGCAGGTGATAAAATGGCGCCCATTCAACTCAAATTTGGACATCGGTAATGCGCGTTAGCAAATACCTACTTTCTACTCAAAAAGAAACACCTGCGAATGCAGAAGTCATCAGCCATCAATTAATGCTACGTGCTGGTATGATCCGCCGTAACGCTTCAGGCCTATACAGCTACCTGCCCACGGGCCTGCGTGTATTACGTAAAGTCGAAGCGATTGTTCGTGAAGAGATGAACAAAGCGGGCGCGATTGAAATCCTAATGCCTATGGTGCAACCGGCTGATTTATGGGTAGAAACAGGTCGCTGGGACAAGTTTGGTCCTGAACTACTGCGTTTTAAAGACCGTCATAGCCGTGACTTCGTTCTGGGACCAACCCACGAAGAAGTGATCACCGACTTAATCCGCAAAGAAGTCAGCTCTTACAAACAATTACCGCTGAATCTTTATCAAATTCAAACTAAATTCCGCGACGAAGTTCGCCCACGCTTTGGTGTGATGCGTTCTCGCGAGTTCCTGATGAAAGATGCTTATTCTTTCCATCTTGATGTGGATACCATGAATGAAACCTATGAGGCGATGTATCAAGCCTATAGCAACATTCTGTCGCGCATGGGCTTAGCCTTCCGTCCGGTTTTAGCGGACACGGGTTCTATCGGTGGCAGCATGTCACACGAGTTCCATGTATTAGCGCAAAGCGGTGAAGACTTAATCGCCTACTCTACGGGTAGCGATTATGCCGCTAACATCGAGAAAGCCGAATCACCAATGCCAACCGAAACGCGCGGCGCGGCGACTGAAGCATTACGTTTAGTCGATACCCCCAATGCGAAAACCATTGCCGAGTTAGTTGAGCAATTCGGTTTAGATATCACTAAAACAGTGAAAACCTTAATCGTTAAAGGTGCGACCGACGCTGCACCACTGGTTGCGCTGATTGTACGTGGTGACCACGAGCTAAATGAAATCAAGGCAGATAAATTAGATTTAGTAGCATCACCACTAGAATTTGCCCCAGAAGCCCTGATCCGTGACGCCATTGGCGCAGGTCCAGGCTCATTAGGCCCTGTCGGCCTGAATATGCCGATCATCATCGACCACAGTGTTAGCGTGATGAGCGATTTTGCTGCCGGCGCCAACCAAGATGACAAACACTACTTTGGTATCAACTGGGAGCGCGATCTGCCACTGGCACAAGCGGCCGATATCCGTAACGTGGTTGAAGGCGAGCCAACACCGGATGGTTTAGGTACCTATGCCATGGCTCGTGGTATCGAAGTGGGTCATATCTTCCAACTCGGCACTAACTATTCTAAATCGATGAATGCGACTGTTCTCGATGAGAACGGTAAATCACAGGTGCTGCTGATGGGTTGTTACGGTGTTGGCGTAAGCCGAATCGTGGCTGCTGCGATTGAGCAAAACTTTGATGACCGTGGCATTGTATGGCCAGAAGCCATTGCGCCATTTAGCGTTGGCATTCTGCCAATGAATATGCACAAGTCGCACCGCGTCACCGATATCGCCGAGCAGTTATACAAAGACTTAAGTGCTGCGGGTATCGATGTCCTGTTGGATGACCGTAAAGAGCGTCCAGGCGTGATGTTCGCCGATATGGAGCTGATTGGTATTCCACACACAGTGGTGATTGGTGATCGCAATATCGACGCTGGCGTATTTGAATACAAAAACCGCCGCACTGGTGAAAAGCAAGATGTGCCATTCGACCAAATCGTCGATTTCTTAAAGAATCTGCAAGCTTAAGCCCTGTCTTTTGCGCTGAATACACATTCGCCAGTGTGAGTTAATGGCTTACCATTAACCTCTCAATACAGCAACGCACTTAGGTTTAACTTAAGTGCGTTTTTTATTTCCCGTCTGTTGATGGCAAACAAGCTCTCAAGTGCTTGCCTTTGCCTTTGCCTTTTATCATCAAAAACTAAAGAAATGTCATTAAGATAACTGCTCAGACTTGCTTTTTTAGACAAGGCATTGCTTTAATAAAATCATAATAACAAGTCGTTGAGTATTAAGATTGCCAACATCAACAGCATTAGTTCTCGGTGGCGGTGGCGCTCGTGCCGCCTATCAAGTGGGAGTGTTAAAAGCACTGGTCCAGCTTTATCCTCGCAACCATGGCATTCCCTTCAAAATCATATGTGGCACTTCCGCAGGTGCCATTAATGGTACTTCAATCGCCACCCATGCCTCATGTTTTCACTTAGGTGTCAAAAAACTCGAATGGGTATGGCGTCATTTTGAAACTAGAAAAGTGTACCGAGCCACTCTTCCTGGTGTGTTAAAGCACCTCTCAAAAATGGCGCTAAAAGGCTTACAGGACGATAAGGTCAATACAGATGCTGGCAGCCTGCTCGATAATGAACCTTTACGGCACTTATTGAATGAACTTATCGATTTTAAAAGAATTGATCGCAATATCCGCAACGGCGCTTTAACCGCTCTGAGTGTCGATACCTCCTGCTATAACAACTCGCGTTCGGTGACGTTTTTTCAAGCGGCACGGGATATTGAAAACTGGACCCGCGCCAGACGCAGCGGTGAGCGGCGCATGTTAAATACCGAGCACTTGTTAGCAAGCTCAGCCATTCCCATGGTGTTCCCGTCAATTAAACTTAATCAAGCTTATTATGGTGACGGCTCAGTCCACCAGCTGGCGCCGCTTTCAAGTCCAATCCATTTGGGGGCTAATAAGCTATTGGTGATAAACCTAGACAGTCCCCATAAGCATTTTCCGATGGAGCTAGAATATCATCCGAAGACAGCGACCATCGCGGGTCATCTGCTGGATACTATCTTTTCTGATACCTTAAATAGCGATTTAGAACGCCTAGAGCGCATAAATCATACGCTTTCCCTTATTCCAGAAGAAAGCCGTGCGCAACTAGCATTACACCCCATAAAAACCTTAGTGATAAAACCCAGCGAAGATTTAAGTAAAATCGCCGCCCGCTTCTATGACGATATGCCCTGGGCAATTAAAACCTTACTGGGATTTTTTGGTATCGATAGGCAGTCTGACTCCAGTATTGTGTCTTATCTCTTGTTTGAAAAATCCTATACCAGCGCATTGATCGATTTAGGCTATCAAGACGGTATGGCGCACCTTGACGAATTGAAAGCATTTTTCAATTTAGCCGAATGCGATGACTCACAATAAAAAGGCTGAGTAAAATCGAATTGAAGCCCGCATCTTGCCGTGTTATAAATTAAACGATGACATAATTCCTTAACCACAATGTGCGAAACTCATTCAAAATTAAGGATTATTCAGTAGCAGCTAAGATGTAAATCAGTCTAAAGTCTGAATGGCAGAATAGATTTAACATTGATCATTTAAGTTGAATCACCTATCATGCTGTACTAGATTAGCTAAAAATTAGGTTAATTTTTTCTAAAAGGGAATCACGATGAAAAAAACTTCATTAGCACTTATTGCTGCTATTTCAATGTTAGGTTCAGTTGCTGCTAACGCTAACACAACTGGTGTAGCAACTGGTGGTACTGGTGTTGGTGGCGCTACTGGTGCTATCGTTGCTGGTGGTATTGCAGCTGGTGCAGTTGTAACTGGTGTTTTAGTTGCAGCTAACAGTTCTGATGGTAGCCCAGCAGCAACTGGTACTGGTACTGGTACTGGCACAACTACTGGCACTAACTAATCTTTTAGTCAGTGTATTTAAACAACCGCCTTATTGGCGGTTGTTTTTTTTAGGCTTTTTGTAAACAAAATGTGTACTTAATCTAGCTTGAAATCACGCCATCATATATTTACATTGGTTAACAACTTACTATTGAGAATAAGCAACTCGGATGCGTATATATAAAAAAATCTTTTCCTTTATTGCTGTTTCGACAGTATGTCTAGGCTTATCGGGCTGTAGCCAACGAATTAGCGCACTAAACGATACCGCAAAGCTCGCCTTTTTTGGGAGTGACGATGTGGTTCTCTCCCCTGAGCAAGTATCGGCTAATCCTTATGCCAGCATCTATGTAAAAATGGAAGATACGGCCCAGGCATTTGTGGTTTTAGCCTTTGCAGAGCCTAAAATCAGCCTATCTTCAGTAAAAAACTCGCCCGAAGCACTCGAACTTAAATGGTTATCAGCGGATAAGGGCATGTTAGTGACAGTTAACGGCCGCCTAGTCAAAACCCATAATTTGCTCACTGGTAATTTAAGTGCTGTTGAAAGTGATGAGCCAGATCCACTGTTATTAGGATTACACTTAAGCTCCACCCCTAAAACTTGGACTCGAACCCTCGATTGGCAACCTGGTTATCATTATGGCTACCGAGCAAGATCAGAATTTAAATTGATTGGTGACGAAAATATTCTAATCAATGGCGCTCCTACACAAGCTTTGCATTTTAGTGAACACGTCTCTGTGGATGCACTCAATATCCAATATCAAAATGAGTTTTGGCTAGATCCACAAACAGGCAACGTTATTAAAAGCCATCAGAAAATTGCGCCCAATCTGCCGTTTATTGATATCACCTTACTGAAGCCTTTTGCTGCTTAGTGGAGCCATAATGAGATCCTATATTACCCCGTTGGCGCTACTAGTAAGTTCAGTGTTTTTGCAATCCGTAGAAGCCAATACCCAACTTTCTGTCAGTACCTCAGCGTCTCACACGCCGCAGCTACACATTACCTATCCCGCAGCTATTCGAGTAGGACAAGCGGTACAAGATGGGTTAACACAACTTCCCCTTTATAATCAAACGATAAAAAATGAGCCAGTCTCAATTTATTGGCTAGGTGCGGCACTTTTAGATATAAAAAATACTGCAGCATTAGAGGCCACTCGTCAGCAAGTATTGCAACAATTAGCCGACATGGGAGAGCAGGTCGATAATAGTCAATATATTGCTAAACTGGCCAAATTTGCCCAGTTTTTACGCAACATCAAACTAGGCCAGCGAGTTAATCAGCCGTTAGATCTCGACTTAGTCCGGATTACCGACGCTTATAATCCGGTTATCGATGGTGATTTTTTACTCGTATTACCGCCTCGACCAACTACGGTCACTGTCGTTGGCGCGGTCGCACAAACGGGTGAACAAGCATGGCAATCGCGGGCCAGCAGTAAAGATTATCTAAACCAAGCAGGTTTACTCGATAATGCTGAAGATAGCTTTGTGTGGATTATTCAATCCGATGGCAATGCGATAAAACAGCCTATCGCCTATTGGAATCATCAGGCTCAGGATATCGCCCCTGGAGCAATACTCTTTGTGGAGTTCACGGCGCTGTTTGATGACCATGCCGAATTAAATAACAATATTATTGAATTACTCAAAAATCGGGCTCTGTAATGAAAAAGTCAACTCCCACTTTGCATACGTTCGGGCGTTTATCTGCGCTGTCATTAGCACTGCTACCTTTATTACATGTTAGCGCCGATGAATTTTCTTATCCAACACTCTTACCTTCACAGTCAGATTTTGGTGGCGTTGGTCTAATGCAAATGCCTACTGGCCGCATGGCACCAGAAGGTGAGTTTAACTTTGCCACAAGTTATAACGACGAATACCAACACTTCACCGCCTCAGTACAATTATTCCCTTGGTTTGAAACAACAATTCGCTATACCCAAGTCCAGGATTTACTCTATAGCGATGATCCCAGCTTTAGCGGAAGCACTAAATACACAGATAAAGGAATTGATTTTAAGGTACGTCTACTTGAAGAAAGTAACTGGCTGCCAGAAACCTCGATTGGGGTGCGGGACTTTGGCGGCACAGGCTTATTTGATGGTGAGTTTATTGCCGCAACAAAACGAGTCGGCCCATTGGATTTTACCCTCGGCATTGGTTGGGGCTATATTGGCAACAGCGGTAATCTCACCTCAGATAAAAAAGATCTTAATTACAACTGCGACAGAGATACCTCTTTTGGAGGCTCGGGAGGAACTGTTGATTATCAACGTTGGTTTAAAGGCTGTGCCGCGCTTTTTGGTGGTGTTGAATACCAAACCCCGTGGGAGCCTCTTCGCTTAAAAGTGGAATATGATGGTAACGACTATCAATCAGATTTTCCCGTAGTGGCTGGAGCCACCAAAATGCCTCAGGACAGCAAATTTAACTATGGGATGCTCTATCGGTTTGGCAACTGGGGGGATCTGCATTTAAGTTATGAGCGCGGTAATACCTGGACGCTCGGCTTTAGTCTGCAAACCAATTTTAATACCTTGTCGCAGATTAAAACCGATCCTGCTGCCGCTAAATATAAGCCGCTTCCAGCTGCGCCATTAACCCTTACGCAAACAGAATCCTCCGCACCGATAAACACACCAACAGTCGAACAAGCGACTGTTGGTGCTGATACTTCCGTGACTCACGATTCGAAAGTGCAAAGTGCTGAAGTAGTCAATCTAGAACCAGTAAACACGCCTAATCAGACGATGGCGGAAAGCCAAGTGGATTGGAACAAGGTCGCTCAAGACTTACAAACCATCGCAGGTTACGCAAATGCCAAAATTTATCTGGATAAAGACAGCATTACTGTCGTCGGTGAACAAACCAAATTCCGTGATAGAAATGAAGCACATCAAAGAGCGGCAACCATACTCGCTAATAGCACTGATGCAACTCGTATCAAAGAGTATAGGTTGATTGAAACCCGTTATAGCCAACCGATAACCGAAACCCGGATCGATGCGCAAAAATTTGCCCAAGTGGCAAGTTATGGCTATTTGAATGCTAAAATCACTGATGCCAGTGTTGTGAGTGTTCCCAGCTTACCACAGGGAGAACAAGTCAATAACACTGATAAAGATTGGTTAGATAAGCTTAGCTTCGATGTTTCGCCAACCATGGCCCAATCCTTCGGAGGCTCTGAAGGTTTTTATATGTTCAATATTGGGGTCACAGGCAGTGCAAATTATCGCTTTACCGATAATTTAGATTTTTCAGGTTCCCTTTATCTGAATCTTTACGATAACTACGACAAGTTTTTATACGACGTGCCACCTGATGGAACTGACTTAAAACGTGTTCGTACACTTATCCGTCAATATGTTAGTGATAATCCAGTGAGGGTGAATAGCCTACAACTGACCTGGATGGATAATTTAACCGATAATATCTCCTATCAAGCCTATGGCGGTTATTTAGAAATGATGTATGGCGGTGTGGGTGGTGAGGCTCTTTACCGTCCTCTAAACAGTCAATGGGCCTTTGGTGTTGATGTGAATTATGTTAAGCAGCGCGATCCCGATAGCATGTTTGGCTTCTTTGAAGATGAGCATCAATATGACCCAATTACAGGTCGTTCATACCGAGCACAAACTGGGACTGCCACAGGTAATGCAACCGTCTATTATCAACCTGACTGGTTCCCAAATACTTTATTAAGGATCAGTGCGGGCCAATATTTGGCCGAGGATAAAGGGATAACAGTTGATTTTTCAAAACAATTTGATAGTGGTGTGATTGTGGGTGCCTTTGCGACTAAGACCAACCTTTCTGCGGAGGAATATGGTGAGGGTAGCTTTACCAAAGGCTTCTACATCTCGATCCCATTTGATTTAATGACGATTAAATCAACTCATAGTCGTGCGACAATCAGTTGGATGCCGCTCACCCGCGATGGTGGTCAAATGGTCGGCCGTAAGTATTACCTCTTTGATAATACTGATGCTCGCTCACCTTGGTTCACTCGCCCCAGCACTGAAAATAAGCCTGTAAAATAACCGAAACCGCCGTTAGCGTCTAAACGCTAACGGCGGCATGGGCATCTCTTGCGGAAAGAATGGGTGTGTTGTTTAACAGTGGCCACTCAATCGCAAACTCGGCACAATTCCAAGCAAGTACATACTCATCATCCGGCGCATAATAATCGCTACAACGATATAACACATCAGCATACTCACTTAACACATAAAACCCGTGGGCAAACCCTGGGGGGATCCACATTTGCAAATGGTTATCTGCAGAAAGAATCCTGCCAACCCATTTGCCATAGGTCGCGGATTGTGGCCGAATATCGACGGCAACATCAAAAATACTGCCAGCACACACTCGGACTAATTTGCCCTGCGGATATTGTTGCTGGTAATGCAATCCACGCAATACATGCTGCTGCGAGCGACTATAGTTATCTTGCACTAACGCTGGCGCTTCAAATCCGCGACTCAGCAAGCACTCAGTAAAATACGCTTGCCGAAAGGTTTCCATAAAAAAGCCGCGCTCATCGCCAAATACCTTAGGTTCAAAGACAAGTACTTCAGCCAGCTCGGTTTCAACGCACTTCATTAAACACCTGTTTATTTAATAAGCCTAAAAGATACTCACCGTAGCCACTTTTAAGTAAAGGTTGAGCTAAGGCAGCTAGCTGCGAGGTATTAATCCAGCCACAATTGAATGCCACTTCCTCCGGGCAATTCACTTTCAAGCCCTGTCGTTTCTCAATAGCGGCAATAAATGACCTTACCGACCATTAAATCCAACATTCAAAATGCCTTTTCTCATTGATACATCAAGGATTAGTGAATTGAATCGAGGCGCAGATAGTAGCATACAAATACAAATTAAACGCAGGGCGAAACGGCTCACTAGAAAATGCAGAACGTTGCTATGCGGGTTCTAGATTCTAGATTCAGCTTTATTTCTCAGGAAGTTGTATGTCGACTTTTACGCCTTGGTTAGGCGAAGAGGTCAGAATAATACTGCCATGGAGCTTTTGGGTAACCAAATTGTAGATAATTGACATGCCTAAGCCTGTGCCGCCATCTTTGCGAGCGGTGGTAAAAAAAGGCTCAAAGGCTTTCATCTTGACCTCATCAGTCATGCCGACACCATTATCTTGATAACTCATGCAAACGTTCGAGACTTGCTGTTCAACTCGGATAGTAATTTGCTTATCACCAGCAAAATTGTCAGGAAACCCATGCCGAAAGCTATTGGCAACTAGATTGGTAAAAATTTGCGCTATAGCCCCTGGATAAGACTCGATAAAAATTTGGTCATCAAGGTCAACGGTTAAGGTGATATTCTTCTTACGCATTAATGGCCTTAATGAGCTAAAAATCTGGAAAAGATAAGTCTTTAAATTAAATCGCTCACGTTCAAGTACCGACTGATCCGCCGCGGTCCGCTTAAAGTTGTGGACTAACTCCGCTGCTCGCGCCAAATTTCGCTCTATCAGTCCCAAACCATCTTGCATCGTACTGATAAAGTTTAAAAACTTATCTTCGTCGAGTTCATTTTGCTCAAATGTACTTTTTAGCAATGCGACCTCATCTAAACAATGAGTTACTGAGGTCACAGCAATCCCCAAAGGCGTATTGACCTCATGGGCAACCCCTGCCACTAAACTCCCTAAAGCCGCCATTTTCTCATTTTCAATCAAATGATGTTGTGTTGAACGTAAATCCGCCAATGCGGTTTCCAATTCTTGAGTTCTTAATTCAACTTGCGCTTCCAAATCCGCATTAATGGCTTTTAATTGCTGCTGATAATCTAAAATTTCCCTTGCACTCATTGCCCGACCAAATAAATCGGCCAAAGCGGAAGCAAAGGCTTTTTCATCGCGGGTCCATTCTCTTGACTCACCTTGATGTTCAGAACAAATAATGCCCACCATCTTACCGCGATGACGGATAGGGCTATCTAATATGGAGGTAATACCATTAGGCACTAAGTAAACCTTTACAAACTCATGGGTAGCTCTATCGGTTTGAGCCAGATTAGCCACTATCGCTCTTTCATTATCTAACAAACTGAAATAATAAGGATAATCAGCACGCGTTAAGACAAAGGCTTCTTGTCTTTGCATATTATCGAGCAGGTAAAAGCAGTGCATACTTTGATGATCTTCAGTCCATAACCAAATACTGGCACGGCTGATGTTTAAGCCTTGGCACACTGAAGCAACAATGAGTTGCGATGCCTCAGCTAAATCGCCACCATCAATAATTGAAGAGCGACTCACGTCAAATAAAATCCTATCTAACATCCGCGTCATAATGATGGAGTTCTCCGCGTGGCTTCGCCAGACATTGAAATCTGACAATAGCTTCAGTAGCCAATGCTTATGCAAGAGTCTTAAGTACTAACCTTAAAGTGATAGTCTTTAGTATAGATTCTATCTGCAAACTCACTAGGTAGATTACTCTACAGAATAGCATTTCAGCGCTTCTCGTTCCCCCTGCTCAACTGCGATAGCACCATATTATCGGATTTAACACTATAGCAATGAAGCCGTAAGCGCCGCTGAAATTAAGCGCCCAAATGCCATATCGAGCATAGCCTTAATGCCTTTAATATGACCCCATACCATAGTAAATAAGTTTGGTGCCATCGTAGATGGCGGTTATCATCCCTAATATCAATAAATCAGAGGCTTGAGATGAATATGCAACGTCCACTCTTTACTATCGCCTTAGTCGCAATCATGGCAACCGCTTGCAGCGATCCGCAACATGCAACAGATCAAAACTCCACAGCCAATACAGAAACTCAAAAGACCATCCCCCTTGGCGATACCAGCCAAAATGCACTCGATTGGCCAGGCATGTATGAAGGTGTTTTACCCTGTGCGAGTTGCGAAGGTATTCAAACCACGCTAACGCTACTGGCAGATAACAGCTTTGAATTAAAAAGTATTTATTTGGGCAAAGATGAGAGCATCTTCAAGGTGGCAGGAAAATTTGACTGGGATGACAAGGGCTCAAAAATTACTTTATCCGATGGCAGTAAATACCTCGTCGGTGAAAACCAGCTATTTATGCTAGATAACGAAGGCAACCGGATCAGCGGCGAACTGGCTGAGCACTATATATTGAAAAAGAAAGGGATGTAAAAAAGAGCATTGCAGCGTGACAGTGAGAAGTTGAGTGCTCCATCCAGCTAGAACGCAGCGATTCTAGATTCTAGACTCTAAAGCAAGCTTGTCAGCGTCCTAGATTCTCACATCGGGGTTACTCAAAATGAAAAGAGTTACTAAGACATGAACCCAGATATCCAAATTATCCGCTATCAAGACTGTGAATCGAGTTTATGGAAAAACGGCGGCGGTAGTACTAAACAACTGTTAATATCGCCAAAGGATGCTGACCTAACTAACTTTGATTATAGGATCAGCATTGCCACCATTTCGAGCAACGGCCCCTTCTCACCATTTCCTGGCATCGATAGACAGTTGTGTATCTTGGAAGGCGAAGGCGTAAAGCTGATGATGTCTGACAATGCGGCTAAATCAAGCGAGTTAGTACTCCGCCCAAACCAACCTGCATTTTGTTTTAGCGGCGAAACTCAGATTGAAAGCCAACTCTTAGATAAACAAATTATCGACTTTAATGTGATGATCAAACGCGGCAAGTATCGCGCGCATATTGAGCGGCTGGAGTTGAATGGCTCGTTAAACCTTACGTCCTATGAAACCAGCCATGACGATAAGGTTTATCAAACAAAAAAACTGTACAACAACGAGTTGCAACAATGGCTACTTTGCCTTGAACCAATGTGCTTAGTTTATCAAGATCAAATGATCCAACTTAAGCGTTACGACATGGTGCAATACCCACAAGTCCAAAATTCAGCAGCACAATCGCCAGAAATACGGCTCTTAGAAGTAATAACTCCCGAAGCAAACCGTTCAAACAAGGGACAATCAACAATTAAGCAAACCAAAGCAGACATGCAGCATCCACTAAACCATAAACAAAGCCAGGTACTGCGCATCGTTATAGAATGCATAAAAGGATCTAGGTTCTAGAGCCACGAAGTGGCGTTCTAGAAGCCGTAGGCCGTCCTAGCAGTTGCGAAGCAACGCTCTAGATTCTAGACATGATGTTCGAGGATGAACTTGCGCACGTACTAAGCACTCGCTTAAAGATGTTGCTGGTTAATAATCCACTCCACCGTCTTTCTGAGACCTGACTCAAAAGACTCTTGCGCTCTCCAACCTAATTCACGTTGAATTTTACTGGCATCAATGGCATAGCGTACATCATGGCCAGGCCGGTCAACAACATACTGAATTAAATCAGCAAAACCCGCACTACCCATTGCAAGAGATTGCGGATGAGTAGGCACTAACTCCTCTAATAAGGCGCAAATTTGCCGCACAACCGTCAAATTAGTTTGCTCACAGGAACCACCAATATTATAGGTTTGCCCAAGCTCCCCCTGAGTCGCAACTAAATAGAGCGCCTTAACGTGATCATCCACATACAACCAATCACGCACTTGCTGACCATTACCATAAATTGGCAACGGTTTACCCTGCAACGCATTGGTGACCATTAGGGGAATGAGCTTTTCAGGGTATTGAAAAGGCCCATAGTTATTGGAGCAGTTGGTCATCACTATCGGTAAAGCATAAGTTCGATGCCAAGCACGAACCAAATGATCCGCTGAAGCTTTACTTGCTGAATAAGGCGAGCTCGGATCATAAGCTGAGGTTTCACTAAACAATCCAGTTTCGGTCAGTGAACCAAAAACCTCATCGGTAGAAACATGATGAAATCTAAATAACCCTTTTCGCGTATCCGCTAATTGCTGCCAATATCGGCGCGAAGCTTCTAACAACGTATAGGTGCCCACAATGTTGGTTTGGATAAATGCAGCAGGTCCATCAATTGAGCGATCAACATGACTTTCAGCCGCTAAATGCATTACCACATCGGGCTGATGAGCCTGAAAGATTTGCTCTAATGTCGCTCCATCACAAATATCCGCCTGTATGAAATGATAGCGCTCACTATCGGCAATAGCCGCTAAAGCCTCAGGATGACTGGCATAGGTTAACTTATCGACATTGATCACGATGCACGTCGTTTGCTCAATCAACATCCTCACTAAAGCCGAACCGATAAACCCAGCACCACCCGTAACCAAAATTCGCATTATCTCTTTCACACCTTACAGCTTTGAAAGCAAAAGTAATGAATTATATCAGGAAAGTTAAGGCTTAGCTGTGAGGACAAATAGACCATCACAGCGCTAAACCTAGAATCTTGATTCTAGAAGTGAAAACGCACTATCCAAGCAGTGGCAAGCAACGCCCTAGATTCAATCTCCTCGCTTATGCCGCTTTGACTGCCTGAGCGATATATTCAGCTTGTTGTTGGGTCAAGGCAATGTCCGTGGATTCAACCATCACTCGGATTAAGGGTTCGGTACCCGATTTACGCAATAATACTCGCCCCTTACCCCCTAAAACTTCCTCCGCGGTTAGCACCGCCTGTTTAACACTGTCTTTAGCCAAAATACTATCAGCACTGCCAGAAGTTAAACGCACATTGATAAGCACTTGCGGCAATTTAGCCATGCCCGCTTTAAGATCGGCTAAACGTTTGTCAGACTCTAGAATGGCTTTGAGCACCTGCAAAGACGCCACTATGCCATCACCAGTAGAAGCATGCTGCAAACTCAAAATATGCCCAGAGCCTTCGCCGCCCAGTTGCCAACCCGTTTGTTTGAGCTGTTCAACCACATAACGGTCACCAACCTTAGCGCGTACAAAAGGAATATCCATTTGTTTAAGTGCCAGTTCTAATCCAAGATTAGACATGAGCGTACCAACCACCCCGCCCTGCATTTCGCCTTTTTGATATGCTGCTTGTGCCAAAATAAACAAAATCTCATCGCCATCAACTACATGGCCATTATGGTCAACAAACATGACTCGGTCAGCATCACCATCAAGCGCAATACCTAAATCCGCTTCGTGCACCATAACCGCAGTTTGCAAACTGTCTAAATGTGTTGCGCCACAATGATCGTTAATGTTCACGCCGTTGGGTTTGTCATTAATGCTAATCACCTCGGCCCCTAATTCGCGATATACATTCGGGGCAATATGGTAGGCAGCACCATGGGCGCTATCGACAACAATCTTTAGTCCCGCCAAGCTTAAATGATTCGGGAAGGTTCCCTTACAAAACTCAATATAACGACCGGCAGCATCATCAATGCGACGCACTTTACCCAGTTTTTCAGAAGCAACACATTGCAACGCATTATGCTCAAGTGCTTGCTCTAATAGCGCTTCAATTTCAAGCTCTTGTGCATCATTTAGCTTGGTGCCTGTGTTTGAAAAAAACTTAATACCATTATCATAAAAAGGATTATGGGAAGCACTGATAACAACGCCTGCATCGGCCCTAAAAGTTGAAGCTAAATACGCCACTGCGGGCGTTGGCATCGGGCCAATTAATGCCACATTGACACCAGCGGCTGAAAAACCCGCTTCCATTGCCGATTCCAGCATATAACCGCTAATGCGGGTATCTTTACCAATCAGCACTTCTTTAGTGCCAGTGGACGCCAGCACAGTACCCGCAGCCCAGCCTAACTTCATCGCAAAATCAGGCGTAATTGGGAATGTTCCTACTTTGCCACGCACACCATCAGTACCAAAATACTTCCTAGACATACAAAATCCTTAAAAACGCTAAAAGACAAAAAGCCAAATCCATGGGGATTTGGCTTTTAAAAAAGATTTAACTTTGCAACATCTAAACGACATAAGACATTGAATCAAGAAACTAACGTTACCACTTTCGGTTTTGTATCAGCTGGTTTAAATAATTTCCTTTGCTGCCAAACTAGATCACAAATACCGTCAGTTGGGGCAAAACCAGTTGGTGCCGAAAGTAAAATATCACGAATCGCCTCATGGTTGAACTCATGACAGGCTTTATCCAAACGATTCAAAATTAACTCTAATTCAGCCCATGGCAGGTAAATTTCATTCGCGGTCATAATCCGCTCATGGTCTGTTCCTGTCACATCATCGCCAATAAGTAACTCTTCATACAGTTTTTCACCGGGGCGCAGGCCAGTAAATTCAATCGCAATATCACCATTGGGATTTGCTTCATCCTTCACATCATAACCACTTAAGCGGATCATTTTAGCTGCGAGATCAACGATTTTGACCGATTTTCCCATATCAAGTACAAAGACATCGCCGCCTTTACCCATAGCACCCGCTTGAATAACCAGCTGTGATGCTTCTGGAATCGTCATAAAAAAGCGGGTGATTTCAGGATGAGTAACAGTAACAGGACCGCCATTAGCGATCTGCTTACGGAACAATGGCACAACCGAACCAGAAGACCCCAGAACATTACCAAATCGCACCATACAAAAACGCGTTTGATGATCTTCTTTTGCCAATGCTTGCAATGCAAGTTCAGCCATACGTTTAGTGGTACCCATCACATTTGTAGGGCGCACAGCTTTATCGGTAGAAACCAACACAAAGGTTTCTACTTTTGCAGCAATAGCCGCTCTCGCGGTATACAAAGTACCAAATACGTTATTGCGAACACCTTCAACCACATTATGCTCAACTAAAGGCACATGCTTATAAGCTGCAGCATGGTAAACCGTCTGCACTTTAAATGCCTGCATAACCGCTTGCACACGGTTTTCACGCTGCACAGATCCCATAATAGGGACGATTTCAATATCAATACCGAGATCATTGGCAGTGGCAGATAATTCACGGTCAATCGAATAAAGTGCGAACTCCGATAACTCGAATAAAACTAATTGTTTAGGCTGCTGTTTTAAAATCTGGCGGCATAACTCTGAGCCGATAGAACCACCGGCACCTGTAACCATAACCACTTTATTCTTGATATTCGCAGTCAATAAATGCTGTCTTGGCGCAACAGAATCACGCCCCAATAAATCTTCGATTTCGACTTCTTTCACATCACTAAATAACTTATCGCCACTCACTAAGTCCGCCATAGCGGGCAAAGTCATCACTTTAACAGTTAATGGCTCAAGCTGATTAATAATGTCCTGACGACGTGAACGCGATGCACTCGGCATTGCCAGCAACACACGGGTTGTAGGTCGCTGTTTTATCAGCTTACTAAGTTGATGCGGTGCATAAACGTGCAAACCTTGAATCGAAGTATTATGCAAGTTTTCATCGTCATCAACAAAAGCAACCGGATGGTATTCATGGCTCTGTGCAAGTGCAATCGCGGTTTGTCGCCCGCTCACACCTGCACCATAAATAATAACTGGCTCACCGCGGCGATTAATTCCGGCACCGACTAATGAACGCATGAGTGCACGCGCGCCGCCCACAAAAACGAGAGCAAAAGCTGCATAGATAAATGGCACTGTGCGAGGTAAATCCACCCCGCCATAATAGGCAAGTAAAACAAGGGCTATGGTAGAAATACCGACACCCGCAACGATTGCAGTAAACGCTTGCGAGCCAATATAACGTAGCACTGCGCGATAAAGCCCCAGCCTCACAAACCCAGCAATACTGATAGGGATAGTTAACGCAATCAATCCCCAATATTGCGATTTAAACAGTACGTCAACTGAGTCCAAGCGAACGAGTAACGCAAACCAAAAGGCAAAGAGCAAAAACACAGAGTCAATCGCCACGCTGACTAAACGCTTTTGTGACCGCTTTAATGAAAATAAAAACTGCAAAAAATCCATCTTTTGCTCCAACTTAATTAAGTAATTCATGAAGTTTAGTAACGGCTTATGCATTGATAAAAGGCATCAAGTCTTTCGAGTAAGTGAGTATACATGAGATAACGAGTTACAGCTAAACCCAAATGCAATAACTAACTTGGCTTAACAGCATCACCACTACCACGGCCAGTAGCAGTCATTAGGATGTATTTAAAATAACGACCTAAGGTTAAAGTATCTATCATTTGCTTATCCGTTTGAGCAAGCAACTTAGGCGTGGACATATCAATATTTTGCACTTGCGCCAAACCTGTTACACCAGGCAACACATTATAAACTCCTAGGGCATCACGCTCGGCTATCAACTCTTCTTGGTTAAATAAGTTAGGCCGTGGGCCAACCAAACTCATCTCACCTTTTAGTACATTAATCAGTTGTGGCAGTTCATCAATTTTAGTTTTGCGCAAAAAACCGCCAAATTTTGTAATGGCGGCATTACTGGCAAGATGACTCGCTACCGATACAGTATCCTTACTCATAGTACGAAACTTAATCAGTTTAAATGGCTTTTTATGTTTACCAACCCGAGTTTGAATAAAAATTGGTGAGCCTGTATCAAACAAACCGATGATTGTTACGATGAATAATATTGGCCATAGCAATAGCAACCCGAAAAAGGCTGCGAGAAAATCAATTAAACGAATCATGTTCTACCATCATTTAGTTTTTGCTTGAAGAAAAGCTTGCGCTGTTTGTTTAAAGCCTTCTTGCAGAGTCTGAGGAGGCTTCCAGCCCAAGATGTTTTTAGTATGAGAAATATCGACCTGCAATGATCCAGTTAACCTATCTACAACATCTGATTTGTTAAATAGTTTACCCACTAACTTATAACACCAAATGGGTATCGGAAGTTGCCATGCAGGCTTACCTAGTGCCTTTGCCATTTCACGAACCATTTCAGAGGTAGAAACATCATGGTCATCTGAAACTAGGAATACTTGATTAGCCGCTTTTGGATGATCAATACAGGTGATGATTAAATCAACCAGATTAACAACAGACACCAAACTGCGTTTATTTTGAGTAATACAACCAAATGGCAACGGAACTCCTTTATAAACTAAGTTCATCAATGAAGCAAAATTTGCTTTTACGCCAGGTCCATAGACTAAAGTAGGACGAATTATGACTATCTCCATGCCTGTTTTATTTCCTAGTGCTTGCAACTGAACTTCTGCTTCAGATTTAGATTTACCATAGAAATCTTCAGGTGCATGTTTATCTACAGATGTAAACTTTCTAAGAGTATTTGTAGACTCTCCATGAACCTTTATGGAACTAATAAAAATAAACCTTTTAACCCCCATCAACGACGCTTGCTTGGCAAATGCAATAGTCGCATAATTATTTATTTTTTGGTATTCATCTAGTTGCTCTTGGATTGTAGAAAATTTTTTGTTCATCATATGAGTACGAGCAGCACTGTGTATAACAACTTCAACATTAGACAATGCATCTGAATAATCAGGATTATTAAGCATATCTAGATTAAAAAACACACACGGATATATAGGCTTAGTTCGACCCACTACATGAGTTTCGTCAGATAACAAAGACAATAAGCTTTCCCCAACAAAACCAGTAGCACCTGATAGCAAAATTTTTGATTTTATACTCATGACATTCTCAGTTAATTATATCAGTGCAAACATTCATTAACTTTTTAGTACAATTTAAAAATCACTTAAGTGAAAGATATTAGATAATATAAATATCAGTTCACAGTCATTTTTATTTTACAAAAACACTACAACTCATAATGAATATTTACCACTAGGTTAAAAAAGCTAGAAACTAGATGAAAACATGCAAATAAAGTTTTTAAAAAAAACTTTATCAACAATGTATAAGGTATAAGAATACAGAGAAATGAAGCTTAAATATCTGAGAGAATAAAAAAATTCCCAAAACCCTTTATTAAATAAGAGCATAATTTATTTCACACATCAAACCTTTTACCAAAGCCCAATTGAAACCTCTTATTGACTTTTATTTTAAATAGTTAAAATTTACAATCAACACCACAAATAGCAGTGGTGTTGAATAAAAATTTAAAAAGCGTGCATTTAAAAATAGATATGAAGTAGAGCAAAAGACCCGGAACATAAAATGTATCTAGTATAGTAGTATAGCTAACAGATGAATGCTTCAAGTTATTTACATATTATAAACTAGACTTTCTTAAATTCAAGGTCTGTGCTTTTCAGTATTTTTCAAATTAAACGAATCGAATAAAGCTTGAAAAGCAATTTTCACTTGCCTAAATTGACCTCTAAAAATAGAAATTAATGAAAATCCCAAAGTTAATAATATTGGTTTAAATTTAACAAAATAATTTTCGCCATAAATATAGTGAACATAGAATAAGTTTCGCAGCATAAAGTATCCTTTCCAGGATAACAAATCATTATTTTGGTTATTTTTAAGTAGACGAGTAGCCTTGATATCGGGATCGCAAATTATTTTATAGCCAGCCTTTCGAGTACGTATTGCATAATCTAAATCATCATAAAAAATAAAAAACTTTGGTTCAGGAAAACCCACATGTTCCACAACTTCTTTAGAGATTAGGGGACCTTCGAATGGAATCCCATGCAATTCTTGTAGCCCCTGCATCTGATCTTTTTTATATAAATCAGCGACAGATAATTTTTTCGGATTTAAAATAAAGGGTGATGACAAATCATACTTTACAGGAGATAACTCAGCGCAGGAGCCATCAAGATTAAAACGAATTGGCTGAACAATACCCACATGTTGTAAGGCAAGCATTTTCTCTAAACAATCGCAATTTGGTTGAAAATCATCATCCATTAACCATAAATGTGAATAATCATAAACATTGGCAGCTTCAAAGCCATAGTGAAAACCACCAGCCCCCCCTAAATTATCACCAGTATTGTAATAAATTACATTATCATTAGTTAACGCTAAATTAAAAACAACATCTTCTGTCCCATCATTACTATTATTATCAATAACTAATATTTTTGATGGTCTTTGTGTCTGATTTAGTAAAGAGACTAAAACTTGTCGTAATAAATCTTTACGTCTAAAGGTTACAACAATCGCAACAACTTTATTCATTATCTTTACCTAACTCCTTTTCAACTACATTCAATGCGGATGCAATCACTTGATGCATATCATAATATTTATACTCTGCTAGTCGACCACCAAAGATAACATTTGTGAAATCTTCCTTTAATTTTTTATATTGAGAAAATACACTTGTATTCTTTTTATCATTAATAGGATAATAATATTCATCCCCTTCTTGAAATTCTTTAGGATATTCTTTGGTAATAACAGTCTTGAGTTGGTTACCAAACTCAAAATGTTTGTGCTCAATAATACGAGTATAAAGATATTCTTTATCAATATAATTAATTACAGCATTACCTTGATAGTTATCAATCTCTAAAGTTTCACTCTCAAACTTTAAAGAACGATAGTCCAACTTGCCAAACTGATAATCAAAAAACTTATCAATAGGTCCAGTGTAAACAATTTTTTTTGCAACAGAATTCCAAAAAGACCTATTATCAAAATAGTCTACATTCGTTTCAACTTCAACACCATATAATAAACCATCAATTAATTTATTATATCCACCAATTGGAATTCCTTGATACTTATCATTAAAATAGTTGTTATCATAAGTAAAACGCACAGGAAGACGCTTTATAATAAAAGCGGGTAATTCTTTACAATCACGCCCCCATTGTTTTTCTGTGTACTCTTTTATCAAGGTTTCGAATATGTCTCGACCCACTAGAGAAATTGCTTGTTCTTCAAGATTTTCGGGCTCTTGACCTTCAAACTCTTGACTTTGAGAAAATATTTTATCTTTTGCTTGTTGAGGTGTAACAACTTTCCATAATTGATTAAATGTATTCATATTAAAAGGTAAATTGTACATATTACCATTAGATAAAGCCATTGGAGTATTAGTATAGCGATTAAACTCAACAAACGTATTTACATAATCCCATATATATTTATCG
>NZ_JAMDJP010000031.1:0-50557 GCF_023475945.1 Shewanella sp. 8A
TGAAGCTGTGGCTGAAGATGCTTTAGCCGCAAATGTGGGCGGTATTTTCGACTTTATCGCGACGGGTCTGCCACAACAGGGCCAAAGCTATAGCTTGGTATTGCCACAACGCTCGCCCGTTCCAGCGAATGCCGTCTACCGCAAGTTCAATGCTCAAGCGGGCTGGCGAGACTTTGTGATTGATGCAAACAACACTGTTGCCAGTACCGAGGGTGAACGTGGTTTCTGCCCGCCACCGGGGGATAGCCGTTGGACGCTGGGATTAACCGAAGGCCATTGGTGTGTACAGTTGACCATCGAAGACGGTGGTCCTAACGATGATGATGGTGTGGCTAACCGTACTATCGTCGACCCAAGTGGCGTCGCGGTGATGCTCAATGGTAACCACTTGCCTGTCGCCAATCCCGACTCGGCAGCAATTGCTTGGAACCAGAGTATTGATGTCAATGTGCTCGCCAACGATACGGATAGCGATGGCGATAGTTTGAGCGTCACGCAAGTGATTAGTGAGTTTGGCACTGTCACCGTGCTGGCCAATCAGCAGCTCAGCTACACGCCAGCGGTAGACTTTATCGGCACCGATGTGTTGGTGTATAGCATTACCGATGGTAAAGGTGGTACGGCAAGTAGTGAGCTGACGATTGAGGTGAATGGCAACACAGCCCCTGTGACTGTTGATGACAGCGCCGCCACCGATGATCGCACCAGCTTGCTTATCGACGTGCTGAGTAATGACACCGATGTGGATGGTAATACGTTGACCCTGTTAAGTGCGACAGCTCAACAAGGCAGTGTGACTATCGAGGCGAATAAACTGCGTTATATCCCTAAAACAGGGTTTGATGGTGTGGATACCGTGACCTATAGGATTAGCGATGGTCAAGGTGGTGAAGCAACGGGGCAAGTGCTTATCACTGTGAAAGCCTATCAAGAGGTCATTATCGATAATAAGTCAGGAGGAGGCAGTATGACCTTATGGGCGTTGGCATTTATCTTGGCATGCGCGATATTGCGTCGCCGAGAATTACAGCGATTGGCCTTAGGCTGCCTGTTATTGCTCAGTGTGACGCAACAGGCACAGGCAACAGACTGGTATGTTGAGGGTTTTATCGGACAAGCGCAGGCCGATAAAACACTGCCTGAGTTAAACGCCCAAGTCGGAGAGGGACAACTCCTCAGCGTCGATGACTCGGATACCGCATTTGGGGTGAGTCTAGGTTATCAATGGACACCGATTGTGGCGTTGGAACTGAGCTATGCCGATTTTGGTGAAGGAAGTGCAAGGATTAAGGGCTCGACGTTAACGCCAGCGCAATACCATGAGTTGGTGAAAACTGTCACCCCAGTGCTTGCCGATGGGGTGATGTTGGGCTTGAGATTTACCTTGCTGCAGCATCAAGGTTGGCGCTTTGAAGTACCCGTTGGCTTGTTCCATTGGCAAGCGGATATTAGTAGTACCATGGGCAATACCACGATAACGACTGATTTAGATGGCACAGATTGGTATGCGGGAGTGCGTTTTAGTTACCAATTTAGTGATGCTTGGTCTGTGGGTTTAGGTTATCAATACCTTGCTATCGAGCCGAATGACCTATTGAGCTATCAACTCAATCTGCGTTATCAGTTTTAAATGATGTCGACATCAAAAGGGGCTTAGCCCCTTTTTTGTGGGTGAATTTTCGCGATAAAAAGCGGGAAAGTTTTAGCCGCTTCTCCTTTGTTATTGCTTAGTGCGTGACTTAAATCCCATTACTTGGGTGGTGGTCTTTGGAATAGCCGCACTAAATTCAGGTTGTAGATTAAAGACAGGATAGTAAGATTGTCACTTATCCTAGTTAGTTTGTTGCTATTTTTATCCAGGGGCAGTTATGTCACAGCGGCACCACAAGCCGGAAATCTTGCATACTGAAGTTGTCGCTAAGAGCCGTTTGTTTCAAATTGAACAAGTCCATCTTAAATTCTCTAACGGTGTCGAGCGCCAGTATGAGCGGATGAAGGGCGGAAGCCGTGGCGCTGTGATGGTTGTACCCATTCATCAAGGTAACATGCTGTTAGCCCGTGAATATGCCGCTGGTACTGACAATTACGAGCTAGGTTTTCCTAAGGGATTAATAGACCCTGGTGAGCAAGCTATCGAAGCGGCCAATCGAGAATTGCAGGAAGAAATCGGTTTTGGGGCCCGTAAGCTGACCCTGTTGAAAGAACTTAGCCTTGCGCCGGGTTATTTCTCTAGCAAGATGCAAATTTTCATAGCAGAAGATTTATATGAAAGCCGCCTCGAAGGCGATGAGCCAGAACCCATAGATGTGGTGCCTTGGGCGTTGGCCGAGTGGGAAGCGTTACTCGAAAATAGCGATTTTTCAGAATCCCGTAGTGTGAGCGCATTGTTTTTAGCGCAGAAACATCTACAACTTAAATAATCTTTTTTGTTATAGCATTCAGCAATTGAGTGCTTGTGGATCATTCGCGATGTTAGCGATTGGAGTGGTTATGAAGCCAGAAGAGTTAATCGACGAGGTGATTGCGATAGCAACGGATGCGGGTCGCACTATTCGTGAGATTTACCTTAAGGGTAATTTTGAGCGAGAGACTAAGTCTGATAATACCCCTGTCACCTCGGCGGACTTAGCGGCGAATAAGCTCATCTGTGAACGCTTAGCCGCGTTGACGCCTGAGATTCCTATCTTGTCCGAAGAGGCTGCCGATATTCCCCTGAGTGAGCGTGAAGGCTGGAAACGTTATTGGTTAGTCGACCCTCTCGATGGCACGGGAGAGTTTATTGCCGGTAGTGGTGATTTTTCGGTGATCATTGCGTTGGTGGAGCACAATCGTCCAGTAATGGGTGTGGTCTATGTGCCGATGACGCAGGTGTGTTACTACGCCATCGCGGGATTAGGTGCCTATAAACGCACCGATAAGCAGGAAGTGCGCATCAGTAGTCGGCAAATTCAGCACCGTGAGCAAGTTTCCCTTAGGTTAGCGGTGAGTCGTCGTCAGGATCCTCAATCCGTGTTGACCCTCTTCAATCATCCTAAGCATTGTGAACTGGTGGTCATGGGCGGTGCGGCCTTGAAGAGTTGCCTTGTTGCCGAAGGACGCGCCGATTGTTATGTGCGAGTCGGGCCTACGGGAGAGTGGGATACCGGCGCCGCACAGATCATTATTGAGGAAGCGGGTGGTCAGCTTATGGATACCGAGCTGCAACCTTTGACTTATAACGAGCGTGAGACGCTTGAAAATCCTAACTTTATTGTTGTTGGTGCGCCCAATTTAGAGTGGGATAAAATTTTAATTGGTGAATAGGTTTACATGCAGTCGATTCGTCCAGTATTAAAGTCAGAGTTAGCCGACGTTTTTCAACTTGAACAGGCTATCTTTGGCGATCATTGTTATCCCGATTTTTTCTTTCGCCAAGGATTTGATTGTTGGCCTGAGCATTTTCTGGTTGCCATAGATGATGGCGGTAAGCTGTTAGGTTATGTGCTCTGCGCTCAAAGTGGCGATCCTACCTGTATGTGGATCCTGTCCGTGGCGGTGAGTGAGCAAGCCCGCGGGCGAGGCATTGGTAAACAATTAATCCAACAATGTTTAAGCCAAATACCACCTCTGGTTAAGCGGGTGGATTTAACTGTCGATCCTCATAATCCTGCCCATGGTTTATATCAGCGTTTAGGGTTTGTCGATACTGCCTTCGAAGCGGACTATTTTGGCGCTGGGGCCGACAGAGTCGTGATGAGTTATCACTGCCGCTAGGTAAAAGTTCAATGTCGAAACGGCGCTCTCGATTCAGGGCGTCGTTTTTTATGTGCTAAAAGTTAAATTCCCTCCAGGGTTGCCATCGAGCGATTGCCCAGAGTTAGACTTTCTTCCCTCATTTTTATGCCTTTTACTTCATGCTGTACGCAAAATAAACTTATTTTGAACGTTGTTTTTTTATTTTTCAGGCTGTTAATCTCACACCATTCAACAGGGAGTGAGACCTATGGCGAGACGCAAAGAACATAGTCATGATGAGATTCGTGCTATGGCAATAGAAGCGGCAATGGCACTGCTGCAACAGCAAGGGACACAAGAACTGAGTTTACGCAAGATTGCTAGCCAGATTGGCTATGTGCCGAGTACCTTAATCAATATCTTTGGTAGCTATAACTACCTTTTGTTAGCCGTTTCTGAGGCAACGCTGCAGGCGCTGATGCATGAGCTCTCCGAGGTAAATGCAGATAATAGTCGCAATCAAATCATCAGCATGGCGCAAAAATACGCTGAGTTTGCCCATGCACAGCGCCAATGTTTTAAGTTGGTATTTGAACTGCAGCTACTCGACTCCGAGCCTTTGCCCGAATCCCAAGGCCAACTTATCGCGGGTTTATTCAGTTTAATTGAACGTGAGTTGGCCCTGTTGTTCCCCAATAAGACTGCTGAGCAGCAACTTCAAATGAGCCGAGTGCTTTGGGGCGGCATCCACGGACTCACCGCCTTATCACTGGATAATAAATTGTTTGCCGATACGGCATCTTTACCCGCTTTGTTAGAGAGTCATGTGACAGGGTATTTACAGGGAATGGGTGATAAGAGGGAAGAGTCATGCTGCTAACAAAACGTTTTTTACCGTATTTCGCAACCCAATGTCTGGGCGCACTTAACGACAATATCTATAAAAATGTGTTGCTGTTGCTCGTCACCTTCAGCCAAGTCAATGATTTACCCATTAGCGTCGACATGTTTGTTAATTTGGCTGCAGGGGTCTTTATCCTGCCGTTTTTCCTGTTCTCTGCCCATGCAGGTGTCGTGGCCGACAATATGGATAAAGCCAAACTTATCCGTCGCTTAAAACTGCTCGAAGTCATCATTATGTTCAGCGCCGCACTCGCTATTGTGAGTGAGAATTACATGATGATGTTATTACTGCTGTTTTTAACCGGTAGCCAGTCAGCCTATTTTGGGCCGGTCAAATATTCCCTCTTGCCTCAAGCCTTAAAAGAGGATGAGTTAGTGACGGGCAATGCCTGGGTTGAGATGGGGACATTTCTGTCTATCTTGATCGGTACCTTGAGTGCCGGGATTTTAGTGTCTGAAAACAACGCCACTTTGTGGTCGGCCATCACGGTCGCAGCCCTTGCCTTGGCTGGGTATTTGTCTAGCCGTGCGATCCCTGCTTTACCGCCACAGGGCACAGTTCAGAAAATCCAATTTCGGCCATTATCTGGCACTTGGCGCACCATTAAGAAGGCACGCCAAACGCCTTCGATTTGGATGGCCATCCTCGCCATTAGCTGGTTCTGGTTTTTGGGGGCGACATATCTGACCCAATTCCCTAACTTTGCCAAGCTGCATTTGCACTCTGGTGCGACAGTGGTGTCGCTGCTACTGGGAATGTTCTCTATTGGGATTGCGGTGGGCTCCTTTGTCTGTGAGCGTTTTTCCTTTGGCCATGTGGAGTTAGGCTTGTTGCCCTTTGGGGTGCTCGGGTTAACCGTGTTTGGTGTGGACTTGCTGTGGGCGATTCCTCCTGCACCTGCGGATGCTAGTTTTGTTTATGGCTTACAAAGCTTTATTGCTGAGCAGAAGCATTATCGAGTGATGTTGGACTTCTTTATGATTGGGGTCAGCGGTGGTCTGTTTATCGTGCCTCTGTACGCCTTTATTCAAGCGCGTTCTGCGAAGGGAGAATGTGCGCAAGCGATTGCCGCGAATAACATTATGAACTCGCTCTTTATGGTGGCGTCAGCGTTGTTGTCTATGCTGTTACTCGGTGTGGCTGGCTGGAGTATTCCACAGTTGTTCTTACTGCTAGCCGTGATGAATTTCGTTGTTGCTCTCTATGTGTATTCACAAGTGCCTGAGTTTACCCAACGATTTATCAGTTACTTACTCAGCCATGTGATGTATCGAGTGACTGTGACTGGGCGGGAAAAGATCCCCAAAGAAGGCGCGGGTATCATAGTCTGTAACCATGTGAGCTATGTGGATGCGTTGATCATTATGGGCGCGTCGACCCGGCCGATTCGTTTTGTGATGGATAAATCGATCAGTGAAATTCCGGTGCTGAAATATCTGTTCCGCCATGCAGGAGTGATTCCGATTTGTTCGCCGCGCCAGAGTGAGACCACTTACAATCAAGCCTTTGAATCAATTCATGAGGCGTTAGCGAATGGCGAGTTGGTGTGTATCTTCCCTGAAGGTCGTTTAACCCCCGATGGTGAACTCGGCGAGTTTCGCCCTGGTATAGATAAAATCTTGGCCCGCGATCCCGTACCCGTAATCCCTATGGCGCTCAATGGTCTGTGGGGCTCTTACTTCAGTCATAAAGATGGCCATGCATTGACCACAATGCCGAAACGCTTCTGGTCCAAGGTATCGGTGAGCTTAACGGATGTGGTGGATGGGCAAAGTGCTGATCGGCACTCGCTAAGGGATAGTGTCTTGAATCTGCTTAATAAGTCTTAACGCGTAGATGTAAGTAAGAAAACCGTGGCGTTAGCACACGGTTCTCTTGTTTTTAACATGCTGAGCTGTACTTGTTTAGCCAAGATTATTTTGCGATAAGTTATCCAGCCACTGATGCATGTCTTGGTGATTTCCCCTAAAAAGCACTCTATGTGCTTTTTTTGCTAATTGGTATTCATACATAGGGTCGTAATACTTTTGCAGTAGCAGGCTTATCCAAGTTAAATGCTGTGAGGTTTGGTTTTGATTGAGTTGCTGCGTCAGAGCCAGTTGCATGATGTCTTGTAATTCTTGAAATTGTTTACCACCGAGACGTTTACGAATACTGGTAAGGCTCTGCAAAAGATATTGGCTAAAGGCATCAAAGCCTGCCTCAATACCTAAGCGTTCAACAAAACCGTGATGCATTTTATGAACATATTCATCGAGTAAGCGACTTAGCCTAATGTCGTCATCTTCTTCGAGTACTACAATATCGGCTGCCTGCATGGCGCTATAAAAGTTTTGCGGCAGTGCTGAGCGGCCAATCAGAAAGCTTTCATCCTCAAGTAGTAAGCAGGAATGATTACCCTGTTGGTGGCGGAGTAGTGCAATCGCGAGCTGATTTTCAAAGTTTATTTGCGTTGGTTGTGGGTCGATGTTTTTACCAAAACTCGATCCTCTATGATTGGCTATACCCTCAAGATCCACTGCCTCTTTGCGCTGTCTTAAAAAATCCGTTTTACCGCAGCCCGTCATACCACTTAGGCTTAACAAGCGTTGTTCGCTAGGGACGGCATCAATCACACCAATTAAATATTGGCGCATGCCTTTGTAGCCACCCTGTACATAAGGTACGACTACGCCCGCTTCTTTAAGCCATTGCTGAGTTAGCTGTGAGCGTAGCCCGCCGCGAAAGCAGTAAAGGTAAGCTTCGGGGTGGGCCGATAAAAAGTTTAACCAAGCATCAATTCTTTGTTGTTTTACTGCGCCATGTACGAGTGAATGGCCTAAGGTAATCGCGGCTTGCTGTCCTTGCTCTTTGTAGCAAGTGCCGACCTTTTCCCTTTCTTTATCAACCATTAACGGCAGATTTACCGAGGAAGGAAACGCGCCGCGGTCAAACTCGATTGGCGCTCTTAAGTCGATTAATGGCTGCCCAGCGACAAAGATATCGTGGTATTGCTGGGCCTGGATAATCGTTGTTGTCATTAACACAGCACCACATTGGCGGTGGAGGTGGGCGTTTCTAACGAACCAATGCATATAGGCTCAATTTGATGGGCATTAAGCAGTGCCACCAGTTCTGCTTCGGCCTCATTCGATACCGCCACTAACAAGCCGCCACTGGTTTGTGGGTCACACAAAATGGCTTTCTGATAATCGGTTAGAGTGGGTAAGTGCTCGCCATAACTGTCGTAGTTACGGTGGGTTCCGCCGGGAACACAACCTTGCGCAAGATAGTCGAGGGCGCGAGGTAAGAGCGGCACTGCATCGAGTGTTAATTTGGCGGTGAGTTTAGCGCCTTGGCACATTTCGAGCAGATGGCCTGCAAGGCCAAAGCCAGTGACATCGGTCAGGGCGTTTACGCCTTTGATCTTAGCGATCTTAGCGCCTACGCTATTGAGCTGGCACATGGCATTCACCGCAATGTGGCTATCTTCGTCTTTTAGCTTCTTCTGCTTTTGTGCCGTGGTCAGGATGCCAATGCCAATAGGTTTTGTGAGATACAAACGATCGCCAGTTTTAGCAGTGTCGTTTTGTTTTAAATCGGTTAAGGCGATTTGCCCTGTTACTGCAAGGCCAAAGATAGGTTCAGGTGCATCGATGCTATGACCGCCAGCCAGCATAATGCCTGCTTCCATACAGGCTTGACGACCACCATCAACCACTTGTTGCGCGATTTCGGCAGGCAATTTGTTGATTGGCCAGCCTAAAATAGCAATCGCCATCATGGGCGTGCCGCCCATGGCATAGATATCGCTAATGGCATTGGTGGCAGCAATGCGGCCAAAGGTAAAGGGGTCATCAACAATGGGCATAAAAAAATCAGTGGTACTGATAATGCCAATCTCATCATTGAGCTTATACACGGCCGCATCATCGCGACTCTGATTGCCGACCAGCAGATTAGGATCGGTAAATACAGGCAGCTGCGAGGCAAGAATGGTGGTCAGTACTTTAGGGGAAATTTTACAGCCGCAACCGGCACCATGACTATATTCGGTGAGTTTAATGCTATCGGTTGGAGATACTGCACAATTCGACATGAGCCTAACATCCTGTAAAAAGTGAATGAGGCATCATAATAATAGGATACGGCCACCATGCAAGGCGGCCGTATGATTTTTACCGATAATTGTGGCCTAGCTATAAGTTGCAGTCAGGCTCTTCCAGCTTTTTTGCTGATTCAGGAGTCGGGTTTTTAGCTCTTCGACTTGCTGCAATAATTGCTGATCGACCAGTTGCTTACGTTTGGCCTCTAACAGTGCCTTTTGGGCTTGATAATATTCGAGTAAGTGTTGTTTCATCAACTCATACTCTTGTTGAATTTTTTCAATAATTTCATCGGCATTTGGCAAATTGAGCACTTTGCTTTTAGCATGCAGCAGTTGCATTTGTAAGCGGGCACTCTCGATTCGCTCCTGCGGACTCGTGCGTAAGTCTTTGGCTAAACCCACCCAAGATAACGCCTTAATCAACCACTTAGTCGGATCGTAATGCCACCATTTAATCCCGTTACGATAATCGTTTTCGAAGATATGGTGGAAATTATGGTAACCCTCACCGTAGGTCAGTACAGCCAGAAAACCGTTATCGCGGGCCGTATTTTTATCGGTATAAGGTTGGCTACCCCACACGTGGGCGAGGGAGTTAATGAAGAAGGTGCAGTGATGCACGACCACTAAGCGCAGAAGTCCCGCCATCAGTAACATACCCGCGATATTGCCAGTGAACCAGCCTAATAAAGCAGGCAGACCAATATTCATAAGTAGCACAAGTGCAAGATAGTGCTTGTGTTGCCACATCACGATACGGTCGTTCTGCAAATCACGCACGTTTTGGTAGTCATGGTAGCGTTGGGCTTGGTATTCGCGCAGCATCCAACCGATATGGCTGTACCAGAAACCCATGTTGGCGGAGTAAGGATCTTTGTCATTGTCATCGACATGCTTATGGTGCACACGATGATCGGATGCCCAATGTAACGCGCTGTTTTGTAATGCTAATGCACCACCAAGTGCGTATATGAAACGTATTACAGGGTGTGCCTTGTAGGCTTTATGTGACCAGAGTCTATGGTAACCCGCAGTGATCGACAGGCCACTGGCAAAGGCTAAAACCACAAAAGCAATCCATTCGCTGGCACCGTAACCGTGGGCTAGGCCATACCAAGGAACGAGGATTACCGCACTGAGAAAGGTTAGGCTAAATAGGGTGACATTAAGCCAGATGATAGGGGGTTTATTCATTATAGTTTCCAATATCCGCATTTGAGCGTACAACTGTAAGCTAATTTAGCCCAGCAATCTTGTTTGGTCAAGGTGGATAGGGCTGTGTTTCAATCGCAAAAGCGGTATTATCGCGTCATTACATTCAGTTAGCGGATTCAAGAATGGGTATTCGTGCACAGCAAAAAGAGAAAACTCGGCGGGCTCTAGTCGATGCGGCGTTTAACCAGCTCAGTGCTGAGCGGAGCTTCTCTAGCTTAAGTTTGCGAGAAGTGGCGAGGGAAGCCAACATTGCGCCCACATCCTTTTATCGTCATTTTAAGGATATGAATGAACTCGGGTTGACTATGGTCGACGAGGGCGGGCTTACCCTAAGGCAAATGATGCGCAAGGGGCGTCAACGTGCCGAAGCGGGTGGTAGCGTGATCCGTATATCAGTGGATACCTTTATGGAAGTACTTGATTCTAATCCAAACGTTTTCAGAATTTTACTGCATGAGCGTTCAGGTACCTCGGCGGCATTCCGCGCAGCGGTGGCTCGCGAGATTGAACATTTTATTTCTGAATTGGCCCATTACACCGAAGCGACGGCGGGCCGTACACCTATGCTAGCCAGAGCGCAGGCAGAAGCGCTAGTGACCTTAGTGTTTAACGCCGGAGCGTCGGCACTGGATATGAAGCGCGCCGATCGTAAAGTGCTTGCCGATCAATTAGTAATGCAGCTGCGCATGGTCGCCAAGGGCGCTGAAGCATTACAACATAAAGTAGAACATCGTTAGTTGGGTACGGTTTGACTAAAAACAAAGGAGCCACAGGCTCCTTTGTTTTTAGGTATATAGAGTCGCCTAACGACGTTCTAACAGCACACCTGTTTCCATATGATCGGTGTAAAAGATTTCCAATCTACGTGTGTCCATGCAAGTCCATCGATGTTTCATATCAAATTGATTCTATAAGATTTTATTTTTATTGTTGTCCATGAGTATCTCTGGGGATACAATAAAAACTCACCCGTCGCCGTACCCCCAGCCGTACCCAGAATTGTTGAGGTTTACTCATGACCACAAAGCGAATTAGCAGCAATGCCACATTACAAGCATTGAGTCCGCAAGATAAAGAGTACCTAATCCCAGATAAAAAAATTGAGGGGCTCAACATCCGCGTCCGCCCAACTGGCACTATGACTTGGGTATTTCGATTTCAAGTTGGTAAGAAGCACGAAAAAATCTCAATGGGCCGATACGACAAGTTAAGACCCGAAACCGGGATGACATTAGAGCAGGCAAGAAAAGAGGCCGGGCGTTTCCGTAGTTGGCTAGAAAATAACAAAAATCCTAAGCAAGAATTGTTAAGAGAGCATCGTGAGCAAGAGGAAGCGAAAACATTTGATAATGCTTTCGCGAGTTTTGATGAGAAGCAGCTATCAAAGCAATTGCGGGGTTCTCAGGCAAGAGCCATTTATGTACGCGACATAAAGCCGCATCTTGGCAACATTAAATTAGCTGATTTGAGAATGAATGATCTCAATAAAGTGTTTGACGCTAAGGTGGATAAAAATGGTCGGAGGATGGCTGGCGCTATAGGGGTGTGTCACAAGATCATCAATCAGGTTATCAAGCATGCCTTAGCGTTGAATATGATCGATACACATCCTGCTCCGCTATTGAGGGCGAGAGATGTAGGTGGTGGGACGAAAATCACAAGGCGAAATCTGAGTTTCTCCGAGCTGAAAATATTGCTAACAAGTTTGCCTTCTTGGCGAACGGATGCTGCCAATATTCGGCTATTAAATTTCTTACTTGGGTGCGGACAAAGGATCAGTGCGGTACTTGAAATGCGCTGGAGTGAGGTTGATTTTGATGAAAAGCTCTGGTTGCTGCCTGCGAGCTCAGAAGATCGGCACACTAAGAGCCAAGAAAGTCGTAAGATGCCATTAAGTGATTACCTTATTAAACAGCTGCTAGAGCAACGTGAGAGCGTTCCTGGTCATTGGAAATTGGTATGGCCTCAGGTTGGCTTAGATAAAGTACAAGAGGCCTCTGCGATTCGCTCTCATATCAAACGTAACCTGCCGTCAAATCTTGAACATTTCTCGCCTCATGACTTACGCCGTACTTTTATCAGTCGATGCAGTGAAATGGGACTAGATATAGTGGCAATTGAAAAGACGGTTGGTCATCAGCTTCCTGGGATGCTGCGAGTCTATAATCATCATGATTACCTGAATGAGCAATTATCAGTATTACAAGCTTGGGGTGAGAAGCTCGAAACACTAATGGTTGAAAATGTGGTGCCTTTATCACCACAGAAACTTGCTTAGAATATCAACTACTAAAAAGAGGAGAGGATTTATAACCAGCATTATTATTTCGATGAGCGAAAGCTGCAACGACTAAACTATCAGAAATAATTTCCTCAATTACATCCACTTGAGCCAAACGAGCAGCTGTTAGCCTTGAACTCATGAGTTCAAGGCTAACATTTAAGCTGTATGGGTCTTAAAGCAATACTTTAGCGCCAGGAACATATCCCCCAGCCTTTGCTATATCCTGTTTTAACTCGAACAGAGAGTCACTTGGAAGGCCAAACCATTTGCGGATTTCTTCAATGCAATCATACAAGCGAAGTGAATTGATATTACAAACAATGACTCTATCGTCGGGTTCAATGAAGCCAAAATACTTGTTTTCACTAAGCGAATCATCGTCTTCATGAGCCCATTCCATGATGGGTTTATGGGATAACTGTATCAAAATGTAGTAATTCATATTCACACCTAAGTACAATTCACAACGAGCATACTCCCAATAGTCCGGCATGTATTGCTCAGGATTTAATCTTAACTCGCTATAATTGTTGAGTTTAACCCCACTTATCTTCTTACCAAATAATTCATGGAATGCAGCGTTAACGTTGGTGCTCTTTAGTGAACTACTTTTCATTACCTTTATACGCTGGCCGGTTAACACTACCGGCTCTACTGGTATTTGAGGCTGAATGTTTAATCGTTCTTTACTGCCAAACTTAAAATTTGTAATGCCTTCAAATAGCTTTGAATACAGATACAGTAATCTGAAAGTGTCAAAATCTCTGATTACAATCCCGGCGACGCTGAAAAGCTTCTGCCCTTCATCATCAAGATTCCACCATTGAAAATTCTCAATGGGACGCTCGTCATATCCAACCGTATTTCGCAGGACCTCTGAGTAATTGTTGCATTTTTCCACATATTCCTTTGATAAGAAAAGCTCATCTAACTGAGATTCGATGATCTTCTTATCAGTTTTATAATGAAGATTGGGAGCACATATCAAACTCAGCAAATGCAGATATTTCTCTTCATTTGTAGCGAGTTTAAGTAGCTTACGGTGAAAACGGTTAATCGTAACATCTTTAAATTTATCAAAAAAACTATCTATATCATCGTATAGCTCTACTTCTTCATAGCGACCAGGATTTCTTTTTGGGCTGCCACAATACTCAATGATCTTGTCCATTAAATTGGGAGAGATCGTGCCACTCCCCACCTTCATCTCACTCACTCTAGACTCTTCAAGACCTAGAATCTTTGCCATATCTTTTTGAGTTTTACCTACACTTTTGAAATACGCTATTGCATGGTTAATCCAAAGTATCGTGTCATGCTTAGTTAATGGTTCCATCTCTCACCTCTCTCGTTAGTTAGGCCATTAATCTAAAATAACACTCAAAAAATTCAATTACATTTATGATGTAATTTTACGTAATAAATTACATGATTATTTTTCTACACAAAATAGACATAAAAAAGCCTTCAAAATGAAGGCTATTATCTCTCTAAGCTGAAGCGTCTTGATTTTAAACTTGTACTTTTAACTGCAGCCAGCCTTGTGCGCTTAAGCGTTCCCATGCAGCAAGAATATGAGCCGGTTTCATTGCGGCTTTTCTCGCATTCCAGCTATGTACTCGCTGAACCAACTCTGCAGCAGACAGAGCAGCATCAGACTCTTGTGTCACAACCCAATGAACCGTTGACAGTAGTTCCATGCCGTTCTGAGACTCATACCCTTCAATTAGCTTAGCGACTTTATCCAAACGTTGCTTGTCTCTGAGTGTTGCGCTAAGAAATCTCAAGCCTCCTAGGCGGCATCATCTTTAAGATCAATAGGTGTTTCTGGTTTATTCAAACCATCGGCATAACCCGAAATAAAGCGACCTTTCATCTTGGAGACGGTGCCCCAAGACCAGCTGTGATATATGCCATTACAGTTAACAGATAAAGCCTGAGCGTTGTAGAAAAAACATCCAGAAAGTCAACATGTTGAAATCATTAGCATGAGATAAAGCAATTCATCAGAGTGGATATTCGTCGCTAAGGCGAATCGACTGTTAATGGATTAAGCCTCTTAGCAGCCTTGTATCCCAATTTGAGTGAAGCGCTTACTTTATGCCATCTATCTTCGTTATTCGCTCACAGCCCCCCGGCATCCAACAAATTTGTTGATTAACCAAACAGCTTGCCACGCTCACGCTTCGCCGAGTACCATTTTGCTGGTAAGGTATGCGCACTTACCCCATCCTCGCAAGCCGGTGCCACGATATCCTGCATCGGCCCAAGTTTTGTTAAGGGAATACGCAGTCACCATGGCAATCAAAAAAACTGAACTCTATTCATCCCTGTGGGCCAGCTGCGACGAGCTGCGTGGCGGTATGGACGCCTCTCAATACAAAGATTACGTACTGACCATGCTGTTTATGAAGTACGTGTCCGACAAAGCCAAAAATGATCCAACCGCCATGATTGACGTGCCCGTCGGGGCCGATTTCAAAGACATGGTCGCGCTCAAGGGCAAGCCCGATATCGGCGAAGGCATTAACAAAATCATTGCCAAACTGGCCGAAGAAAACGATTTAAAAAGCGTGATCGACATTGCCGACTTTAACGACGAAGACAAGCTCGGCAAAGGCAAGGAAATGGTCGATCGCTTAACCAAGCTGGTGGGCATTTTTGAAGGCTTAGATTTATCCGGCAACCGCGCCGATGGCGATGATTTATTAGGCGATGCCTACGAATACCTGATGCGCCACTTCGCGACTGAATCAGGTAAATCCAAGGGCCAGTTTTATACCCCGTCGGAAGTCTCAAAAATACTCGCCAAAGTGATAGGCATTCCAGCCGATGCCATGCCCAGCACCTCAGTGTACGACCCAACCTGTGGCTCAGGCTCTTTGCTGCTTAAAGCCAATGACGAAGCGCCGCGCGGCTTGTCGATTTTTGGTCAGGAAATGGATAACGCCACCAGCGCCTTGGCCCGTATGAACATGATTTTGCATGACAACGTCACCGCCAAAATAACCAAAGGCAACACGCTGGCTGCGCCATTCTGGAAAGATACCAACGGCGAGCTGAAAACCTTCGACTTTGCCGTGGCCAACCCGCCGTTTTCCAACAAAAACTGGACCAGCGGCATCAATGCCGAACACGACGAATTTAAACGCTTTACCTGGGGCATACCACCAGAGAAAAACGGCGACTACGCCTTTTTGCTGCACATCATCAAAAGCTTAAAAAGCACCGGCAAAGGCGCGGTCATTCTGCCGCATGGTGTGTTGTTCCGCGGCAATGCCGAAGCTCGCATCCGCGAAAACCTGCTGAAACAAGGTTATATCAAAGGCATTATTGGTCTGCCGGCCAACCTGTTTTACGGCACCGGTATTCCCGCCTGTATTATCGTCATTGATAAAGAATCGGCCGCAAGCCGGATGCTGAAAGACCCGCTCGACCTTGGCAAAACCGAAGGCGGCATTTTTATGGTCGATGCCAGCAAAGGCTTTGCCAAAGACGGCAATAAAAACCGCCTGCGCGCACAAGACATTCATAAAATCGTTGATGTCTTTACCAAACAGCTGGAACTTAAAGGCTTCAGCCGTTTAGTAGCGTTAAAAGAAATCGCCGGGAACGACTACAACCTGAATATCCCGCGTTACATCGACAGCAGCGAAGGCGAAGACTTACACGATTTATCCGCCCATTTAGCCGGTGGTATTCCAGAGCGTGACGTCGCCGCACTCGACAATTACTGGCAAGTGCTACCGAGCTTACGCGCGACTTTATTCGCCCCGCAGCGTGCAGGTTATTTAAACGCCAAAGTCGTTGCCCGCGATGTGAAATCAACCATTTTACAGCACCCTGAATTTACCGCCTTTGCCAGCATGGCGGTCGCACCATTTCAGCAATGGTTTAGCGCAAGTGCGCTCGATAGCATTGATGGGAGTGAGCTGCCTAAAGCGCTGATCCATCGTATTAGCGAAGCGCTGTTAACGGCTTACGACAATATACCGCTACTTAGCAAATACGACGTCTACCAGCTGCTGATGGATTATTGGCAAGACACCATGCAAGACGATGTCTATGTGTTGGTGCAAGATGGCTGGGACGCGGGCAAAAAGCTGCGTGAACTGATTGCCGCAAAAGGCGATGCCAAAGCTAGTAAAGAAGTACCGGATTTAGTTATCGGCAAAGCCAAATACAAAGCAGAACTACTGCCACCAGCCTTATTGGTGAAACGCTTTTTTGCAGCGGAGCAAGCCGAACTCGACCGCTTGCAAAGCGAGCTCGATAGCATCAGCCAGGAGCTGGAGAGTTATATTGAAGAGCACAGCGCTGAAGACGGCCTGCTCGCTGATGCACTGAATGACAAAGACAAAGTCACCGCTGCTTCCGTTAAGGCACGTTTAAAACTTGCATCAGACCCGGACGAGCGCAAAGCCCTGCAACAAGTGCAGCGCCTATTTGATAGCGAAGGTAGCAGCAAGAAAGCAGTGAAAGAACAGCAAGACAAACTCGACCTATTGGTATTTAAACGCTACGCCACGCTCACCACTGCAGAAGTAAAAGCTTTATTGGTACAAGATAAATGGCAAGCCACGCTGCAAACCAGTATTCAGGCCGAAATTGAACGCATGGGCCAGCAATTGGCCAGCCGTGTCAAAGATTTGGAAGAGCGCTACGCCGAGCCATTGCCGCTGATTAGTCAGTCGGTTGATGTGTTAAGTGCCAAGGTAGCTGAGCATTTAAAGGCGATGGGTTTGGAGCTCTCTTTATGATTGAACTTATGCAAACTATCAAAGTAAATAGTGTTAACCCTCACGATACAAAACATCTAGATAGCTCAAATTTTCAAAAGACCGAAATTGGTCAAATCCCAAAAGACTGGGAATTAGTTGAACTTGGTGCAGTATCAATAATCTCACGGCTAGCAGGAGCTGAATATACAAGTGTGTGGCGTGAATCTCCGAGCGGCGAGATTATTGCATTGCGGGGATTCAACATAGAAAAGAATAAAATTAATCTCAGAGATATAGTTCGGATTTCAGATAAGTTATCTCGTAAACTCAAAAGATCTAGGCTCACTAAAGGTGATGTCGTTTATCCTTGCGTGGGGACAATTGGCAATGCAGCAGTTATTTATGAAGATGATACTTACCACATTCAACAGAATATAGCGCGAATTACACCAGATGCATCTAGGGTTAAGTCTGAGTTTCTTTCACATTACTTGACTAGTTCATTTGCCGAGAAAGAGGTTGAAAAATTTAATGCGACCTCGAGTCAGCCGAATGTTTTGGTTAGCAGTCTCAGACAATATAAAGTTCCATTACCAAAAACTCTCAATGAACAAACTGCCATAGCCAATGCCTTATCGGATGTGGATGCGTTAATTCAGGAACTGGAAAAGCTGATTGCGAAAAAGCAGGCGATTAAAACGGCGACCATGCAACAACTGCTCACCGGCCGCACCCGCCTGCCACCCTTTGGTTTTGAAAAGAGTGCCCACCACCCCGACGGCCGCAAAAAAGGCTACAAACCCAGCGAACTCGGCGAAATCCCAGAGGATTGGGAAGTTGAGTCTATTGGTAATTTAGTTTCAATCACCACGGGTTGCAGAAATACTCAGGATAAGATTGAAGAGGGCTTGTATCCTTTTTTTGTACGTTCTCAAACGATTGAAAGAATCAATTCATTTTCTTTTGATGGAGAAGCTGTCTTAACCGCTGGTGATGGCGTAGGAACAGGAAAGATTTTCCATTACATAAATGGAAAATTCGATTTCCATCAACGCGTTTATTTAATGTATAACTTCGGTGAAAGGGTTGACGGATATTTCTTTTACATATTTTTCAGCAACTATTTTTATGATCGCATCATGTCGATGACAGCAAAGTCATCAGTTGATTCTGTGCGTCGAGAGATGATTGCTGACATGAGAATGCTGTTACCAGTTAAAGAAGAACAAAACGCGATCGCAACTATTCTGGGAGACATGGATAAAGAAATTCAATCTGTTGAGCAACACCTCACCAAAACCCGCCAAATCAAACAAGGCATGATGCAAGAGCTGTTGACAGGCAAGACGAGACTAATTCAAAGGAGTGAAACGATATGAGTATCCAGATAGATTTTATTCGAATATGTGGCTTTCGAGGCATATTTAATATCGAAATAACCTTACCGAGAGTTACTGTCCTTTTAGGGCAGAATAATGCTGGCAAAACATCAGTAATAAAAGCATTGCAATTAGCCATAGGTGACTATTCGCGTTACTTAACAGATGAAGATTTCCATATTGGCACAGACGGTAAACGGCAAGATTACATCATTGTCGATATCCGATTGATACCCGTAAAAGGTGAAAATAGATCTAATGAATTTTCAGAGCAATGGCAGCAGGAGTTTGGAGCTAAAATTCAGGCTGAGGCTGATGGCAAGCAGTACGTGGCAATTAGAACTACCGCAAAACCTGATCGGGTAAAGGGTGGATACATCATCGATAGATACGAGATGGAAACTTGGCCTGAACATGCGGGGTGGGAAAAGGTAATTTTCAAGAAGAAGCTTGGAAAGCGACTGGAGTCAGTACCGTTTATTCCGATTGATGCACAGCGAGATATACATACTGAATTAAAAGAAAAATCTTCTTTTGTCGGTCGTGTGCTCTCTAGCGTTGAGTACAACGACGAAGATGTTGCTGAGCTGGAACGTATGGTAGCTGCAATCAATAAAGAAGCTATCAACAAGAGCGAGCCACTCAAACGGTTAAAAACACATTTAGACAATCTCAATCAGTCATTTGAAGGTTCGGGGCAAACAGAATTAACCCCATTCCCCAAGAAAATTCGCGATCTTTCAAAGCGATTTAGTGTGAATTTTGGCGAGTCTGAGAAAAGCTCATTCTCCATGGAATATCACGGTATGGGCACGCGCAGTTGGGCATCCATGTTAACCGTTAAAGCCTTCACCGAACTCTTAACAAAAAATCACGAAGAGCAAGCTGAGCCTTTTTTTCCAATTATTGCTGCTGAGGAGCCGGAAGCTCACCTTCACCCAAATGCTCAGAGAACATTATACAGACAGCTCATTGATGTGCCTGGCCAAGTAATAATAAGTACTCATTCTCCATATATTGCTGGGTTGGCTGATCTGCATGAAATAAAATACCTAAGTAAGGCGGATAATTTAGTTCGGGTATATCAGCTTAGAGCCGAATTCGAAAATGACGACCTAAGGAAATTAAAAAGAGAGGTAGTACATTCTCGTGGTGAACTTTTGTTCTCTAAAGCTATCGTTTTATCCGAAGGAGAGACCGAAGAGCAAGCTCTGCCCGAACTGTTTGAATCTTATACTGGTACGCACCCATTTACACTAGGTATAAACTTCGTAGGAGTTAATGGGTCAGGAGCTAAATACCGCCCATTTTTTATCTTGGCAAAAGATCTAAATATCCCAGTCTTCATTTTTAGTGACGGCGAAGAACAAACTATCAAAGAACTCAAAAAGAACTATGAAAAAGTTTTTGGCCCAACAGACATCAAAAACGCTCCTAATATCACAATACTTGATGGGACTGATTTTGAGGGTTATTTGTTAGGTCAAGGCTATCAAGCTCTTATTGAAGAGACTATTCAGCAAGTTGCGGGAAATGATGCACTGGATAAATGGATTAAAAAGCGCGAAGGTACATCTCTAAAACGAGTTAAGACTGATAAACCAGACTGTTTGACTTGTAAGCAACCTATTTTTGAAGATGTAAACAGAGATTATTTCGGTGTTGATGGACGAGTTAGAGCGATCCTCGATGTTCTGGATGCAAGTAAGCCACAGTATGCAATAGCCATTTCTCAAAACCTGTCAAAGCTGCCAAAAGAGAGGCTTCCTAAAAAGGTCGTTGAATTGTTCAAAAAAATAGAGTCTGGAGTCTAAGATGAATCTATCAAATGCCCAGCGCCAGATAGTCGAAGCTCCTTTGAATGTTGCAATTCAAGTGCTTGCTTCAGCTGGATCAGGTAAGACACGTGTGTTGACAGAGCGTGTCCGATATATTTTAGGGAACACCCGCAAAGAGGGCGTTATTGCGCTTACCTTCACAAACAAAGCAGCTGATGAAATGAGCTCACGCTTAAGTGACTGTGATCTGATTGACGAAAGAGCCTGGATTTCAACGATTCATTCGGTTGCACAAAGGATATTGGAAAAATACGGGCATACTGTTGGCTTACCCTCTGAGTTACATATATATGACAGAGACAAAGACCGTATGGAAGTCTTTATGCAGTCATTGCGTGAAGATGGGATTGATATAGATGCCTATTTGAATATTTCAGATTCAAAAGAGTTAAAAAATAGGGAAAGAAATCTACAATCCTACATGGATATATTTTCGAAAATTAAACGTGAATTACTCACTGAACCTGAAGTTACTCAGTTATATCCTAACAACAATATCTGGAATATCTTTGAAGATTATCAAGCGGCATTGTTGAACAGTGGAGGGATTGATTATGACGACATCTTGGTTTACGCGCGTAAAATCCTGATAGACCATGATTGGATCGCAAAAATATACCGATCACAGTATAAACATGTCTGCGTTGACGAAGCTCAAGACCTCAACAAATCTCAATATGAGTTCATCAAGGTTCTCTGTGGTGAAGCTATAAAAAGTATTTTAATGGTTGGTGACCCAAACCAAATGATTTATGGATTTAATGGGTCATCAAAAGACTATCTTTGCTTACATTTTACCAATGATTTTACACCTCAGCATTTTGAGTTAAAGGAGAACTACCGCAGTGCTAAGGCTGTCATTCGTGCGGCAAACAAGTTGCGACCGGGATCTCAGGCAGAAATAGATTACGCCTTGGAGGGCGGCATTAAGGTTTCAGAGTTCGATTCGGAAGAAGATGAAGCAGAGGCCATTGTTGCAACCATTAGGTATCTTTTGGATTTAAAAGTACATCATGAGATTGAAGGTGAAATATCGCTTGCCAATATGGTGGTGATTGGTCGGAATAGATTCGTTTTTTCAAAACTTGAGAAGTGCCTGCGAGATAATTCAATACCTTACTCATTAAGAAAGGGTGAGAGACAGCTTGAACCATCGACTCGATTTGGTAAGGCTTTGGACTACGCCTTACGGGTTAAGTTGAACTCGAAAGACTGGGTAGATGGAAAGAAATTGTGTCAGGTGTTGGGCATTTCTGAGCCTAAACAATGGTCCGAAAATGTTTTGCAAGAATTGGCCGCGCAACTATCAACATCCGCTGACGACTATTCTGAGATATTACAAAAGTTGCTGTTAGCGATTGACAATCTAGAAGTAGATAATCCGAAGCTTCCAAAACTAGTTAAAGACTTTAATGCTCTCTTATCCGGGTTGGTTGAGAGTCAGAATCGAGCTTCGGACGACAGAGTAGAAGACGTGAAATTGAGTTTAGAAGAACTAAATGAATTCAATCGCACCTGGACCTTTTTCAAGAGAAAAGGACTGGGCGATTCCTTGGTGGCATTTCGTAATGCATTAGCCCTTGGCCAACTTTCCGATAATGTTCTTGATGATGGTTTAACCTTGAGCACAGTGCACACCATGAAAGGATTAGAAAAGGATATCGTGTTTCTAATCGGCATGTGTGAAGGTGTTTTTCCAGACTATAGAGCAAATACTGCAAAGGAGCTGGATGAAGAGAGAAATAACGCTTTCGTCGCTGTTACAAGAGCTAAGAGGTGGCTCTACGTCTCCTATCCGAAACAAAGAATGATGCCTTGGGGAGATAGAAAGTTTCAGCGAAAATCTCGCTTTGTGATGGAAATCGAGTCATGACAGACGTTGGCCAAAAAGAAAAACTCACCCAACAACGGGTCATCAAGCTTTTTAGCCAAGAACTTGGCTACCGCTATTTAGGCGATTGGAAAGACCGCGCCAATAACCGCAATATCGAAGAAAGTATTCTGAGTAAATGGCTAAGCGAGCGAGATGTCTCGGCTGCGCTGATTGCCCGCGCACTGCGTCAACTGGACAAAGCGGCAAGCTTGGGTGAAGGGAAACATCTGTATTACGCCAATAAAGATGTCTACCAACTGCTGCGCTACGGCGTGAAAGACAAAGAAAGTGCCGGTGAGCAAAACCAAACCATTTGGCTAATTGACTGGCAAAACCCAGCAGCAAACGACTTTGCCATCGCCGAAGAAGTCTCCGTTAAAGGTGAAAACAAAAAACGCCCAGATTTAGTGCTTTACGTAAACGGTATTGCGCTAGGAATTATTGAGCTTAAAAGCTCCAGAGTGTCGGTATTTGAAGGCATTGCACAAAACCTAGATAATCAGAAAAAAGACTTTATCCGCAACTTTTTCACCACGATGCAGCTGGTGATGGCCGGCAACGATACCCAGGGTCTGCGTTATGGCACCATTGAAACATCTTCCAAGCACTATCTGGAATGGAAAGAAGACTGCGTGAATCCTTATGAATACATTTTGGATTTCCACATCAGCCGCATTTGCCAAAAGAAGCGCTTTTTAGAACTTATCCACGATTTTATGGTATTTGATGCTGGCCGTAAAAAGACCTGCCGGCACAACCAGTATTTTGGTATTCAAGCCGCCAAGAAATTTATTGCAAGACGTGAAGGCGGCATTATTTGGCACACGCAAGGCTCTGGCAAAAGTTTGACCATGGTATGGCTTGCCAAGTGGATCCGCGAAAACGTGCGCGATTCGCGCGTGTTGGTGGTGACCGACCGAACTGAACTTGATGAACAAATTGAGAAGGTGTTCTCTGGCGTAGATGAGAAAATTTACCGCAGTAAAAGCGGTGCCGATTTGGTGGATAAACTCAACAAACCGAACCCGTGGTTAGTGTGTTCGCTGGTGCATAAATTTGGTCGTCACAGTGAGGATGATGACGAATCGACGGTCAATGCCGACGATTTTATCAGTGAAATGAAGAAAAGCCTGCCGACTGATTTCTCGCCTAAAGGTGACATATTTGTATTTGTCGATGAATGTCACCGCACCCAATCGGGCCTGTTACATGAAGCCATGAAGAGCATTCTGCCGAATGCGCTATTTATCGGTTTTACCGGCACACCATTGATGAAGCAGGACAAGAAAAAGTCTGTTGAAGTCTTTGGTACTTACATTCATACCTACAAGTTTGACGAAGCAGTGTCGGATGGTGTGGTTCTCGACTTGCGTTATGAGGCGCGTGATATCGACCAGCGGGTGAAGTCGCAGAAGAAGGTTGATGAATGGTTTGAAGCCAAAACCAAAGATTTATCGCGTTTGGGTAAGCTGCAAATCAAGCAAAAATGGGGCTCGATGCAAAAGCTGCTCTCCAGTCGGGCACGGCTAGAACAGATTGTCGGCGATATCTTGATGGATTTCGATACCAAGCCCCGCCTCAAAGAAGGCCGCGGTAACGCCATGCTGGTATGTGCCAGTGTGTATCAGGCCTGTAAGGTGTATGAAATGTTTGCCGACGCAGGGTTTCAGGGTAAATGCGCCATTGTCACCAGTTATCAGCCCAATGCCTCTGAAATCAAAGGTGAAGAAACTGGTGCCGGCGCGACCGAGAAGCTTAGTAAGTACAAGATTTACCGCAAAATGCTGGCCGAGTTTTTTGAGCAATCGGAAGACGAAGCCGCCAAACGGGTAGAAGAATTCGAGCTTATCGTTAAAAAACGCTTTATCGAAGAGCCAGGCCAAATGCGCCTGCTGATCGTAGTCGACAAGTTACTGACAGGCTTTGATGCGCCTTCAGCGACTTACTTGTACATCGATAAAAAGATGGCCGACCACAACCTGTTTCAGGCCATTTGTCGGGTCAACCGCTTGGATGGTGATGACAAAGACTATGGCTACATTATCGATTACAAAGACTTATTTAAATGCCTGGAAAAAACCGTTAACGACTACACCAGTGAAGCCTTTGAAGGCTATGACCAAGAAGATGTCGCGGGCCTTTTGAAAGACCGGCTGAAGATGGCCAAAGATGATTTGGACAATGCGCTTGAGGCCGTGAAAACCTTGTGCGAGCCCGTCAAAGCACCCCAGCATCAAATTGATTACCAGCATTATTTCTGCTGTCAGCCAGGGGCGCTTGAAGACGAGCTCAGTGAAAAAGAGGCGCTACGTCTAACGCTTTACCAAAGCGTGTCCAAGCTTATTCGCTGCTTTACCAATATCGCCAGTGAGATGCCGCAGGCCGGTTATAGCAAAGGCGAAGCCGATGTTATTCGCCAAGAGGTAGAACACTACAGCAAGGTGCGTGATGAAATCAAAATCGCCAGCGGTGACGTGGTGGACATGAAGCAGTTTGAGCCGGCGATGCGCCAAATGCTTGATTTGTACATTGACGCCGACCCAAGCGAAACCCTGATGGATTTTGAAGAGTTGGGCCTGATTGAGCTGATTGTGCAAAAAGGCGCCGAAGCCTTAGATGGCTTGCCAAAGGATATGAAAAAGAATCCTGAAGCCATGGCTGAAGCCATCGAAAACAACGTGCGTAAAACCATAGTCGATGAGAACCCGGTTAACCCGAAGTATTACGAGCAGATGTCGGTACTACTGGATGAACTCATCCAGCAGCGGCGTCAGCAAGCGATCTCATACCAGGAATATTTGGAAAAAGTACGAGAACTGGCGAAGAAGGTAAAATACCCTGCGAGTAACAACTCGAAAGCCTATCCTGAAGCTATGGATACCATGGCCAAACGGGCGCTGTTTGATAACTTTGGCAATGATGAAGTGCTGGTAACAAAAATCGACTCGGCCGTACGTTACACTAAAAAAGCAGATTGGTTGGGTGACCGATTCAAAGAGAAGGAAATCGCTCGGGCTGTACAACAAGAAACTGCTGAGTACAAGGTGGATGTTAAGGCAGTAATGGACTTGGTCAAAGCGCAAAAAGAGTACCATTAATGCCAGAGATAACCATTGGCAATATCACGCTAAATTTGCAGCGCAAACCGATTAAAAACCTGCATATCTCGGTGCTGCCACCGGAGGGTAAGGTGCGGGTATCGGCACCGCTACAACTCAGTGATACCGCCATTCGTATGGCAGTGGTGAAACGCCTTGCTTGGATCCGCGAGCAACAAGCCGACTTTGCCGCACAGCCTCGCCAATCCGAACGCGAAATGTGCAGTGGCGAAACTCACTATCTGTGGGGCCGCGGCTACAGACTCGATGTCAATGTGTCATCCAGCCCAAGTGTTAAACTCAAAGGCGGTCGCATTGCTATTACCAGTAAAACCGAGATTACGACCGAGAAACGTCAGCTTATTTTGCAGGACTGGTATCGACAGATATTACGCAAACGCCTAGAGCCATTGATGCGGCAATGGCAAGAACGAATTGGGGTAACACCATCGTTTGTCGGCATTAAACGGATGAAGACTAAGTGGGGTAGCTGTAATCCAAGCACAGGCAGGATTTGGCTTAATCTCGAACTCGTGAAAAAGCCTCCAGAATGCCTTGAGTTCATCATTGTGCATGAACTCATTCACTTACTTGAACGCCACCATAACGAACGCTTCAAAGCTCTGATGCAGCAACACTTGCCCAAATGGCCCGAGTATCGCCGAACACTTAACCGCACGCCCTTAGCATTTGATAAGTGGGGGTATTAGCTCGCAATATGTCCACTCACAATATTTTCATTGCCTTATGAGAAGCCCCTCTGAAGGTAAAGTTGTGTTTGGTATAAACTAAATATTCCGGTGGCGGACGGAAATCGATCTTTGTACCCTAGCAGTAATGATTTTGGACGTGTTTTGCCGCCAAGCCGAAAGCACTGCCTCATTTTTCTCATGACGGAACTCCCAGACCTCGACCTCCTTGCCGTCGGCAGTTTTCAGTCGTTCGCCGGTGTCGACGAGCCATTTAGTGTGTTCCGAAGTCCAAGGCATTCGTGAATCATCTCGCTTCGAAATTTCCGCTGATGCTGCGCCAGATAGCGACTTGACAAAATCCGTTGAAAATATAAACGGCCCAGGTCAGTTCTGCCCATACTCCATATTCAACAACTGTGTTAGCGAGTAGTTTCGCCAATCTACTGAAATTCCTTTCCGTTTGAGGCGATTCGCCGCACCGATCCTAGATTCCGCGTCAAGCATATCCGTTAAAGAGCTTGTTCTCCAATCCACCTTATAGCCGAGCCGGGCAAGGCGGTTCGCCGTGCCGATCCTGGATTCTGCGTCAAGCATGTCCGTCAGAGAGCTTGTTCGCCAATCCACCTTATAACCGAGCCGGGCGAGGCGGTTCGCCGTACCGATCCTAGATTCTGCATCGAGCATGTCCGTTAAAGAGTTGGTTCGCCAATCCACATCATAACCAAGCCTGCGAAGACGCTGTGAAGCATCGTACTTAGACTGTTCCTCGTAGGAGAGGTTTTTTGGTTTAGCTGTAGCAGTAGCCGGAGGGGTGCTGGAACGCGGCTGCAAACTTGTCTGGCTCTGCGGCTCAGACTGATAGGCTGGCTGTTTATAAGCGGCCTTTGCTCTCCGTAGTGTGCTCAGCAAATCTTCATCAATCCAACCATCCTGGGTGATACCTGCATCACGCTGAAAGGCCTTTACCGCGTCGGCTGTCCGGCGGCCATAGTCACCATCCACTGGACCGGGGGCATAGCCGAGATCGGTCAGAAGCTGTTGTGCCTCTCTGGTGTATTGGGCATTGGGCTTCTTGGGAGCGGTGCTGCTCGATACGCCTGGCGAAACCGATGGATAGGAGGGTTGATAGGAACGTCCCAGCTGTTTGGCCTCGCGAATGGCTTCCGAGACAATCTGGGTTCTGTAGGCTTCCACATCACGTTCAGCTCGAGACTGGGAACCCTCGCGATAACGGTAGCTCCCGCAGCGACTGTTGTAATCATTGACGATTTGGTTGAACTCATCGATGCCCGTATTGTTATCAATGATGTCGCGCATCGCTTCAATACGAATGCCTTCGCGGATACACCAGCGAATTTCCGGTACGGACAATACGTTATTGGAGCCGACCGAAGGCTTTGTATATTGCAGCCCGGCACTTTGGGTGTTGCTTTGCGTTTGAGTAACCGGAGCCGGTGTGCTCTTCGAGGAACCGTAGCTCTGTGACGACGATGGCTGAGTATATGAAGGCTTTTTGTTGCTCTGCTCTACATTATTAATCAGCCAGATCACAAAGATGACACTGATAATGCCAAGAATCCATTTGCCGCCAGAGCCGCCCTCGTTATTGCCAGTGTTTACTTTTTCGACAGGCGGAGGAGAGCTTGTAGATTTTTGCTCGGGTTCGGAAGTCGAAGTGTCACGCTGGGGCTGGGGTGATTGCTTAGGCGTTGATGGCTTAGCCTCCGTTTTTGGCTCCGGCTTTATGGGCTCATTGATGTCACTGACCTCGGACGCCAAGTCAGAGAGCCCTGAAAAGCCTTTTTTGTTCTTGTCGTTATAACCAGCCATGGACACCGACCCCTTCCGTTTCGCACATAAATCTCATGCCGAGCTCCCTCATATGAACGTCAGCCCCCAAGCGCCCAGACCGCCAATACCAATGCACAAGAGAATCACCGGGGCGCATCCGGAGTTTTTCTTTTTGGCGGGCAGTCCCGTTTCCGGATGCCCATGCGCCTGCGCCAGGTCGCCTATCATCTTTGGCTGGCCGCTTACTCCCAACTGCCGACCCAGGATTTCGAAAAACCTCCGCTTGACCGACTGTGGGCTTGTGTCGCCTTCATAATCACCAAGGTTCAATCGTGTCTCGCCGGTAAAGAGACCAATCATCAGCGGTCCCATTTTGCTGCCACCCTCTGCTTGAAGGAGCTCGCCAGCTTCGCAGCCGAGAATTTTGGCCAGTATTCCCATATCGGCTTGCTCGAGGGCAACAGTCATAATCGGTCGGTGCGATGGTCCATGAGGATTTCTGTCGATACGGTAAAAAAACTGACATGGCGTAGTGATAGATCATCCCTCGGTACTCGGCCTTCTTCCCCTGCATTTCCATGGCGAGGTCAAGAACGGTCTTCGGCTTCTTCTGAAAAGTCAGGAAGACATCCCCCCAGACCGAGGTCTCGCCAGAATCTATGCTCGACCATGGAGCCGGAAGAGTCGGCCATTTGGTCAGCTCCAGCAAGGCGAACACCGGCATTTGTGGTGCTGATGGCAGTGGACTGGTTTGACGAGGCTGAGACTGTGGGAGAGTCCCGGTATCCGATGTCAGATCACTGAGACCTGAGAATCCGCGTTTGTTGTCTTTATCCATACTGTTGCTCTCGTTCATTGCATGCTAATAAACATCCAGGCAATCAGGCCCAGAGATATTGCAATGTGCCACTTATCAAATGTCCGTAGCGGAGCCTTTCCGAGAAAACGGTATCCGTTACCAGTTGGTATTACCCGATATCTGCTTATCGGAAAAATGGGTATTGCAAAAAATACGAAATAATGGGTAGAAAGGTACGTTCCTGATGCAGGGTCATGGTCAGTTGAACCATACATCGTTGTGCCAATCCCGTTTATTGTATGGAGACTCGGAGCTGATGTGATGGGTATGAGGTCCCCATAAAGCCTATCGTTATCTCTAACAGTGCTGAGGTTCTTCTGGATTATTGATTTTACCTCTTGGCTACTGGCGTACTTGAATGCCTCTTCAAGGAATGCAATGCACGGCTTCCACTTTTCCGTTTTGTTGCCGTAAACAACTGCGCAATGCATCAGGGTCAGTGCAATCTCATCTTTGCCTTGCGAGAGAATTTCGGCACCGGGTTTTGATGCTGACAACTTCGCTATAAGCTGGGGCACAGTATTCATAACTTTCTGCGCCTCCCTATCAGCAGAGGTTGGTTGCTTTTCAGAGCTCTCCAGCGCTGCTTTACAAAGATCAGAAATCGGGTCGAGTAACCGGCTTAGCTTTCTTTGCTCCGCTATCTCGCCAAGTGCATCTGCGTCCTCAGCGGTGCGTTCGGCAACCTCACCAACCTCCGCGAATACTTCCTGCAGCATGTTCGTGAGTTGCTGCGAGAAATCGAGCTTGCCGTGCTCGTTGAACATATGGATCGCCAGGCCACGAACCAGACCGGCAACGCGGTGACTGGCATCGTGATCGAGCCCTCGACTTTTTGTGCTGACCTGTATCGGCTGAGCAACTGTGTCCCAGTTTTTAACAACTTGGATTAGCTGATTCACCATGGGGGCCAATGTGGAATCGGGCCGTTCTGCATCGACGGCTGCCCACAGTTTCTCGACAAGAGCTCTTATGTTCCCTTCTTCCTTGTCAAGAAATCCCTGTGCCTCCACCTCATACGAATCAATGAGATCGGCTATCAGAATGGGGCCGTGCACCTCCCCATCGTCAGTCGCGGATTCAACGGCAATTGTAACTGCTTTTACGAGCTCTTTTGGAGAAAGATTGTCGAGGGCAGACTTGATGATCTGGCGATAATGTCTCCTCCGTTCCTGAATTTCAGATTCAACGGCTGAAAGGTCCACAACTTCAGGGAAACCAGAGACTACCCGCTCCTCGTTGATTATTACGCTTAGCTCATCGGGGCCTAAATCTTCAAACGCCCAAGCGATATCTAGAATCCACTCTGCAACGTCATCAGCGTTGTTCTCAGGCAAACGAGAGAGTCCTGATGCAAGCAGGTTCGCCCGCGCAATTGAAGACAGATTATCGACGCCTAGTAGATCTGTTGGCGAAGACTCGATAAGTGACAAGAGCTCTCCTGCACGTTTAGGTCCAATACCCGGTAGCCAAGCAATTTCAGCCGATAGCCTTTTTCGAGGATTAGTTAAATCCGAACGAGCCTCCATACATTGATTTGAATCTAGCAATAAACTACGTTCGTCTGCCAATTCCATGATTCGTCGACGATTGTCTCGAGGACTGGCATTTAAAATATGAAAAGGGTTTTGTAAAAGGTCCATGCTCCCCTCCAGTTATTTGTCATCCCAGACGAACCCAATTCGCCTGCTACTTTTTTCTTGATTTTTAGGTAAGCTATTCAGTGCAGTTAAGATGCTCTCTTGATCTAGTTCTGATTTTCCAGTCTTGGCAGCAATCCTAGCTGCCTCACGTATGACAAAGGCGGAATCTGAAAGCGCTTTACCCGTGAGCTCATCAAGGATCTCGTCCACTTTAAGATCAGCGGCTTTCGGCAGTTTGCTCAAGAGCGAATCTATTAACGACGCAACTTCTTCTCTCGACGGCATACCCACTTCGATGATGTGGTCAAATCGTCCCCGACGGAGAATAGCTGGATCGATCATCTCGATCAGGTTTGTCATTGCTATGATCAGAACATTTTTTTTAATAGCCTCAGGAATTCTCCGAAGAAATTCAGCTACCTCTTCAACGTGATGCAATCCAGATGAGCTTCCTGATCGCCTATCCGACAGAAATGACTCCATTTCGTCGATTACTATAATGGACGGTGCAGCATCAATTGCTTTATCAAATACTTCGGAAATCTTCTTGCTGGTTTCATGAATGTAAGGACTGCCAACACTGTTAGAGTCAATTGAGTAACTAGGCCAATCTATAAATTCAACGAGTCGTTCTACAGCAAATGTCTTTCCACAGCCGGGTGGCCCATGCAGAATAACGGCGGATGGAAAATCGATACCCAATTGTCTGTATTTTTCAGCATTAAAAATAATATCGATGATATGTTCGTTGAAGAACTCCTCAAGCTGTGGTCGCCCTGGAAGTTTGAAAACTTTGGCCTCTGCCGGTACCTCGGGCGCTTTCGGCTGTTCAGATTCGACTGCCTCCTTGGCAAAAGCGAGCTTCGCGTCGCTCTTGGTTTGAGAGGCGGGCTTGCGCTTGGCCAGTAAGCCCGCATCCGCTGGTACGCTAAATCCTGCCGCCTTTACAATCTCCGCCAGATCACCAGCGGGCATCCAGCCGGTCAGGTTGGTCAAGCGCCGGAAGGATTCTGTGGCGATGACGACCCCACCGGTGATCCAGGTTCCCAAGACAACTTCATCATCGACGTGAGGTGTCAGCGTCCAGGCCGGGAGCAGTTTGGAGTACTGTTCCACATAAACGGCATTATGGAAGGAGGCATCATCCGACAATTTCCGAGACTCTTTAAGGGCGAAGGCAAAGGCCAGTGCATCGACCTTGCTTTCTGGGGATTTCCCATTTTCGACCGCCGCCAGAGTGTATTTTTTATGGCTGCTCAGGCTCCGGAATGATTCATTCCCTAACGCGACTTCCCCGAACAGGGATCTGTCGAGAAAACCGAACTCATCCCACTTCCGTGCCAGTTCCGGACGTGTGAGCAGGATATTGTTCGAGCCGTTGGTATCGAAAATCTGCCACTCGTCTCCTGCATAGAGGAGCGACCGGATTTTCGAACCGTCCGATAACTCAAACCCTTTAGGCAACCATAAATCCTTCGCCATAAATCATCCCCTGATAATGTTGGCCACATCGAACATCTCATTGTCAGTGCTTCCACCTATCTGGATCATCGAAAGTTCGGCTACAACGGAGCGGAGTTTTTCAATGTCATCGGATCGCATAAGCAGCATTCCTTGCTGGGTAAGGTCATCGAAACGATGCTTGTCTGCAAATAAATGTGGGGAGCTAACCAAATGTTTGAAACGCTCAACCACGAACCAATCCTGTCGCCAAAGGATTTCGAAATTTTTATTTCTAAGTTCATCAAGGTGGTGTTCAAAATCGTTGTCGTTTCGATCGATTGAGCGCTGAGCAGTTTTCACTAAGTTATCGAAAGCCGAAGTTTCGGATGGTCGAGCATGTTCACGGATTAATTGATCGAAAAAAGACACCACTGAGTTGAGGTCTATTTGTCGAATTTCTTTAAGGTGCTCTTTTCTTACTTGGGCTAGCAGTTTTCGTGCTTCGAACACTTTCTCCATGGCCTCCTGAGACTTTTCACTTTCTGCTTCTTCTGGATCGAGTTCTGTTGCAGATTCAAGCTTCTGTCTTGCTTGTTCAAGTTTGGAGTTATCCACTACCTTATTGATTTCATCAATACGATTTAGTGTTCTTTCCCCTTCTTCAACAACCATGACGGCAGCAGCTGTGTAGTCAATCTGTCCTTCCTGTCGAGAATAGAAGTTTCTGCCGGAATGAAAAGTACCGCCTATGCAGGGCACTGAAACTTCAATAACTATGTTTCCAGAGTCCAAAATCTCAAATTCACATTCAAGATCGGCTCCGGCGGGGATTACTCCATCATCAAAATCAGAGCCTGAAATTTTTAACACACCGATAGGGCGGTTGTCGGTGATGGGATCTTCAATCTCACCTTCCCAAAGTTTCAGGTTAAGTGATCCAGATGCACCTGACTTTAAAGATTCAGCTGCTTTGAATATCTTTTTCCCCTTCCTAGGGAGTGAATCACCAGAACGAACCAGATAGTCGAGCACAGGGCGACCACCGAGTTTCTCCAAGACTTCAATACCAACAGAATGAGAGGCAGGAATTGCATCCACGGTTGCTGCAGTTCTGGTAATGACAATTTTGTCCTGTTCCAATGTAAGTGGGCCACCAACAGCATCAAATACAAATACCTTGAAGGTATTTTCGCCGGACTTTGACAGAGTCACGTCAAGAGTAGTTCCATGCTTAAGTGGCATACGACCCGATGTCCAACCAGTATCTTCACTATCAATTTGAAATTCTGAACCTGAGGCTGCTTGCCCGGCAAGCAGCACTGCTATCTTCGCTTTAACATCCGGAGTACGAGCAATGTAATTGAAAGATAGATCAATTCCTCCACCGGAGGAGATTTGACCTCGGGTGTTTTTGCGTGATCGGTTCTGGGAACCCCAGTCTATAGATTCAGCGAAGAGACTTGCTCCCTCAGCCACAGCTGTCATCGGATTCACATCAGTGTTTCCCGGTATTCCAAGCTCATAAGAAACCTTATCTCTCAAAGGTTTATAATTGGTTGGACCACCCACGAAAACAATTCTCTCAAGGTCATGAGGAGATAGTCCAGCTTTATTTAAGGCCTCGCGAGCTGAGCTAATCGATTCGGCTACACGCTCTGCAATCAAATTATCGTAAGTTTCACGTTTCAGTTGGATGTCGAGATAGATTTCATCTCCGTTAAGATCTCTAACTCGTGTTTCAGTTTCTGAAAGACTAATAACAACTTCCTCGCGTGCTGAAAGTTCAATTTTTGCTCGCTCGGTAGCCCAGGTAGCCAGTCTGATGAGTGATTTAAAGCTTGGGTTTACAGAAAAGTCATCTGGGAGATCAAACTTTTCAAGTAACCAAGGACGAACCACATTATCGACTAATACTCTATCGAAGTCCCGACCACCGCACATGGCTATACCACCATGGGCAAGAAGATTTACCCTTCCACCAATACTTTCTGCAATAGCAATATCGAGCGTGCCGCCACCCAAATCATAAATTAGAAACATACCATCTGTATTGCGGGCACGCATGACGCTCATAACTGCAGCGACTGGCTCCTGCATAAGTGCAACATTACCAAGGCCGGCCATACTAGCAGCCTGCATTGTTGCGTCTTTCTGCATCTGGTTAAATGCTGCTGGAACAGTTATTACAGTCCCCGTATCCGGGTCATTTCTAATTTCTTCTGGCAAGTACCCGAACAACACTTTTAGTACTTCAGCGGAGCATTCCTCTGGCGTCTTGGTTAGATTTACTGCCGATAGCTGAATTGGTGTACTTGTACCCATTACACGCTTGAATAACATCGCCGAGTTGTCTGGACTATGCGGCGCAGAGTCGTAAGCTCGCTTTCCAACATATTTATTGCCACGACGGTCAATATAAATAGCAGATGGTGTCACATCATTTTGTTCAGGACTTTTCCAAATGCGAGTTTCGGAGCCGTCATAGGAACAAATTGCGCTGTTAGTTGTCCCCAAATCAATGCCAACATAATTTTTCATAGATCCATCTTCCTCAAAGTGACTGTTCCTGTCTTAACCAAACCCTCTTTACCCATAATGATTGGTTCAAGCATCAGATCAACCATCAAGGTATCCTTCGAATCAAATTCTTCGATATTCAGTGGGGTCGCTGCCATACCAGGATCGAAAGGGTGACCCTCTACATTGACTATTCTCAATTCCGCCAACTCCAAAGCTTCATCAACTTTTTTAATGAACCACCGAAACTGGCTTTTGTATCGGTTTTGTTCACCTGCATCGATTTTCAATAACATGCGCTCAAATACTCTGGCAAAGCGCCAAGATTCTAAAGCCATGGTGATCACAGCCTCTCGCATTGCCTCAGGTGGTATTGCGTTTTGCTCAGAGTTAGCCATTTTATTCTCCTAATTTGTTCATATTAACTTCCATTTTCTAGGCATAATGCTCAGGAGCTGTTGAAATATTCTTCAGCAGTACATAAGTATCATCATGCTGGCGCTGTGAAATTACTGATTTCCCGCCTTTTATAGCGATGTTGGTAACTACTAATCATATAGATTTAAGCCGCCTTGTGTACGATCCCAGCATCGATCTTCAAAGGGCATTGCTACAATCCAAAATTACCGCAGTTGCCTCAGCAAATGAATCGCAGGCAAACTTATGGGCATTAATATCCCCAACAAGGTTATTCAATCATACTGCGTATGCGATTTTGATGAGTAAAAAGTAACATATATGGTTAAGCTGACGATGAGCTTAACCAATGGTTCTTGGCGTTCACCTCGCTTGTCACAGCCTTCAACTAGGTTTTCATTGAGTAGATATATCATTAAAAAACACGGTGTTCTATAAAGTTATACCTACATGTGAACCAACTCAAAATGATAAGACGGGTATACTACAATGCTACGTTTGAACGCTAGATTGCCAAGCCACCTCAAACGGGTCGCACGTATTTGACTTGCAATGGCATAGTCGATTATTTTATTAGTCAACTGTTCAAAGTATGTTTGCACTGATCATCTTTAATGCCGTATCCAGAGCACCCCCAAAATTTACCAAAACGGCCTTCACGTTGCTTCATCGGACGCCCACACTGCTCACAAATTCTAAAACTGTTCAGACAAGCAGTATTATTGCACACACTTGCGCTACGACCATCAACGGAGGGGGCGCCACACTTTATGCAAACCCTTGCTTTACCTACCTTACAGCCTAATCCGGTACTGCAGCCATAGAAGTCACTATATTGCCCCTTTAATAAACGTAGGTAACCATCTACACAGTTGGGACATTTGAAGATCTTGCGGTATTGCTCCTGAAACGCTTTGGAGAAAATATTGATGTCATATTTTGGGGCCAGCAGTTCTGTGATAAATTCTGAAGGCGCTGTCGGATCGGCAATTATGTAGGATTTCTTCTTTGCCCGTGTTATGCCTACGTAAAATAGGCGGCGTTCTTCTGAATGTTTAAACGAATCCAACATGGGGAGAAGCGCCTCGACAATCGCTTCATCTCGGTTTTCATTCGGAAAGCCACTTCTCCCCTGAAAAAAACCAATCAAAATGCAATAGTCCGCCTCTAACCCTTTTGATTTGTGAAAACTCCAAAAGTGAACCCCATCCAGCAATTTGCTGGCTTTAAGTACGGCTCTTGCATCATTGAGCAAATAGTTATAGCGCGCAATAACCGCAATACTACCTACTGAGTCGTTTTCGCGGATCTTCAGTACAACCTCTTCAACACGCTCATAAACACCGTCTTTCTTACCCACTTTATCATCCAGCAAATACACCTGCGAACTATCGACTTGAGTATGTGTTTCGATATATTTTTTGTACTGCTCAGGATTTTCCATGATGAATTGACCTGCTGTATTCGCAATACTGTTGTTATAGCGAAATGTTTTCTGGAGCTTGGTTTCGGTATAGCTACCGACTTTCTTACCAAATCGTGTTGTCAGTTCTAGTTTGCCACCAGAGAAGCGATATATAGACTGCCAGTCATCACCCACTACTGTTAAGGTCGGGCAAGGCCCCTTATCAATGAGCGCCTCAATGAACTCCATACGAGCGGCTGAAATATCCTGAAACTCATCTACAAGGATGTAGGTCCACTCTGGAGTGTATTTTGCTTCGTTCACCACGTCGGTGGCTCGGATAATCATGTCATCAAAATCAATCGCATTTTGGCTCTTAAGTTCTTCGGTATATCCCCGATGAAGAGATCCCAGAATATCGGCAATTTTTTTTGGTTGAGCGATACCTGATTGCTTTAAACGATCGTGAATCGCCTCATCAGAGAGACGTTCAACCCGGATAGCTTGCAATGCCTTTACTAACAGATCACTCCAAGTTGCGACCAGCCCTTCATCTTCCAGTTTCTTGAAGATCTCTTTGAGGTCTATCGGTGTTAGTGTAATACCTTCATCCGCAAGTTTTCGCCCCAAGCCGGACTCTAGGGTTCCTTCTAACCATTCATAGTGGAAGGTCTCAATTAGACGGGTCTCACATTCAGCATGGAGGAGCCGCTTCTTTTTCATGGACTCGTTGTAAGCAAGGTAGTCTATGTCAGGTCGGGTTTTACCTTCCCGGTCTATGCCAAAGTGTTCAATGTATACATGGGTATCGCAAACATGAAAGTCAGGTCGATAGTCGAACCCTATTTCAATCCGCCGCTTACTCACATATGGTGGTTCATACCGATAGTTGATGCCGTTCATCACCAAAAAGTTGGCGATCTGTAGTTCTTGGTAACCTTTAACCTTCTCTCCATTAAGGGTGCGGAATTCATTGTCCCGAACATAACGCTCATAATTATCGTTAGATTTGAAATCAAAGGGATTTACAGGTTCTGGGAACAAGCTGATAAAACTCAGCATACGAGTGTTGTCAGACAACAAATACCGTGTCAGCCAATCAGTCACCCACTGTTTTAACTTGATATTATCTTCGGTGAACACACTCATGTAGGTAGGGACGCCACATTCACGAAGCAATTTACGACCGAGAGCGTGAAAGGTTGAAATATGCGGCGAGGACTGCAGTTCAATACCGCCCTTTTTTGCTTTTTCTTCGAGCCGTTGTTTAAGCTCCTCGGCAGCGGTTTTGTTATACGCTAGAACTAAGATTTCAGACGGCTTAGCTAACCCACGATCGATAAGGTCGAGTGCCTTGGCAACCATTACCGAGGTTTTTCCTGTACCCGCAGCTGCCAGCACCATGTTTTTATCATTGGAACGCAACACGCCAAGGCGTTGCTCATGAGTCAAAGGATTGGATTCAACACGGTCAAAAAAGCTGCTTCGCTTCTTGAGTTGATGAGATTCATGGTATTCGCGAATAGCCTCTGGCTGAACAGGATGAAAACGTACGATCTCTTTCACCTGCGTAATGAAATCTGGCGCCAAATGAGCATCCCAAAGTGCCTGCTGTTGACTATAGTTTCCCGCCAGTTGAGCACATAATGCTGTTATTTGGTCAAGCCAAGAATCACGCGGATAACGATTAACAACAAAAGAGTTAAAATCTTGGAAAACTTGAGAAAGATAGCCACAGATAAAGTCAGCAATCTTCCCATTGAGTAACGCTACAAAAACTTCTGCGTGATGCTTAGAAAGAAAGCGATATTGTTCAATCTTAGAGCCGACGGAAATCGTTAACACGCCACCAAGTAGCCCTGGCACGTAGACTGCGAACTGTTTGCAATCTTTAAACGAGCATGAAGACACTTGTTCGTTCTGAGCAATAATAACTAGGGAATCATCGATTAAAGCAAGGGCTTTACGGCGCAAAAAATATTTTCCAATCAGGTTAAATTGCAGGCAGTTATTTGCGCTAGACATGAGTACGAACTCTTGAAAGAGCGATCAGAAAAAACATATTGGTAGAATTACTTTGTGTGTTAGTAACTACAAACTGTATAAACTTTTTAAGTAAAGTGCACTTTAATCTATATTAACATGCAGAAATTGCGTGCTTACGCTCATATTTGAGCTGTTTTCGAAGCACAACCAGCGAGATAGTGTCGATAGGATCGTCTATTTTAGGATTTATTAAAGGCATTTCTGTCACCGCATAATTCCACTACGCTATCCTTTCCAGTATTCACTCTTACACTTTACTTTCTACCCATGCAGCAGCTTGACTATCAAGTGCCTTGGATGGAGAAGTTGCATTGTGCATATGCTGTCACGCAGTTGGTTGGTGGTATCCCTTGGGGTATCTTCAAAGCCTTTGCAGGTTTTCTTGGCAGGTGATTTGGTCATGTAAATATGTTCTCTTCGTCTTTTGAAACATAACTTGAGTTAAACGCTTTGAGGACGAAGGACTAAGGGGTGGATGTCTCAGTCCTTTGTGTTGATCATCAGGGCGACAAGACAGGCGCATGCCGGTGAGGGCGATGCGCTTGCCTATATGTCAAGTTATTGCCCTGCTTGAATAGTCTAGTCATTCAAGTACTTAATGCATCGTGACAGAAAGTGTCGTAACTAAGTAAGCTCTGAATTTTGTCCTTACCCTAGCTTGTTTTCGGTGGTCCCTTGGTTTAGTGAGGTTGTTTGTAGTTATTGCTCATAGGCTTACTTAAAGAGGGATTCAGCCAAGAAAAAGCATTTCAATCTAGTCATGGAGGACACTCTTAGCCTTTGAAGGCAGGAGATTGTAAAGGATATTCTGAAGTTTATTAATGTGCAGTAAAACGGGTGTTGGTATGAGCTTAAGCGGTTGCACTTTGGGCATCACGCTCCTCTATTCTTGTTAAAATCCATTCTTGCACTTCACTTTCTACCCATGCAGCAGCTCGGCTACCAAGTGACACTGGTTTGGGAAATGTTCCTTCTGCGATGTACTTGTAGATAGTGGAGCGCGCTAGGCCGGTATAATCCATAACTTTAGTAAGGCGAATTAGTTTCATGATGAGTTTCTCGGTTATTGTCTCATTACATATGTCCTTCGAGTAATTTTTAACTTTTTCCTTATTTCCAAATCTTTTCAGATATATATCACTCCTGTGCATAAGCCCATTAACGCTTTCAAGGAGCCTGATATGTCAACAAAAGCGATGTCCTCCCAATCCGTAAAGCCCCCATTGCTAAACCAACCGATCAACGATTGGCCGCAAACTGCCGATGAAGTTCTTGCCTCTGCCGCCAATATCATTGCCGAACGCTATGTAAAGAAAGACGCCTATACCAATCCACAGGCCACTAAGGATTTTTTAACTTACAAACTGGGCGGTTATGAGCGGGAAGTATTTGCGGTGATGCTGCTCGATAATCAACATCAATTACTGGAGTTTAAAGAGTTGTTCTTTGGCACTTTAGATGCTGCCAGTGTTTATCCACGGGAAGTGGTTAAGGCGGTGTTAGCCGTCAATGCCGCGGCGGTGATTTTTGCCCATAACCATCCCTCCGGTGAGTCAGAACCTTCAATGGCAGATAAGCACATAACCAAACGGTTAACCGATGCGCTGGCGCTTATCGATGTGCGCGTGCTTGACCATATCGTGGTTGGCCGCACGCCAGTGTCCTTTGCTGAGCGCGGCTTACTCTAGTCAGCGTTAATGCCAACCATTTTTCAAGGAGTCCATCATGATTGAATTTACTGATAGCTTTTCACAGGCCTGTGTTGCTGAGGCATGCGCCGCGTTTCCGGAACTGCGTAACCGCTTAGCAGTTGAGCTAATTTTGCCGATGTTTGTACGGCCACTTAATGCCATGGGCCAAGTGATTGGCAAGCCGATTGTGGCACCTAATCCACTGCTACATAAAACCGTATTGAGTGTGTTTCACCGAGATGTGGTTGAGCACTTGCCCAAGGAGATTGCATTCTGCCGCTATGTTTGTCCCTGTGACAGTTATGGTGTGCCAACAGGTGAATGGCAGCGGGTGATCAATGGCGTGTACTTTAACCATGGCAGCAATGAACAGCCTAATTGGAGTGTGCATACTTAAAGACCTTTACCTGCTGGATATACAGCGGTATTCACCACTTGTACTCGCCTAGGTATTTATCACCGCTCTAGCTAGTCCGCTAATAAGCAACCAATTCCCTAAAGTTCTATTCAACCATTGAGGTCACTATGACAACCCTAAAACTTTTCGATATTGAGCACGCCTGGGGCTTGCCCCGTAAAGTGACTCCTCGCTTTGGTGCGAGGCTGATTTTACGCGGCCTGCATTTGGATTATCTCCATGACCGTTCAAGCTTTGTTGGTGAATTTCCACCAGCCATTAAACAACAATTTGTCGAGGCCTTTCCCGCCATGGTTAAACAGCTTGAGCGGCTGGTGGCCAGCGGCGAGATTGATGCCACAGAGCAGCACTGCGTGAGCATTGAACACGCAGGCTTTACCTGTGAGGCTGATACCTTAGGTAGCCACGGCTATTTGTATATTGCGATTTATCAAACCGAAGCTAAACCAAAGCTAAGCCACTAACCACCAGCACCCTAGCCCTCACTCGATAATCTATTCGAGTTCGTAAACCTGTCCCCCCTAACTGTAAACACCATTTCCTAAACCCTAGCTTTAGAGCTCTATCAAGCAGCCCTTAGCGACTCACCTTAAACCGCTCGACCAAGAACTGTTTTATTAACCCAACCGCATAGACAACAAGAGCCAAGGCGTTACTGCGCCTTGGCTCTTTCGTATGCATGTAAATCAAACAAGGAATATCCCATGACATTAACCATCAAGCGTAACCAACTGCCAGCGATGCCCGATCGTTTTTACCAAGTGATTGAAAAGGAACTAGCAAACGTCACACCAAAAGATGCCAACGCCATCACCCTTAATTTTCGCGACCCTGATTACAGCGCCGAAGCGGGTGGCTTTCATCCCGTCAAAGTCCGGCTTGAGAAACAGCAAGATCACTGGCGTTTAGTTTACGTCACCGACTTTGCATTTCGCGGTCATCCCTTCCCTGAACTGGTTAAAGACATCGATATCTGCTTTAACAGCAAGCAGGTCTATAGCCTGTTTAGCGGTTGGATTGGGGAGCGGGAATCACAGGGGCTGATTAAGTTGTTCAGCGATAACTTTGTCAGTTACTACCAGATGGAAGCCTATCAAGTGCAGGTGAGCTTGGATTAACCCGCATCGTTACTTCAATGTTGTTGAACGCCCGCAAGTTCCCGTAACCATAAAACGGGAACACTCAAACCCTTGCCCCATGCGGCTCTCAACAACGCAAGTGCCCAAAAACACGCTATAGCAAAAAAGAGGAACATGACCATGCCTGAGGTTCACGCGGTTAAAGATCAAGACACCGTTAAGCTTATTAGCTATCTGCTCGAAAGACAGTTTAGCCAGCAACTGGCCGATGTGTGGAATATAGGCCTTAATCTCGCCCTTAGGATCTCCGACTTACTCTCGATTAAGTTCAGTGATATCCACGGCGATAGACTCATCATTAAGGAGTCCAAAACCGGCAAAATCGCCAATATCAAGCTCAACTCAAAAACGCTGGAACGGATACAGCGTATTGCGCACGAGCATCCTAACCATATCTATCTGTTTCAGTCCTACCGTAATCAACGAGCGAAAAACATCAAACCCGCGCCTTTGTCACGCCGCTATATCTGCCGAGCACTGGCGATGATTGGTGAAGAACTCAAAATCGCCTTAGGCACCCACTCGATGCGCAAAACCCGTGGCTATCTGCTGTATCAACAAACCAAAGACATTGGCCGAGTAATGAAGATGCTCAGGCATAGCGCCGAAGAAACCACCCTGCGGTATATCGGTATTGAGCAAGACGATATCGATAAGGACTTTGTCGAGCTAGAAATCTAACCCGCGCTTACACCTTACAAAATAGCGCCTCCTCTTAAATCCTCACACAGCCAACTGAGTATCAATGCGAACACCTGCAACTAACCTCAGTCTGCATGCCGAAATAGCGCGTCGCAATGATAGAACCTTGGCTAAGGAAAATATTCATGCAAGTACTACAACCTGGTGATCACCTCGTCACCAATATCGATCCTCTTGGCTTAACCGAACACCATGGCCTCTATGTGGGCAATGGAAATGTTATTCACTTATCTAAACAGGGCATGATTGAAGAAATCGACCTGCAGCGATTTGCTGGTGGCCATAAGATCAGAGTGAAAAAGTCCACGCTGTTTCCTCATCAAGCCATTGAGCTTGCACGCAATCAGCTGGGTCACAGTCCATACGGCGTAGCTACCAATAATTGCGAGCACTTCGTCAATGAATGCTTAGCGGGGACTAGCACTTCTAATCAAGTGAGTAATCTTTCCCACATTGCGCTGCAAAGCTCAGCCAGAGCAGGCTTACTGGGAAGTACTGCTTCAAAGCTGGCCACGGGGACTGTCGCAAACGTCGTATTAGCCTCTACCGCCGCTAAGATGACCGGCGAATACCTAGGGCTACCCGATAACGTCAACACACTACTAGGGACACCTGGAGATCTTGTCGCTAAACCAGCAGAATGCCTACTAAAAGGCACCACACAAACTCTAGGTGAAAGTTATGCTTGCTTAAGCCAAGGAGAGATAGCCGATGCTGGGATCAAGCTCATCACCGGCAGTGTAGAAACCGGCTTAAACACCGTGCTAACGACAGCAGAAGTGGGCATCAATGGCGTAAAAGCCGGTGCGGGGCTGATAGCCGATGCATGGCATTGGTTAAGGTCATGATGATTCTGCGACGGTATTGAGTGCTAAGTCACTCATTAGCCAAACCTATAAACGAAGCGGCACCGCTCGCCGCTATCGTTTCACCCCTCTTGCTTTTATGCTAAAGATTGGCGCGATACCAGCACAAAATTTATGCCCAGTTCAGTGATACAAACTATCCTGCTAACGTCATTGATCTCATGGCGTTGCTCGAGCAGACGAGTAAACCGTGTAATCATTATTTTTTTGTACCACGTTATGCTAAGGTATTACCTAGTAGTACTAAGCATTACCTATGGAGTAACAGATGAGCACAATCAAACCCGTGTCGGTTAAATTAGATGCCGATATTAAAGCCAGAGTCGAGCATTTAGCCGAAACGCGTAAACGTTCATCACACTGGATGATGCGTGAAGCGATCCGTGAATACGTTGAGAGAGAAGAGAAACGCGAGGCGTTGCAGCAAGAAGCGTTACGCGCATGGGAAGAACACCAGACATCTGGCTTGCACGTTACCGGTGACGAAGTGGTGAGTTGGCTGGAGTCCTGGGGAAGTGAAAATGAAAAGGCAGCCCCTACATGCCACAAATAATCTTCACTGCCACTGCATTACGTGATTTAGAACGCTTACGTGAGTTTCTTCGCAGTAAAAATCCCCCTGCCGCACAACGGGCTGCCAGCGCCATAATCAATACCATTAGAAAACTGGAAAGCTATCCGGACATTGGTCGGCCTATCGATGACAATGACTTTAGCTTTAGGGAACTGCTGATTGACTTTGGTGACACGGGTTATTTGGCAATGTACCAGTATAATGGCGGCGAGCGATTGACAGTGTTGTGTATCCGCCACCAAAAAGAAGCCGGTTACTGATATGGCTGAATCAGCGACGGATTGCCCCAATGGACTATGTCATCAAGTCTGCATTGTGAATATCGCTACTGTTCTACTATGAGCGCAAAAGCAAGGGACCTTAATCCCTTGCCCTTTACTCCCTTTTTTAACTCACCCCACTAGCAACCGCACTTAGCGCTAAGTAAGCTAATCACTCTCTCACCTAAATACGGCTACAACCGAATGAACGTGTTCTATCGCCATAATGCTTAGTCTCTAGCTTGGCTAGATAGCTCAAGCGAAAGAAAGCACCCGCAAAGGTTTGAGGATAATTCGGTGCATTACGATTGAGATAGTAAACTGGCGTATCCTCAGGGAAATGCACTAAATGCCGAGTACTGTAATCATCTAATCCCAAGGCACTGGCCCAAGCTTCAACAATCTTAGTACTCAGGTTTTGTCCGCTTCGATTGTAATTACCGAGATGGCTATAGGCATCGTTATTGAGGAAGATAGCGATATGGTAATGGTCTGTATCGGCATCAGCTCGCTCTCTTGCCCAAATATAACGCAGAGTACAAGGATGAACCCGTTTACCCTCACAGCCCTTGATAAGCCTATCATGCTGGATTTTGGCATCCAGAGATTTAAAGAATTTGCTGATCACCGTTGAATCATAAACTATAGGTGAGTCGCGAAAATTGAGCTGTGGTAGATGTAAATCAAACCGCACCATAAAGGTACGAGGGTGCTCAGTCAGAGCCGCTTGTAAGGTCTGTAGAATAGCGCTTAAGTATTCAGCGCTGAGTGGCCTAGGATAAACATTGAGACCTTGGTATTGACCATTGCTGATGACGGTAAGGTTGGTATTGAGTGGATGACGTTTTGACATGTTGAGTTCCCATATTGGTTAAGTTACATAACGTATATGGTCTGTGTAATTTATAACTCAAAAGCCAAAAAGTGCTTGATATCAGTTGCAAAAGTTAGCTCGCCTATGATGGCAGCTAACGCTGTATGTTCATGGGTAGATAGTGTTAGAGATACTGGCTGAAGGAATACTATTGAGTAGTAGGTGTGGCTACAGGGTTGTAGTATTAACAAACAGACAATCGCAATAACTGAAATCCCCGTCAATCATTGAGCGGTAGATCGGGCGAGCAAGGGCGAAGGGATATCACATCACTAGATAATTAAATCATTGGCTTTGTGCAGTTTTTAGTCTATTCCCACGTTGATTTCAATCGGATGAACTTCACCATCTACAATGTAAACCCGCTTTTCATAGGGACCATTCGAGATAGGATATAAGTAATAAATGTCAAGTGGGCGCTTAATCTCAATAACGTCTTCTGATTTTTCATCCAATAAAAAAGCAAATTTAAATGGCGCTTTGAAATGCTTCTTAAGGATAGCTGTCTTGTATTTCAGCGTTTCAACCGCTGGGAATATGACACATCTCACTAAGACCTCAGCAAATACACTCAAATCTGTGGTATCAAACAGGTCTACCTCATCGCCTGATTCACGTTCAATCACATGACTTTTTTTGCTATTTTTATCAATATCTTCAGCATAATCTTTCCCAATCAACACTTTTCCCTGTTTTAAAAATACTGGCTGTAGCTCCTGACAGAAACTGACACTCAATTGTGTTAGCCACTCTTGGTTTAGTTTTCTCCTAGAAATGGCTGATTGAGCCACTGTCAGCAATATTTTTTCGAATAAAAATTTTTTCAATGCAGGCATACGAGCTAATTCGAAAAAAAATATCCAACTAGATTCAGCACCTTCAATACCGATTGCCATCGCGAATCGCTTTCTACACTGAGCATATGCATTCGTGCTAATGGTCTTGCTATCATCGTCGTCCTTCTGTTGTAAATGACTGAAAGAAACTAAGCCATTGTTCGATATAGAAATCAATTTCTTAAGGATATGCTGATACTCTTCAGTAGAAATTGCTTGCTCACAAGTAACGGAGCGGAATATTGCACTAGAAAACCGCTCATTTGTAATATCTAGCAGATAAATTGAAGGCCTGGATCCAAAAATCACCTTTGAAGTGACCCCAGAACTCAACTTCCTGAGATATCTAAGCCTAGAAAGCTTATCTAGCTGTGAATTGAATTGGTCATTACTCATTCCAGTCATCTGAGCAATGACTGAGAATCCCAAGTTTTCCACCAAACCGTACTCATTTGCGTGAAGCAAGAAGACACAAAGCAGTAAACGATTGCTCAACGTCAAATGTTGGTGATTGTTGAAATGTAATTCTTCGATCAGACCAGCGTGAAATCTTGTATGTTCATCATCACATAAAATAGCAAGCAGTTTATTGGTAGCAAAATACAGTGATGTGGGTCTGCCAGCCTTAACTCCTAGATGAATGTGACTCCTTTCAAAAAAACCTTCAGTAGTCATGTAGGCAAGAGACGACATTACAACATTCTTAGAAACGCCTAGCTTTTTTGCTATATCTGCTACGGGTAATGGGACCCCTGCTTCAGGTGCAAAAAATCTAAACCATAGGGAAATAAAAAATCTGGATTCTGGTTTGGCACCTTTGAGCGAACTAAGTAAGCGCTTCATTTGAATTTCAATGATAGAAAACTATTAATAAATACTTCCATAACCAGTAGGTAATTGCAATTTAAAATTACTAGTAAATTGCTAGTAATTTTAAACAAAAAAATGTTAGACTTACAGTAAATAAAGTTTTAAAAAGTATTTACTTCATCAACACTAAGTGATAATGAGTTCTTGCATGATGGACATTAAACGCCAGGCCGAATTTGAAGCAAAGTTTGACTTCTTTTACCGAAACAAAACGCACAAATTGCTACTGGCTTGGGTGACTAAATACCTTTACAAAAAAGGGATTTTTTTTAGCCAGAATCCAACAATATTTGAAGTTCAATCGACGCTTTTCAATTGGTTTAAAGACAGTAATGAAAGAGCCACTTTCGAATTTTATCGAAAAATGGAAAAAGCATGGGAAGCACACAATAGGAGGCTTGCATGCAAAGCCAAGATGCTCAACATCAGTGTTTCAATCGAGCATAAGAACAAATTCAAGGAGATGGCAGAAGAGGCAAAAATCACGAATATTCAACTCTTTAAGTCTATCATCGATGATAACTATAAGCTTCTCATCGGTTTAAAGGAGCAAGAACTCAAAGCTAAAAATACAGAAAAAGCGAAAAAAGCAGAAATAAAGTTCAACCAGTCGTTTACAGATAAGAAGCTTAGTGGTGAACTTCATCTACAGAAAAACTATAATAACCGTTTAAAAAAACAGGTGACTGCGCTAAAGAGTGAACTTCAAGCCGTAAAAGACAATTCATCAATTCTATTTGCTATCATTGAAAAAGCTGTAAAAAACCGCTCAAAGCTCACTGCTGACCATCTGATGCAAGCAACTAGAGCCCATACTTTAATCGACATTGTGGAACTTCCCTTAGAGGAGCCCATAGAGGCTACAGAATCGGAAGAAAGCACTGAGCAAAACCAGACTTCAGATCCCCGCCCTAGAAAACGAGCAAGATCAGCTAATACGACTAGCAAATAGTCAAACAAAGAATCATCTCGCTAAGGCATTAGCGTATGGTGGGTATATCGGTGGGTATCAATGCGAATTACTACAAATAAGCACATACTAGCTATTGTTAAATAAAGGTTTTATTCTAAATTAAAATATTCAGATCCAAAACTACTATCAGTTGCTAGCTTAACTGGACACAAGCCCTATAGATTTTGAATATTTTAGAGACTAATGGTCTGTCTTCGCTTGCCCAAACTATGCATTAGTAAGATTTCGCCACCAGCATTGCTGGTGGACTTTTGGGTAGTAAAGGCTATCGGAAATTGGGCGTTTTAAAGGTTCCCGTACCCAGCGCCGTACCCAGATAGATTTTCTGATGGTTTAAACTGTAAGAAAGCCTTATTTAATGCGCTCTAGCAGTACACCCGTTTCCATGTGGTCGGTGTAAGGGAACTGATCGAATAGCGCAAAACGTGTCACCTTGTGAGTCTGATTTAATTGCTGCAAATTGTCTTTTAAGGTGTCGGGATTGCACGAGATATACAAAATCCGCTCATAACCTTGCACTAAGTCCAACGTAGCTGGGTCAATACCTGCTCGTGGTGGGTCGACAAAAATGGTGTTGCACACATAGCTATCCAGATCGATGTCTTCTAAGCGTCTAAAGCTGCGCTTTTTCGCCATCGCATCGCTAAATTCTTCCGCCGACATACGAATAATCTGCAGATTATCGATATTGTTGACTTCGATATTGAACTGGGCTGCATCCACCGAAGGTTTAGCTAACTCGGTCGCGAGCACGCGATTAAAGTTTTGTGCCAGCGCGATAGAGAAGTTGCCATTACCACAGTAAAGCTCCAGCAAATCGCCTTGGCTGTGTTGAGTTACGTCGATAGCCCATTCCAGCATCTTGATTGCCACCTTGGCATTTGGCTGGGTAAAACTGTTTTCGATTTGTTTGTAATGAAGAACTCTGTCATTCACTTGCAGTGACTCAACCACAAAGTCTTTATCTAAATCGATTTTCTGTTTGCGCGCACGGCCAATGATATTGACCTTAAATTGGCTGCTCAATCTGGCTTTGAGCGCGGTGGCTTCGCTGCGCCATTGGTCATCAAGCTGTCTGTGATACAGCAGTGATACTAGAATCTCACCACTGAGCGTTGATAAAAAATCAACCTGGAAGAGTTTGTGGCGTAGGCTGTGGTTAGGTTTTAACTCGGCGATCAGTGCCGCCATCATTTGATTGATTAACGCACTCGCAGGTAAGTATTGATCACAACGTACTTTGTCGTTCAATACTTTATCAAACATGTAATAGTATAAATCGTCGCCCTCGTGCCATACGCGAAACTCGGCGCGCATACGGTAGTTGGCAGGCTCAGAGGCAAACACTTCAACACTCGGCGTCTCAAATTGGGCAAAGGCCTGCTCTAGCTTGATACGCTTTGCAGTCAGTTGCGCATCATAGGTCGTGGGATCCATTGCTGTTAAATTCATTGTTGATTCACCGTGGCTGTAAATTGGGGCGCAAATTTTATACTAGGTGACACGAATGTCCAGCATCTTGGTTTTGCGGTTTGAGCAAAGCTGTGGGAAAATCCGCCCGCGCATGGGGCGAAGAATTAACTGGAGATGGGCTTGTCGCAACCAATATTAGTATTCGATTCTGGCATCGGCGGTCTATCCGTATTAGCTGAAATTCGCAAACTGCTCCCACATCACGATTACTGCTATTTATTCGATAATGCCAGATTGCCCTATGGCGAGTTGGAAGAGCAGGAACTTGTCTCGGGTTGTGTCGCGCTAATCGACCAAGTCGTAGAGCGTACCCATGCAGCAATTGTTGTCGTTGCCTGCAATACCGCGAGTACGGTTGTGCTGCCCGCGCTGCGTGCAACTTTATCTATTCCTGTGGTGGGAGTTGTCCCCGCCATTAAACCCGCGGCGCAGTTATCTAAAAGTAAGCGTATTGGTTTGCTTGCCACCCCAGGTACGGTAAAGCGCCACTATACTCACGAACTCATTAGCCAATTTGCCGATGACTGCCATGTCGAGCTGTTCGGATGTTCGGAATTAGTGCTGATGGCCGAGCAGAAGATTGCCACTGGTCAGCTGGATATGGTGCGATTAACGCAGATATTGTCGCCGATTGTCGAGGCGGAGTTAGATGTATTGGTACTTGGATGTACTCATTTCCCCATGATGCGTGATGAATTGCAGCAGGTATTGGGTCAAGGTGTGACTCTGCTTGATTCAGGTGAGGCAATAGCTAAACGAGTCAAAACACTGTTAGCTACTAAGAGCGAACAGCAAGGTCTAAAAGACGCGCACCAAGATTCGGTTATGCAGGCGTTTTATACTAAAGCGGAAATCAGTGAGGGATTGATGACTATGTTAGTCGATTGTGGCTTTTCTGCCCTAGAGCGAATCACCACAATCAACCAGAACGGATAAACTAACGCAGATTATTCATCAGTACCTGTACGATCAGCGGCTTCCGAATCTTGAGTCTTAGCTTCTCTAACCTTTAAGGTTCTTTCTTGGAAGTTAAAGTCATTTAGCTTAACCATTGCTTTTTGAGCACCTGCTTCGGACATTTCAACAAAACCGAAGCCTTTACGGCGACCTGTTTTACGATCTCGAACTAAACGGACTGAATTGACTGGGCCGAATTCACCAAACAAGACTTTCACTTCTCCCTCATGCACACGATAAGGCAAGTTGCCTACATAGAGTGTCATTGTCGGGCCGACATATTGTTCATCAGCAGCTTGAGTGGTACCTAAATCAGGGACAAATTTAAAGATAAGCGTGGTAATAATCACGCCAGCAACAAAGGCGATGTAAGCGGGTAATGTTGTTGCAAATTGAGATAGCGCAATTGCGCCAAGAATGGCAATAACCAAAACAATAAGAAATGACTTTTGCATATAAATGCTCTCTGAATGAAATAGAAAATGATAAATAACTGTTAACAGCAAGTCATATGGTAATGAATTATTTACTTTTACACTAGACTGCTGCCGAAAAATTGAGCGCGAATTATCATTTATCAGATAAAAACTTACATCAAAATTGAATAACCAAGCCAAAATAGATAAAAAATAAACATAATGCTTAAAATGTCGGCGTACAGTCTTTAGGGGCTAAAAAAGCGCTTGCACAAAAAGTTCCGCTGCCTATAATGCGCATCCACTGACACGGCAGACAGCGATACGCAGTTTCAAGTGCCAGTTCATCAAGTGATTCAGTCCTTGATGAGCGAAAAGAAAGTTTAAAAAACTACTTGACGCAAAAACGGGAATGCGTAAAATACGCAGCCCTGACCCGCTGAAATCACTTGTGATAATGCGATGGTCAACGCTCTTTAACAATTTATCAAGCAAATCTGTGTGGACACTCACAGGTGTTGAGTTAATCGAAATTACTCTGCCGTTTGGCGAGTAATCAAAGAATTAAATCAATGAATGAGT